>CAOKPU010000055.1 GCA_948470755.1 uncultured Lachnospiraceae bacterium | reverse complement strand
TTGCTTTGCAAGTCTTTCTCACACCGAAAAATGCCCAAAATACAGGCATTTTTCAATCAACAATTTGAGTCAGAGCCTCAAATTGCCCTGATCGCAGTCGGAAATTTGAAATTTCCGACGCGTGTCATCGCAGTAAACTGCTCTGCCATGGAGGGTCAGGATGAAAATACAGATGTTGGTATCCGCAGTGGATCAGGATGTGCGGACGTTAGCGAAGCGGATGAATATAAGGACGGATGCGGTGATCATCAACCAATGCGACGGATTTGCCTATGAGGAATACGAGCATCATTCCCACATGATCCGATGCTATAGCCTGAGGGAGCGCGGGGTAGGGCTTTCCCGCAATAGTGCATTGATGCGGGCGGAAGCGGAAATTTCTATTTTTTCGGATGAAGATATTGTGTATGAAGACGGTTATGAGGGGAAAGTGGCGGAAGCGTTTGACAGGCACAAGGATGCGGACATGCTGCTTTTTAATGTGAAGGTGGCGGAAGGAAGGCGGACGTACTGGAATGAGAAAGAAAAGCGGATCCGTTGGTATAACTACGGCAGATATCCGGCTTACAGCATTGCGGCAAGGACGGATGCGCTGCATCGGGCGAATATAAGCTTTTCCCTTTTATTCGGCGGCGGGGCCAAATACAGCAATGGGGAAGACAGCCTTTTTCTTAGGGACTGCCTGAAAAAAAAGATGAAGATCGTTGCCTTGCCGGAAGTGATTGGGGAAGAGAAAGAGCGGGAGTCTACGTGGTTTCACGGATATAATGAGAAGTTTTTTAAAGACAGGGGCGTGCTGTACCATTTTTTATACGGACGGATGGCGGTTTTGTTTTCCCTCCGTTTCCTGTTGGCCCATAAGGAAGAAATGTGCCGGGAGATAGGGTGGAGACAGGCATATTCCCTGATGAAGAAAGGGATCCGGGAAGGTAAGGGAAAGATATGATTTTTTATTTGGCGATAGCGGCCACCACCACAGGGCTGGCGGTATTTGTAAGGACTGTGCCGGAGAGTTGGGAAAACGGATATGGGTATGGGCAGGTCAGCAGGCAGCAGGCGTGTAATGGGTTGTGCCTGTTCTCTATTTTTGCCATTCTTTTTGCAGTATCCGCATGTCGTCTGAATGTGGGGAACGATTATGCGAAATATGTGGAGTTCATGCATCTGATCGCCTGTGACGCTTATAGTTATGTGCCTACGGAAGCCGGCTTTAACGCTCTTGTGACAATCTTGTACGAGCTGTCGGGAAGCGAAAACTTTTTGCTTGTTTTTGCTGTCTTTGCTTTTTTCACCTTGTGGTTTTTTTTAAAAGCGATGTACGTACAAAGCGATAGCTTTGGATGGAGCTTTTTCCTGTTTATGACATTTGGGTTTTACTTTTCCACGTTTAATACGGTGCGGTATTATTTTGCATTGGCATTGGCATTGTATTCCATTCAATATGTCCTGAAAGGGGAGTGGGGGAAGTTTATTCTCATTGTCCTGCTGGGATCCGGATTCCACAAGTCGCTGCTGGTAGTCGTCCCGCTTTATTTTCTGGCTTCTTTGGCATGGAAAAAGTGGCAGTTGGGATTGATGGCATTGTTTTGCACGACTTTTTTCTTCCTGCAGGATTTTTATTTGAAGGCAGTGGTATTTTTATATCCTTCCTATGAGGATACGGAATATCTGGAAGGCGGCGTCAGTTGGTTTAATATTTTGCGGTGCCTGGGGGTGCTGGTATTTTCCATGCGTTATTATAAACAGGCGATAGAGGGAAGTAAAAGGAACCGGTTTTACTTTTTCTGTAATCTTGGCGCATTGGCGCTTTATACATGTTGCTCGTTCCTGCCTATTATTACAAGGATCGGGTATTATCTGAATGTGACGCAGATCCTCCTTATTCCTGCGGTGCTTGTAAAGATGGAAGACAAAAGGAAGCGGCGGTTTTGGGAGGCGGCACTTTTCCTGGCGGCGGCCGGATATTTCGCCCTGTATCTGCTGAGGGCCGGGAATGACGGGATCAGGGTGCTGCCTTATCAGACGTTTATGTTTCATGATATGGTGCCGATTTTGTCGGATGTAAATTGAGTTTTGGCGGATGGGAGGCGATGAGGCATGGTGAAATTCAGCATAGTGGTGGTTTGTCTGAATGCGGGGGATAAACTGAAGAAGACCGTGGAGAGCATTTTGGGGCAAAGCTGCGGGGATTATGAGATCATTGTGAAGGACGGTATGTCTTCGGACGGTTGCCTGGATCGGATTCCTGAGGATGGGCGCATCCGTATCTTCCGAAAGAAGGATGCCGGTATTTACGATGGGATGAATCAGGCAGTGGATAAAGCAAAGGGGGACTACATTTATTTTCTCAACTGCGGCGATCTGTTTTACAGCAAAGAAGTATTGCAAAGGATGAAGGAGCGGATTGAGGAGGTGCAGCGGGCGATGGGGAAAAGGGAAGGAGCGGGCAGCTTTGGGCGTTATATATTTTATGGGGATATTTATGAACGGCTGACCGGGGGCCGGGTGGCTTCCAACCCGTCCATGGACGCTTTTGGCTGTTATCGGAATGTTCCCTGCCATCAGGCCTGTTTTTATGGGAGCAGCCTGATGAAGGACAAAAAGTTCGATATCCGGTATAAGGTCAGGGGGGATTATGAACATTTTCTTTGGTGCTTTTTCCGTGGCGGAGCCAGGACGGTTTATGTGCCTATGCTGATTGCGGATTATGAAGGGGGCGGTTTTTCGGAAACAAAGGAAAACCGTAAAGTATCGGCGGTGGAACATCGGGAAATAACAGGGAAGTATATGACGTTTGGACAGATTGTAAAATATAAGGCCGTGATGTTCCTTACCCTGTCGCGGCTGCGTACTTGGCTGGCGGGAAATAAGGCGACGGCGCGTGCTTATCAGTGGGTAAAGGGAAAGATCTACGGCAAATAACCATAAGGGACGGATTAACACATAATAAGGCAAAAGATATTGAAATAAATGTAAAATGGGCATGGAGGATTAGTGTGAAGGTATTGTGGTTATGCAATATTATGATTCCCGCGATTGCAAAAGAACTGGGGCTTCCTTACAGCAACCGGGAAGGGTGGCTGACAGGGATATATGAAAGGATCTGCAGGGAGAATGGGGTTGCTGCGGAAAATGGCGGCGGATCATCCGTTGTGGATGGGAAAAAGAATAGGATAGAGCTGGGAATCTGTTTTCCCATACAGGAAATGCCTTCCCGACATCCGGTCATGGGGGGACAGGGCGGATTCAGGATGAAGGATACGGGCATTATGTGTTATGCCTTTGAAGAAGATCTGACGGCCCCGGAAAGATATGATGATAAGTTAGAGGGGCGGATGAAGGAAATCCTTAAAGATTTTGAACCGGATCTGGTGCATATCTTTGGGACGGAATTCCCTCATGCCCTGGCGATGGTGCGGGCGTTCCAAAAGCCGGGCCGGACGCTGGTGGGGATCCAGGGGCTTTGTTTTGCCTGTGCGGACGCTTATATGGCCGATCTGCCAAAGGAAGTAACCGTTAGGAAGACCTTCCGTGACTGGCTGAAAAAAGACGGCATCCTGCAGCAGCAGGAGAAATTCAGGATCCGGGGGGAGCGGGAAAAAGAGGTATTGGGAAATGTCGGCCATATTACGGGAAGGACGGAATTCGACCGCAGGGAGACGGAAAAGATTAACGGGGAAGCGGTATATCATTTTATGAATGAAACGATGCGCCCCCCTTTCTACAGCGGCAGATGGAAAGCGGAGGAATGTGTGCCTTACCGCATCTTCCTAAGCCAGGGGGATTATCCGCTGAAAGGTTTTCATTATGTGCTAAGAGCCATGCCGGAGGTATTGGCCCGCTGTCCTGAGGCTTCTGTCCATGTGGCGGGAAATAATATTGTAGCCCGCAAGTCGCTAAAGGATAAAATAAAGCTTTCTTCTTATGGCAAATATTTGTTAGAGCTGATCAAAGACTTTGGTTTGGAAGGCCGGGTGAAAGTCCTGGGGCGGCTTACCGCGGAAGAGATGAAAAAAGAGTTTTTGGAAAGCAGCCTATATATCTGTCCTTCTTCGTTGGAAAATTCCCCGAATTCCGTAGGTGAGGCAATGCTTCTCGGCGTGCCTGTCGTTGCGGCGGATACAGGGGGTATCCCCAGTATGATCACGGACGGGGAAGAAGGGCTTTTATATAAGGCCGGCGATGTGAAGGCATTGGCAGGATGTATCTTGCGGACGTGGGAAGAGAAAAAGGAAACGGCCCAAAGGACGAAGGCGGCCAGGGACAGGGCGCTGCTGGCGCACGACGGGGAGAGGAACTACAGACGTCTGCTGGCAATCTACGAGGAGGTTTTGCAATGACGATCACCTTTGTATCCAATTATATTAATCACCATCAGATACCTTTTTCAAATGCATGTTATAAAGAACTGGGGGAAGGATATCGTTTTATCCAGACGGAACCTATGGAAGAGGAACGGGTTGCCATGGGATGGGGCAGGGAAGGCGGCAGGCTTTCTTATGTCTATTGTCTGTATGAAGAGGAAGAGGTATGCCGGAAGCTGATGATGGAAAGCGATATCGTGATTTTCGGCTGGATCAGCAGGGAAGACCTTTTGAATGTGACGGGCTTGGTAGAAAAACGCCTTAAGCAGGGGAAGTTGTCTTTGCGCTTGAGTGAGAGGCTGTATAGAGAAGGGCAATGGAAAGCGGTTTCTCCCAGAGGGCTTTTAAAAAAATATAAAGACCATATAAGGTTCCGTAAGGAGCCGGTCTGTCTCTTATGTGCAGGAGCTTACGTGGCGTCGGACTTTCACCTGATAAGGGCATATCCGGACAAAATGCTTAAGTTTGGATATTTTCCTGAAACGGTGCATTATACGGAGGAAGAATTCAGGACATTAAAAGAAAATGACGGGAAGACGCATATCATATGGGCCGGACGTTTTATGCCTCTGAAACACCCGGAATTTGCAATCAGGGCAGGAGAAGGACTGAAAAAAAAGGGAAAGAAATTCCATATCCATATGGTAGGGGGAGGGGAACTGGAAGAAAGCATGATCCGGCAGGCCAAAGAGAAGGGGCTGGAGGACTGCGTGACGTTCTATGGGTATATGGAGCCGGAAAAAGTCCGCAGAATAATGGAAAAATGCCATATCCATCTTTTTACGAGCAATTATCTGGAGGGATGGGGCGCTGTGGTCAATGAGGCGATGAACAGCGGATGCGCCGTTATTGCCAGCGCGCAGGCGGGAGGCGTCCCGTTCCTGATAGAGGATGGGAAAAACGGAGTGGTCTATAAAAATGGTTCTTATGGGGAAATGGAAACGTTGCTGGAAGGGCTGGTGTCCGACAGAGGACGGGCGGAAAAGCTGGGAAGGGCCGCTTATGAGACAATCACCGGTATATGGAATGCGGAACACGCCGCGAAGGAGCTGATCCGTTTCTGCGGGGACTGGATGCAGACAGGACAGATCATTCCGGCGAAGGAAGGGCCTTTAAGCGTGGCGCATGTTATAGCGCCGTGATAAGGGTATGGCGATATTTATGATGGAACCTGCGATTTGTGGAAGCGTACAATCATAAAGCAGCCATTGTTTATGCGTAGCTGCGTGTTGGTTATGAAAGGGTAAATGAATGGAGGAACTAATTAGTGTAATTGTGCCGGTTTATAATATTATGGATTGTCTTCCAAGGTGCGTGGAGTCCATCCGCAGGCAGACATATTCCAGGCTGGAAATCTTATTGGTGGATGATGGTTCCGATGATGGGACGGAAAAGCTGGTGGATGAGCTGGCGGCAACGGACGAAAGGATCCGGGTGTTCCATAAATCCAACGGGGGTTCTTCCTCGGCGAGAAACCTGGGGATTGGCAAGGCGTCGGGGAGTTATCTTGGTTTTGTGGACAGCGATGATTATATTGAACCGCAGATGTATGAACGGCTGATGGGTTGTATCCGGGAGAAGCGCGTGCGCATGGCACAGGTTTCCAGGGATGAAATAGATGCGGAGGGCAGACGGCTCCCCAATGTCTGCGAACCTCCCAAAGAAGCTTATATATGCGCCGGGGAGGAGTTTATGAGAGAGCTGTTGCTGCATCGGGGGGATTGTTCTTTTTGCACGAAATTGACGGACAAGGCCCTTTTTGACGGACACCGGTTCCCGGAAGGTGTTTTGAACGAAGATTTTCATCTTTTGGTGGAGATGCTTGGGGAGATTGATGGGATTGCAGTGGCGCCGGAACAGTACTATCATGTGTTTTACCGGATAGGGAGCAATACGAGAAAGAAAACGAAGCAGGAGTTTTCCCGGGTCTTTATGGATATCGTGGATAATGCGGACATGGCTGAGAGGATCGTGAAAGAGAAGTATCCGGCATTGGAAAAAGAAGCCGTTCGTTTTGGGCTGTTTCAAAGGTTGGATTATATGCTTCATATTCCGGTAAGAAGGATGAAAAAAGAGGATGCTTTTTACCGGTCGGTAAAAGGATATTTGAGGAAACACGTATGGGATACCGTAAGGAACCCGTTTTTGAGTGGAAAGAATAAGGTATATCTCTTATTGCTTACAGCAGCGCCGAAAACGGTGCGTCGGATACATGCATGGAAAATGAAGGGATGCAGGTGCGGGCGGTAATTTGAGTCAGAGCCGGGGATGCGCCCTGATCGCAGTAAGCTGCTCTAATATGGAGGATTAGTATGGTAGAAAAGGGAAATCATAATAAGAAATGGAACGGTTCCCGCGATATGGCATGGGAAGGGAAGAAAGCGGGGAGGCTGTGGCTGGCTGCGCTTTTTATCCTGTTATGCCTGCAAGTCTTGCTGTTGATTTATTTCGGGAGCAGGAAGGCCGGATTTCATGAGGATGAATATTATTCTTTTTATTCTACCAACCGTACCGCAGGGCTGTATGAACCGGACAGGGAATGGGTGGAAAGGGATGTTTTCAGGAAGGAGTTTGTGGTGCTGCCGGGGGAGGGGTTCCGTTATGGGCTGGTGTCTATGGTGCAGTCATGGGATGTGCATCCGCCGCTTTTTTATTTTATCCTTCATACGGCCTGTTCCTTTTTTCCGGGTGTTTTCAGTAAATGGCTGGGGATCGGCGTTAATATGATCGCATTTTGCATCAATTTTGTCTTGTTGTCCTGGCTGGCTTTTATGGTAACGGGGAAGGACAGGAAACTTACTTTTGCCGTAGCGGCGGTATACGGGTGGAATGGGGTCATTATTTCAGGGGTTATGTTCATCCGTATGTACGAATGGTTGACGGTATTTGTCCTGCTTTGCGCCTGCCTGCATGTAAGGGCGATGGTGGAAAAGGACAGGAGTATGCGAAAATTCCTGCTGCCATTGATGGCGGTTAATTTCTGTGGTTTCCTGACACAATATTATTATATTCTTTTCCTTTTTTTTATGGCGTCTGGTTTTTGTTTATGGGAACTGCTATGGAGGAAAAAGTGGATAAATTGTATGAAATACGGCATGGCCTGCGGTTTTTCCTTATTGCTTGCCATCATCAGCTACCCGGCCAGCCTTTCCCATATTTTCAGGGGATATAGGGGAACCGGGGCAGCCAGTGAATTTTTAAATGCGGGCAATACGGGGGAAAGGCTCCGCTTTTTTGCCGGCCTGATGAACGAATATTTATTTGAAGGATGTTTAGGGCTGTGGCTGTTGCTGATAGCGGTTATGGCGGCTATGATAAAGATAAGGGAAAGGAGAATGGGCAGGAAGGAAAACAGGCCGGGTCTTCATACGGGGGCGGCGCCGTATTTCCTGCTTTTGTTTGCGTGTTCCGGCTATTTCTTTACGGTTTCTAAGACGGCGCTTTTGCTGTATGAAACTTCCAACAGATATCAGCTTCCTGTTTATGGTATTGTGTTGCTGCTGGTGATGGCGGCTTTGTATGGGCTTTGGAGCCGGGCGGCGAGTCTTTTTCTGCCGGACGAGGGCGGGAAGAAAGAGAAATACAGGAAAATGGGGATGGTTATTTTGTCTGCCGCATTCCTTTTGGGGGATATTCATGGGCTGTTTACCGGAAAGGTCATTTTCCTTTATGAAGAGGATCGGGGATATATGGAGTACGCAATGGAGAATGCGGATACGCCTGTGGTCGTCTTATATAATGACGCCACTCCTTATCATGTCTGGTGGCGTTCCCAGGAGCTGATGCAGTATGAAAGGGTTTATTTTGCAAGCCAGGGGAATCCGGAGAGGATTACGGATGATGTGGTCTGCGATAGCGGCAGGCTGATTGTTTATGCGGCGGATTACGGCACGCAGGAGGAAAGCCTGGCAATGATCCTGGAAAGCAATCCTGATTTGGAAGGATATCGTTTGGCTGCCAGAATGGGGCTTTGGAGCGTCTTTGAATTTGAATAAAAGGAAATGATAAAGTGAAATTTTCGTGAAATAATAAGGAAGAGGGTTTGAGTTGCCTAAAGCAGTGGTTTTTTAGATGGCGTTGTGGTATACTGTGCGATGTAAATATTGGGGAAAACCAAAAATGGAAAAATGGTTGGAGGAAAATAAATGTTAAATGATAAAACAATTTTAATAACCGGAGGGACCGGTTCTTTTGGGAACTGCTTTACCAAATATGTCCTGGAGCATTATGAACCGAAAAAGATTATCATCTATTCCCGGGACGAGTTTAAACAGTTCCTTATGGCAAATGAATTTAAAAAATATGAGAGCAGGCTGCGTTTCTTTATTGGCGACGTACGGGATAAGGACAGGCTGCAAAGGGCGCTGGAAGGGGTGGACTATGTAATCCACGCGGCGGCGCTAAAGCAGGTTCCCGCATGTGAATATAATCCCAATGAAGCAATCCGGACTAATATCCATGGAGCCCAGAACGTGATTGATGCGGCTTTGGATTCCAATGTGAAAAAGGTTGTGGCCCTTTCCACCGATAAGGCTGTCAACCCGGTGAACTTGTATGGCGGCACGAAGCTGGTGTCGGACAAGCTGTTTGTGGCAGCCAACGCCTATACGGGAACGAAAGATATTAATTTTTCCATTGTCAGATATGGGAATGTGGCAGGAAGCCGCGGATCGGTAATCCCGTTTTTTTACAATATCATAAAAAATGGAGGTAGGGAGCTGCCGATTACGGATTACCGGATGACAAGATTCTGGATCAGCCTGACGCAGGGCGTGGAGCTGGTGATTAAAGCATTGGAAGAAGCTACGGGCGGGGAAACCTTTATCAGCAAGATCCCTTCCTTTAAAATCACAGATTTGGCAAAGGCTATGCTGCCGGACTGCGAGATGCCGGAAGTGGGCATCCGTCCGGGGGAGAAGCTGCATGAGATCATGATAACTACGGAGGATTCGTTTACGACATATGAGTATGAAAAACATTTTATCGTTTATCCGCAGATGGTATGGAATAATAAACAAAAGCCGGATTTAAGTGGGAAGAAGGTGAAGGAAGGATTTTCCTATAGTTCGGATAATAACGCGCAATGGCTGTCTGTAGAGGAGATAAAGGAACTGTTAAAAACAGTGGAACTGGAAAAATAGAGCGGCAAAGGCAGCATAAAAGGGACATCGGAGGAGAAAGCATGGGCAGGGAAATACCCGCATCCTGCGGCGGGACGCCGGTAAGGGATACAAAATTATTTTATGGGCATCAGTATATTGACGAAGCGGATATCCAGGCTGTCGTGGATGTCATGAAAAGCGATTATTTGACGTGCGGGCCGAAAATCGGGGAGCTGGAAGAAAAGCTGTGCAAGATCACAGGAGCAAGATATGCAGTAGCCTGCAGCAATGGGACGGCGGCTTTGCATATCGCCTGTCTGGCGGCAGGCATAGGGCCGGGCGATGAGGTGATCACCACGCCGGTTACGTTTGCCGCATCGGCAAATTGCGCTTTGTATTGCGGGGCGAGGCCGGTGTTTGCCGATATTTATGAAGATACTTATAATATCGACCCTAAGTCGGTGGAAAAAAGGGTGAATGAAAAGACAAAAGCTGTGGTGGCTGTTGATTTTACCGGGCAGTCGGTAGAACTGGATGAATTGCAGGATATTTGCAGGAATCATAAACTGGTATTGATTGAAGACGGCGCCCATGTGATCGGCACGAAATATAAAGGCAGGGCGAACGGCTCTATCGCGGATATGACAACGTTTAGTTTCCACCCAGTGAAAACAGTGACCGGTGGCGAAGGGGGCGCAGTGCTTACTGATAGTGAGGAGTATTATAAGAAGCTTCTGCTTTACAGATCCCATGGGATTACAAGGGATGCAGGGCTGATGGAACATGAGCCGGACGGGGGCTGGTATTATGAACAGATCGATCTGGGTTATAATTACCGGATGACGGATATGCAGGCGGCATTGATTATCAGCCAGCTTGATAAGCTGCAACTGTTTTCAGAAAGAAGAAAACAGATCGTTGCAAGATATAACGAGGCCTTTTCCAAACTGCCCCAGGTGGCTGTGCAAAGGGAGATTGCGGAGTCGGACACTACGAGACATTTATATATTTTGCGCCTTGTGCCGGAAAAACTGAAAATAGGGAGAAAAGAGTTTTTCGATGCGCTCTGGGCGGAAAATATATGCTGTAACGTGCATTATATCCCGGTCTATTATTTCCCTTTTTATCAAAGGCTTGGGTATAAAAAGGGGCTTTGTCCGAATGCAGAGAAATTGTACAAGGAGATTATCAGCCTTCCGCTTTATTATGCAATGACGGATAAGGATGTGGAGGATGTGATTTTGGCGGTAACCAGGATTGCGGGATATTATAGTTTATAGAAAGCAGGATTTGCGCCGCTGCGAAGCAGTGGCATGGTGGTTAGCGTGAGAAGTGCTTCTAACCACTCGCAGCAGAGGCTGCTTCGTGGAGAAGCATTAAGTCAGCCAAGCTGATTTTTCAATCGGTTATTTGTTCCGGAGCATCACAAATAGCCCCGATGGCAGACGCAAATCGGATATTTGCGTCGCCCCGTCGCGTAAACGCTCCGGAATGGAGGATGTTATGAAACTTAGCATTATTGTGCCGGTATATAATATGGCGGCGGATGGAAAACTGGAATATTGCCTGGATTCGCTGGTCAATCAGACGGTGGAGGATTATGAAATCATTGCGGTAGACGACTGTTCCGGCGATGAGTCTTTTCAAATTTTGAAAAAGTATGAAGCCCGTTTTCCGGAAAAATTCCATGCCGTCCATTCGGAAGTAAACAGGCATCAGGGCGGGGCGAAAAATATCGGGCTTAAGATGGCGAAGGGGGACTGGATCGGATTTATCGACAGCGATGACTGGATTGCGCCGGATATGTACGAGCGTCTGATTAAAAGGGCGGAAAGCACTGGCGCGGATCTGGCGGGCTGCGACTATTGCCTGACGGACGAACATTCTATGAAGGTGGGGCAGATTGTCCCTAATAATAAGAAGGGCCAGAGCGGGATTTTAAATAAGGAAAAGAGGGCCAGCCTGATTTTGGACGGGGGCAGCCTTGTGGTAAAGATTTTCCGCCGTTCCATGATCATCGGGAACGCTTTGTGGTTCCCGGAAGATATTTTTTATGAGGATAATGCCTTGGGCAATTCGTATCTTGTGTTGGCGAAGCATTTTGAGTATATAGAAGAACCAATGTATTATTATTATCAGCATGATGCGTCCACAGTACATACGATTTCGCCAAAACGGTGTGAGGACCGTATGGAAGCGGGGCGGCTGATGCTGGAAGAAGCCAAGCGGCACCACTACTATGATGAATTCCTGCCGGAGCTGGAATATAGCTTCACCCTGCTGTTTTATATCAATACGCTTTTTACTTATATGGCGGGAGTGGATCGGGTAAAGCATCGGTTTGTAAAAGCGATGGGAAGGGAAATGAAACGTACTTTCCCGGATTTTGAAGACAATCCATATTATCAGGAAAGAACCTGCCAGGAAGAGAAAAAGTTGATACGGATGCAGCAAAAGTCTACGTTCTTTTTTATATGGTACTATAAACTTTTATGGGCATACCGAAAATGGCGGAAAAGGCATGGATAAGGCAGGGGAAAACCGGTATCATGCCTTGGAATGGCAGTAAAAAGGAGGGTTTGCGTATGGAAATCGGAAGCATTTACGAGTTAAACCCGGAGATCATCCCGGAAAAAGAGGGATTGGCGGATGTGGCAGTCTCGCTGGGAGGAATAGAGAAATATAAAAAGAGGAATGTGGCGTATACGATGTCCGGCAGGGCGGCGATCGCCCTGGCTATACGGAGCCTTGTAAGGAACAGGCCGGGAATAGAAAAAAGATGCCTGCTGCCTGCCTATATGTGCGATACGGTTTTTTTCCCTTTTGAATGGGAAGGATGGGAAATTTATTTTTATCATGTAAATAAAAGTCTGGAAGCGGATGCAGAAGAACTGCGCCGTTTAATTGGACGGATCAGGCCGGGTCTGCTTTTTATCCATGCCTATTACGGGGTGGACACATGGAAGCCGATGCGGCTTTTGCTTAAAGGATGGAGGGAGCAGGGCATCTGCATCATGGAGGATGTAACCCAGTCTTATTATTTGGAAGGCGTGGGGCGGGATGCGGATTATGTGGTGGGAAGCTTAAGAAAATGGTATCCTCTGCCGGACGGCGGCTTTGCGGCGTCCGAAGAACCGTTGGCGGAAGAAGGGCTTTGCCCTGCAGAGGGGTTTACGGAAAAAAGAGTAAAGCTTTTAACCATGAAATGGGAGTATTTATATGGAAAAGGAAGCAGGGAAGGAAAAAAAGCCTTAAAGGCGGATTTTTTAAGAAAAAACAGGGAAATGGAAGAATGGCTGGATGCTTATAGGGAAATAGGAAGCTTATCCCCGGAGTCGGTGGGCATCTTGAAAAAAACGGACGAAGTGGGATGTCTGGCAAGGAGGAAAGAAAATTTCCGCTGTCTGTGCGAGAAGCTGGAAGGGAAAAAACATTTTTGGCCGGTCTTTTCCGGCGGAGGCGGGGAAGATGGGACGGCCCCTCTTTACTTTGCGGTTTATGCTGCGGACAGGGATGGGCTGCAGCGTTTTTTGACGGAACGCGGCGTTTATGCGCCTGTCCTTTGGCCGGTGGGGAAGGCGAATAAGGATGTCCTGACGGAGGATGAGCGATATATCTACAGCCATATACTGGCGTTGCCCATGGATCAGCGGTATGGGCAAAAGGAAATGGGATATATGGTAGACATGTTGGAAGCGTATGAATCGGCAATTTGAGTCAGAGACGGGGATGTGCCTTGCTCATCGCGTGTCATCGCAGCAAGCTGCTCTGACATGGAGGATAGGTTGAAAAATCAGCTTGATAGCTGATTTTATCAATCGGCTATTTGTGCCGGAGCATCACAAATAGCCCCGATGGCAGACGCAAATCTGATATTTGCGTCGCCCCGTCGCGTAAACGCTCCGGAATGGAGGATAGTATGCAGGAAGTTATAGGGATACGGGCGGATGCAAACAGCAAAGTGGCTATGGGCCATATGATGCGCTGTATTACGGTTGCAAAGCAAATGCGCCAATTAGGGCTGCGCCCTCTTTTTTTCACGGCGGACGATTATGCCTTGGATCTGCTTAGGGACGCAGGGATGGAATATAGGTGCCTGGGTACGGAGTGGGACCAAATGGAGGCGGAGACGGGGAAGCTGAGGGAGGAATTGAAAAAGGCAGGATGCAGGAAGCTGCTGGTGGACTCCTATCAGGTGACAAGGGCTTATTTTGACGGGATAAAGGATATCGTAAAAATCATATATGTGGATGATTGTTTTGAAGATGTTTATCCGGTGGATATGATTATCAATTATAATGCCTATCATGTGCGTTTCCCATACGAACAGGCATACGAAGGGAAGGCAAAGCTTTTGCTTGGCACGGAATATGTACCGTTACGGGAGGAGTTTCGGAAGGTATATCCCCAAAGGGAGGAAAAAAGAGGGATCCTTTTGAGTTCCGGCGGCGGCGATGCCTATGACGCCCTTTTCGGCGTTTTAGCGTATGCGGCGACAGACCGGGAACTGGAAAAGGAAACGTTTCATCTGGTGGTGGGTAGATTCCATCCAAGTAAGGGGAAATTGGAAGGATTGGCGAAGGACAACCCAAAGATCCGGCTGCATTATGATGTGGGCAATATGGCAGAGTTGATGAGTTGGTGTGATATGGCTGTCTCCGCGGCAGGAACGGTGCTTTTTGAATTGTGCGCCATGCAGGTGCCTGCCGTATTTTTTGTCAGTGCGGATAACCAGCAGTATGATTGTGAATTTTTTGCAAAAAAAAATAGGATGCTCTTTGCCGGGGATATCCGAAAGGACAGGAAGGGATGCCTGGAACGGATCGGGGAAGGCCTGAAAGAGATGAGAAAAGATGAGGACATGAGGAAGCGGATGAAAGATGCGTTGGGCCGGGTGACGGACGGTCAGGGCGCGGCGCGGATCGCGGAAGAAATAAAGCGTTTGTAGGAGGGAAGCATATGCAGGCAATAGCGGTAATTACTGCCAGGGGTGGCAGCAAAAGAATACCCGGCAAGAATAAAAAGGATTTTTTAGGGAAACCGATCATTTGTTATTCTATAGAAGCGGCGTTGGATTCCGGGGTGTTTGATGAAGTGATGGTGTCCACGGATGATGGGGAGATTGCAGAGATTGCAAAAAATGCAGGGGCAAGCGTCCCTTTTATGCGGAGCGCGGAGACATCGGATGATTATGCAACGACTGACGATGTCCTCATGGAAGTGTTGGAGGAATATGAAAAAAGGGGAAAAGGATTTCAATATATGGCATGTATATATCCTACCGCGCCGTTTGTGACGGCGGAGAAGCTAAAGGAGGCTTTTCGGCTGTTGACAGAGAATAACGCTTCCGGGGTTATGCCTGTTGTGCGTTTTTCCTTTCCTCCCCAGAGGGGTATGAAGGTGGAGGCAGGCAGGCTGGCTTATTCTTATCCGGAAAACGCTATGAAGCGTTCCCAGGATTTGGAGCCTATGTATCATGATTGCGGGCAGTTTTATTTTTATGATGTGGCAAGATACCGTGCCTGCCGCGGGGATTTGAAAGACGGCTATGTGCCGTTTCCCATGCCGGAGACGGAAGTACAGGATATTGATAATAAGACGGATTGGAAACTGGCGGAGATCAAATACCGGATGATGAAAGAAAAGGCGGGGGAAAATAAGGGACAGTGAAGTGCGGCGTCCGGATGGGGTTCCGGGTGAAAGGGTATTCCGGGATGGCGCATGGAGAATGAGCGGAAAAGCATTGTTTGAAATAAAGAAAGATTACAGTATGGCGGAAAGGCATGGATAGGATATGGATAAGAGGATAAAGATTGGCAGCCGATATATAGGAGAAGGGGAAAGGGCTTTTATTGTGGCGGAAGTGTCTGCAAATCATCTGCAGGACTATAACCGGGCGGAGGAAATCATAAGGGCGGCCAAAGAGGCCGGGGCGGATGCGGTCAAGCTGCAGACATATACGCCGGATACGATTACCCTGGACTGTGATAACGATTATTTTCAGATCACCCAGGGAACCATTTGGGATGGGACGACCCTGCATAAGCTGTATGAGGAGGCTTACACCCCGTGGGAGTGGCAGCCGAAGTTAATGGAGCTGGCCAATGGGCTGGGGATGGAGTGTTTTTCCTCCCCTTTTGACGCTACGGCTGTGGATTTTATGTATGAAATGGGTATGCCGGCTTATAAAGTAGCATCTTTTGAAATCAATGACATCCCCCTGATACGCAAAATCGCGAGAATCGGGAAACCGGTTATCATTGCTACGGGGATTGCTTATCTGGAAGATATGGAAAGGGCGCTTAGGGTGTGCAAAGAGGAGGGGAATGAACAGGTAATCCTGTTAAAATGCACTTCTACGTATCCGTCGCCGTATGAAGATATGAATTTAAAGGTGATCCCTAATATGGCGGAAATTTTTGGCTGTCTGACGGGGTTATCCGATCATAGCATGGGATGCGCAGTGGCGGTAGCCGGCGTGGCCCTTGGGGCGAAAATGGTGGAGAAGCATCTTACTTTGTCCAGGGAGGACGGGGGGCCGGATGCGGCGTTTTCCATGGAGCCGGAGGAATTCCGGAAGATGACGGAAGAGATCCGTATAGTGGAAAAGGCTCTTGGAAAGGTAACTTATGATCTGACGGAGAAACAGAAAAGAAGCAGGGAGGATGGACGTTCTTTATTTGTAGTGAAGGATATCAGGGAAGGGGAATTGCTGACGGAAGAAAATGTGCGGTCTATCCGCCCCGCCTTTGGGATGCATACGATGTATTATGAGGAAATCTTAGGAAAAAGGGCGAGAGTGGACATTCGCAGGGGAACCCCTTTGGATTGGGAACATATTTTATAAAATGGCCCAAAGAGGGCAGGAAGGGAATGGCAGATGGGAAAGAAGATGATGATCCTTGGGGCCAGTGCGCTTCAGGTCCCGGCGATTTTGGCAGCGAAAGAAATGGGATATGAGATGATCCTTGTTGATTATGACGAGAATGCAGTAGGCTTTCCCTTGGCGGATGTAAAGCTGGTGGTCAGCACACTGGACATGGAAGAAGTATATCGCCAGGCATTGATTTATAAACCGGATGTGGTAATCACCTCTGCCAGCGACGGGCCGGTACGGACAGCGGCTTATGTGAATGAAAAACTGGGACGGCAGCCGGATCTGTCTTTTGAGGATTCTTTGTGCGCCACTATAAAAAGCCATATGCGCGCCCGCTTAAAGGAGCGGAATGTACCGATCCCTTCTTATTATACGGCGGCGGATTTTGTAGGTTTTAGGACGGCGGTGGAGGCTTTGGGAGGGTATTGCATCGTAAAGCCTTCGGATAATGCAGGAAGCCGCGGCGTGGTGCTGTTGGAAGGAGAGGGCGGAACGCAACAGGGATTAAAGCGGGTGTATGAGTATAGCAAAGCTAATTCCCGGAATGGCATTGTGATGGTGGAAGAGTTTATGGAAGGGCCGGAAGTAAGCGTGGAGTCGATGACCATAGACGGGGATACGACGATAATAACGATTACGGATAAGTATATTACGCCGCCGCCTTATTTTGTGGAAATAGCCCATTGTGAGCCGAGCCGGTTAGGCCGGGAGATTCAGGAGCGGATCCGGGAGGTGGCATTGCAGGCGGTCAAAGCGATCCGGCTGCAGAATGGGCCTTCCCATACGGAAATAAAAGTGACAAAGCAAGGGCCGAAGGTCGTGGAAATTGCAGCAAGGCTGGGAGGCGATTTTATTACCTCTAAGCTGGTGCCGCTGTCTACGGGAGTGGATCTGGTAGGGGCTTCTGTCCGGCTCGCTGCGGGAGAGAAGCCGGATTTGGAAAAAAGATGGGAAAAAGGGGCTGCCATCCATTTTATCCAGGGCGGAAAAGGGAAAATAAGGAAGATAGAAGCCGGGGAAGGAATTGCCCGTATAGCCGGGGTGGAAGAAGTGAAGATATACAAAAAACCCGGGGACAGCGTAGACGGCACAAGATCCAGCAACGACAGGCTGGGACATATCATTACTTCGGGCAGGACTCCCGGGGAGGCAATGAAAGCCGGAAAAGACGCCCTCTCCCATATTTATGTGGAATATGATGAGACGGATCATTTCGGAAAGCGGCAGGAGAAATTATGAAAAACAGAGTATATGTCTGCCATACATACTATCATGTATATGTGGCTTGTTTAAAGGAACTGAACCTTCCGGCAGACGAACGGAACAAAGCTGACCTGGTGTTAAGCACTATGTCCAATGATTTTGGGGATTTGAAAAGCAGGGCGTTAAAATGCGGGCTTTTTCATCAGGTATATATGTTTGATGAAAAAGAAGATGTTAATTTTCCTGAAGTGATGAAATATCATAAAGACAGGGGGAACCTTTTTCTCAATATGCTCGACAGGATGAAGTATACGAAACTTTTAGGGAAAATGCAGCAGGATTACGTCCCGGTGGATTTTAAAGAATATAAGGATGTTTATGTGTTCTGCGACTCCGATCCTATCGGTTATTATTTAAGCTATAAAAAGATTTATTATCATGCGCTGGAAGACGGGCTGGATTGTTTAAGCACTTATGATACGGCGCGCTATGACAATAGGGGGCATTTTGGCCTGAAGGCTTTTCTGGCTGCCAGAAATCTTATTTTTATCCAAAATGGCTGGGGAAAGTATTGCCTGGACATGGAGGTCAATGATTTATCGGTCCTGCCTTATCCTTGCCCCAAATATGTGGAAAGGCCCAGAAAAGAGCTGGTGGATAATCTTGACAGGGATGGGAAGGATATACTGGTAAGGCTGTTTATTGAAGATATTGATGAGATCAGAAAGAAAATGGACGCCGGGCATGGGAAGAAGACTATCCTGCTTTTAACGGAGCCGCTATGCGGGCTGGATGTGCGGGAGAGGATTTTTAAGGATTGTATTGATTTATATGGGAAAATAGACGGGGAAGAGGCGGCAATACTTATCAAACCTCATCCGAGGGATATATTGGATTATCGGAAGGTATTCCCGGATCATATCGTACTGGACGGGAAATTCCCGATGGAGGTTCTTAATTTTATTCCCGGCCTGCGGTTTGGCAGAGTAATCTCTGTATTTACCGTTGTACATGCGATCCAGTTCGCAGAGGAGATTGTGTATCTGGGGGAAGATTTTATGGATCAATATGAGGATCCCGAACTGCATAGGCAAAATGAGATGATTTAGAGGCATAGGCGGGCTGGCGGCTGCAAGGATAGATCTTAATTCTTTACGGAATATAAACGGCAAAGTTGCAAAGCCATAACCACTTATGTTAGAATATACTAATATTTTGCAGTAAGGGATATAATCAAAAAACAGACGGAAGTAAAGGCAGAGGTAGCGTCGGTGGGAAAGATTCTTAAGAAACTAAATATTTTGCTGGATAAAAGACAAAAGAAGATTATGGTTTTTCTTGTATTTGTTATGCTGATAGGCGCAGCGTTGGAACTTTTGGGCGTGGGGCTGATCTATCAGGCGGCAGGGGTGATTACGGATCCTGATATCTTGGAAAATAATAAAATGCTGGCTAAAATTTATGAAGGGCTTCATATGTCTGACATGACGCAGTTTTCCATGTTCATCATGGCGGCTTTGATTGGAGTGTTTGCGGTGAAAAACGGTTATCTGTTTTTTCAGAATAAGCTGCAATTCCAGTTTGTATACAGCAACCAGTTCGCCACATCCAGAAGGATGATGATTAATTTTATGCAGCGGCCATATGAATATTATTTGAATGCGGATACTTCTGTTATTCAAAGGAGCATTACTTCCGACGTAAATAATATGTATGGGCTTATCTTGAGCCTGCTGCAGTTAGTCAGTGAGATCATTGTTTTTATCTGCCTGACGGTCTATTGCCTGACGACGGATGTGGTGATGACGGGAACCGTGGCCGTATTGTTGATCGGGGTGCTGGTTATTATTAAGTGCATCCTGAAACCGATCATGAGGAAGGCCGGGGAGGAAAACCAGGACTATTACAGCGGGCTGTATAAATGGATCGACCAGTCGGTAATGGGGATCAAAGAAATCAAAGTGGCGAATAAGGAAAGCTATTTTATCAATGAATACTGTAAGTGCGGGGCGGGGTATGTGAGTGCGGTGCAGCGGTATAACCTATACAATGCGACCCCGAGGCTGCTAATCGAGACGGTGGCGATCGCAGGGATGATTTTGTATATGATGCTGCGGATTGGCCAGGGAACGGCGGTGACGG
>CAOKPU010000054.1 GCA_948470755.1 uncultured Lachnospiraceae bacterium | reverse complement strand
GGAATGTCCCGTGCAACAGAGTGCGCACAAATCTTTTGTGCCATCTGCCAGACGGAGCCGCCGGATGGGCCTTTTGACACCCGAATCCTACAGAACAACAAAAGCTTTTCTGTCAGATAAGGAGAGCGGCGGGACAACCATTTATCACAACCGGTTATCCCGCCGCTTTCTCATACTGAACGATCCTAAAACAATTTTTTCCCTTCCCCCATTTCATCTTCCTCTTCCGCCGGCCTCCATGCCTTACCGAACTTTACATCCTGAAAAAGCGCAGCCAGCCCGGTTATCTGCTTTAGCCGGAGGATCTCGTCCCTGTCCATTCCCAGATGCCTGGAAATCCATGCGTCAGAACGGCCGATTTCATGCAGCTCTTTGATAATATTGCTCATCAAATCGACGTTGTGATTCCCTCTGGCCCGGTTATGCCGGATGGTGCTGGCCATCCGCTGGTCAATCGGCTTATTGATGACAGATACCGGAAGCATCCCCCCTTCCCGTTCAAAAATATCTTCATGTTCCACCATAACCCTGTACCGATGAAAACCGTCCACAATAATATATTCATCCGTTTCTTTTTTATAATAACATACGATCGGCATCGTATATCCATCCATTTTAATGCTTTGATAAAGCAGGCGCATTTCCGGCGGGGCCACTGCATTCGGATTATAGTTATTGGGCTTGATCTTATGTACCGGGACAGCAATTACATTATAAACCGGGCTTTTATACTTCTCCATCCATTTCCTCCAATCCTTTATATCTGCTCTTTATCACATCAATAGCCTTCTGCTGCTGCCTGTTTAATCCAAACCCCATCGACCGGCATATATGATCGTTTTTTAAAATACAATAGCACATCCTTTTCCAACTGGGGATATCCCTGCTTGTTTTTATATCATCCGTATTATCCGGGATTTTTTCCATGAAAATAATCCGGGATTTTTTGTTTAATGTGTAATTGGATACCCCATTCCGTTTTATTTTATAACCGTGTTCCTCCAATTCCCTGATTGTTTCTTCCTCCAGGCCTCCCCCTTTTTCATGCCAGAACTTTATTGATGTATTGAATTTCTTTACGTAATTGTTCCTCAGCCTGACCGGGAGCGTATCCAGCAAAAACCTCGTATAGGACTCCCATGTATGCCCTTCCGGCAAAGTAATGCTGCGGTATCCCAGTGCTTTGGAGCGGGCATAAATGCAGGCGAAATTCGCCCCCTGCACTCTGCCCACAAGTTTTGCCCATATCTCCGGGTCAAGCACCCGGTACAGGTTCAGGCTGTCCTTGGAATAGTCATTAAAAGGGGAAGCCACGCGCATCTGGGAGGCCTTAAGCCCCGCCATATAATATAAATCATATAAACGGTTATAATCGTAATTAAATATATAATTGGCATGCCATATATCCTCCAGATCCCAGTCGTATAAGGGCGAGGCGCACCATACGTTTTTAAACTGCCTGCTGATCCAGCATTCATTCTTATAACCGTACCTTTTATTCAGAAATGCACTGTATCTTTGCAACGATTCATCCGCCCGCATCCCAAGAAGACAGACCGTTTTCTTATTCCCGTGGGAAATGCGGTACCACCTGCCAAACTGTTTCGCCAAATCTTCCTGATGCATACGGTAACGGTAAGTCGTTATCGGATTATTCTCCAAATTGATCACATAATCATACTTGGGCATTTCCCTTACCCAAGCTTCTTTTTTCGTATCATCCCACGGATACCAGAACATTTCATAACTGCTCAGGGCAGTCCTGGTCGCCATAGGGAGGCACACCCAATATAATTCCGCATCTTCCTTCAGCCGTTCAAAAGTACGTTCAATATACTGCGTTGTGACAGTATACTGCGCTTCAAAATCCTGATGAAAAATCCCTATCCTCTTTTCCGGATAAAACTTTTTTTGGAAGTCCATCGTCATGTTCAGCAACAGCCCGCTGTCTTTACCGCCGGAAAAAGACAAGTATATATTATCAAACTCTTCAAAAATGAATGCCAGCCGCTGCTGCAATGCTTCATATACATCTTCTGTCCCATATTCCCTTATCATCTTCCGGCCTCCATTCTTAAAATCAATTATAATAATGGTAAATTTACCATAATTTTCCATTTTTTTCAAGAAAAGAGAAAAAATTGTCGAAAAACGAAAAGTAAAACTCAATGAAAATTTTTTATTATTATTCGTCATATTATACATAATGCACAATCTTATTGTGTCATTGGCAAATATAATATTATAATAAATGAGAAAAGGAGGGGTCAGTAATGAAGAATTTAAGTGTAAAAAAGTGTCTTCGACACTTCATGAAGAACCTTCGGTTCTTCGTCAATCCAAGTCCGTCTGACGACGGAATTTCCTATAAGGTAAAAAAGTGTGCGTCCTGACGCACACTCGCGCCGGAGCGCGGCAGCGGCAGCGGCCATTTTCCTCTTGCGCGCAGTACGCATCCTCCCGGAGGTTTATTTTATCCTAGGAAATTGCTTTGCAATTTCCTAGGATAAAATAAAAATGGCCATCATCGGCATGATGGTCATTGTATTCATGATGTTTAGCACCCATTTTTCCATTAGCAGTATGCAGGCAAAGCCTGGAATTTGAAACCGTTGCAGCTCGTAATGAAAACGCTTCAGAACATGTTCAAAGGCGATTTTTTTCATCCGTATTTTCATTGCCATAAAGCCTTATAACAACTCCTTAAGCATCCTGCCCGCCTTCCCCGGGTCGGCCTTCCCTTTCATCCTCTTCATTGTCTGCCCGATCAAAAAACCAATTGCCTTTTCTTTCCCATTCCGGTAATCTTCCACTGATTTGGCATTCGATGCGATGACCTCCTCTACCACTTCCCTCAATGCATCCTCATCATCCACTGTTTCCCATCCCATCTCCTCCACATATTTTTCCGGATCAATGTCTTGCTCAAACATCACTTCAAAAACCTTTTTTGCCACAGGGCCGTTAATTACCTTCTTATCGGCCAATTGGATCAATTTTGCCAGATTTTCCGGTGAGAACCGGATGTCGCCAGGCTCCATCCCCATTTCTTTCAACAGCCGCAAAGCCTCCACCATCAGCCAATTCGATACCTTCTTGGGCTGCCCGCATAATCCGACCGTCTCTTCAAACAGATCCGCCATGCGTTTGGACGCCGTAATGATTTCTATATCGTAGACAGGGATGTCATATTCTTTCTTATAACGCTCCATCTTTTCTTCCCTGAACTCCGGCTGCGCCGCCTTGATCCTTTCTAGCCATTCTTCTCCCACCATCACCGGAACCAGGTCAGGATCAGGAAAATAACGGTAATCCCGGGCATCCTCCTTGCTTCTCATCGCATAGGATTCCCCCTGGCAGTCATCCCATCTTCTCGTTTCCTGCACCACTTTCCCGCCGGACTCTAACAGTTCAATCTGACGCTCCCTCTCCCCTGCGATGGCCCTTTCTATAGCGCGGAAAGAATTTAAGTTCTTCATTTCCGTTCTCGTCCCCAAAGCTTCCGTTCCCGCCTCCCTGACAGACAGATTGACATCCGCCCGCATGGAACCCTCCTGCAGTCTGCAATCGGAGGCCCCAAGATACTGTATCAGCATCCGCAGTTTTTCAAGATAGGCGATGACCTCTGCGGCGCTGCGCATGTCCGGCCCGGATACGATTTCAATTAATGGTATGCCGGAACGATTATAATCTACCAAAGAACAATCTTCCCATTCATCATGGATCAGCTTTCCCGCATCCTCTTCCATATGGATTTCATGAATTCCTATTTTTTTCTTCCCCTCTTCCGTTTCTATCTCTATGCTGCCGTTTTTACAGATAGGAAGATAAAGCTGGGATATCTGGTAATTCTGCGGATTATCGGGATAAAAATAATTTTTCCTGTCAAATTTACAAAACCTGGATATCTCGCAGTTTGTTGCCAGCCCTACGGCCACCGCGTATTCCAATACTTTTTGGTTTAAGACGGGCAACGTTCCCGGCATTCCCGTACAGACCGGGCATGTATGGGTATTCGGCGCGCCTCCGAACGCGGTAGGGCAGCCGCAGAATATCTTCGTCTTAGTAGCCAGTTCCACATGGACCTCCAACCCGATCACCGTCTCATATTGTTTTCCCATTCCTATCCCTCCCTTTCTTTTCCTGAGTCAGTTTTTCCCATCGGCCGCTGAAGTCAGCAAGCCCGGGGCTGCAAACGGGCCTCTTGCTTTTTCATAAGCATATGCTGCCCGGATGATCTTTTTTTCCTGAAAACAATCGCCGATCATCTGTAGGCCGACAGGCATTCCTTCAACGTCCCTTCCGCACGGGAGGCTGATAGCCGGAAGCCCCGCCAGATTTACGGCAACCGTATAAATATCCCCCAGATACATCCGCACCGGGTCGGATAAGCTTGCCCCCAGCACCGGGGCTGCCGCAGGAGCGGTAGGGCCTAAGATCACATCATACCTTGCAAATGCATCGTCAAAAGCTTTCTTGATCAATGCTTTTACTTTTAACGCCTTTAGATAATACGCATCGTAATAACCCGAACTCAAAACAAAAGAACCAAGCATGATCCTCCTCTTCACTTCAGGCCCAAACCCTTCCGAACGGGTTTTTTTATACATGTCGTGAAGCCCTCCGCATTCCGGCGTCCGATATCCATATTTAATCCCGTCAAAACGCTCCAGATTGGAACTGGCCTCCGCCGATGCAATCGTATAATAAGCAGGGATGGCATATTCTACAAGGCTTAAATAAAATCCTTCCACAATGGCGCCCTTCTCCTTGAGCGCCTCCGCCGCCTTTAAAACGGCATCCTTCACTCCATCATCCAGCCCATCCCCGAAATAGTCTATAGGAATACCTATTTTCATCCCTTTTACATCCTCCGACAGCGCATCCATAAAATCGGTATCATCCCTCTTTATGGAGGTGGAATCCTTTTTATCATAAGATGCGATCACTTCAAGCAATGCAGCGCAATCCGTCACATCCTTACCGATAGGGCCTATCTGATCCAATGAAGAACCATAGGCCACCAGCCCATGCCTTGATACCGTCCCATACGTTGGTTTGATTCCCACGACCCCGCAAAAAGCCGCAGGCTGGCGGATGGAACCGCCCGTATCCGAACCAAGGGCCGCGAAGCATTCCTTTGCCGCCACCGCTGCCGCCGAACCGCCGGAGGAACCGCCCGGGACCCTGCCGATATCCCATGGATTCTTTGTCTCCCCATATGCCGATGTTTCCGTAGTGGAACCCATAGCAAACTCATCCATATTTGTTTTACCGATAATCACCATCCCCGCCTTCTCCATACGAAGGACAGCCTCCGCCGAATAAGGAGGGATAAAATTCCCCAACATCCTTGACGCACAGGTCGTCAATATCCCCCGCGTGCATATATTGTCCTTTACCGCTGCCGGCACTCCCGCCAGCCTTCCGCACAATTGCCCGCTCTCTATTTTCTTTTGGACGGCTTCCGCCTTCCTCATCGCCCCGTCGCGGTCAACGGTAATATAACAATGATATATCTCTTCCTTTTCATCAATACTGTCCAAGACTGCCTGCAACGCTTCCATCGCCGTCACTTCCCCTGCCCTTATCTTTTCGGCAAGCTCTACAGCCGGCAAATCCAATACATCCATCTTCATCCGCCGCACTCCTTCCTCCTATCCGGATATGTCTGCCAATACTTTCCCTGCTTACAAAAACGTCCGTGGGACCATAAACATCCCATTCTTTTCCTCCGGCGCATTTTTTAAAATGTCTTCCCTCCTATCCCCATTTGTCACCACATCTTCCCGGAACACATTCTTTACTCCAAATACATGGGACATGGCTTCCACCCCCGAAGTATCCAGTTCCTGCAATTTATCGATATAGTCCAGCATTTTCCCCATATCCGCCTTAGCCTGCTCCTTCTCTTTCCCTGAAAGCTCCAGCTTTGCCAAAATCCCTACGTATTCGATCATCTCATCATCCACTATATTGGCCATATTCTCCATCCTCCCGCAGAATTCTTTTGCTTCTTCTCTTACTCCCTGACCTTTATATGCGCCTCCCTAAGCTGTTCTTCCGTCACTTCCCCCGGGGCCCCGCACATAAGGTCCTGTCCGGAACCACTCATCGGAAAAGCAATGACTTCCCTGATGTTCTCTTCCCCCCTAAGCAGCATGATCATCCTGTCTATGCCCGGGGCCATCCCCGCATGAGGCGGAGCCCCGAACTGAAACGCCTGATATAACGCCCCAAACTTTTTCTTCAACATCTCATCATCATATCCGGCTATTGCAAAAGCCTTCACCATGGTCTGCATATCATGATTCCTGACCGCACCGGAAGATAATTCCACCCCGTTGCAGACAATGTCGTACTGATATGCAAGAATATCCAACGGATCTTCTTCCTCCAGGGCCTTCAGGCCGCCCTGAGGCATAGAAAACGGGTTATGGGTAAATCCAATCTGTTTTGTCCGGGCATCTTTTTCAAACATAGGGAAATCATTGACATAACAAAAACGGAATGCATTTTTTTCATACAAACCCAGCTTATCCCCTAACTCATTCCTAATCTGCCCCGCATAATAATTTGCCCGCTCTTCTTTATCCGCAATAAAGAAAATCGTATCCCCTGCCGAAAGATCCGCTAAAATCAAAAGCTCTTTTTTCATCTCCGACGGTATATACTTATCAATAGGCCCTTTATAACTGCCATCTTCTCCCACTTCCAGATAACCGAGGCCCCCCATTCCCAAAGAAACCGCAAAAGATAACAGTTTTTCGTGAAAACCCTTGGACATCCCTTCGCGTACTTTGACCGCCCTTACCGTCTTCCCTAGAAACGGCCGGAACGTACAGCGCTGAAAAAATCCCGTCATATCGATAATCCTCAATGGGTTGCGCAAATCCGGCTTATCGGTGCCAAATTCCAGCATTGCCTGTTTATAGCTAAGGATCGGAAAAGGGGCTTTCGTCACTTCATAACCTATTGGCGCAAATTCCTCAAAAACAGCCGTCAATACTTCCTCTCCCACCCGGAAGACATCCTCCTGCGTTGCAAAGCTCATTTCAAAATCCAATTGGTAAAATTCCCCCGGAGACCGGTCCGCCCTTGCATCTTCATCCCGGAAGCAAGGAGCGATCTGAAAATATTTATCAAAACCCGACGCCATTAATAGTTGTTTATACTGCTGCGGCGCCTGAGGCAGCGCGTAAAACTTGCCTTTATGCCTTCTGGAAGGTACAATATAGTCCCTCGCCCCTTCCGGGGAAGATGCGCAAAGGATCGGCGTCTGAATTTCCAGGAAACCCATTTCCTCCATTTTCCTCCGAAGAAAAGCGATAACCTTTGAACGGAAAACAATATTCTCTTTCACTTTCGCGTTCCGCAGATCCAGATAACGGTATTTTAGACGGACATCCTCCCGCGTTTCTTTGGAAGTCATCACTTCAAAGGGAAGCTGTTTATATACCTTTCCTAATACAATAATTTCATGCGCCTCCATCTCTATCGTACCCGTAGGGATCCTGGGATTATAAGTTTCTTCATCCCTTAAGCAGACCGGCCCCTCAATCGAAACGGCAGCCTCCTTTGTAACTTTCTTCAGCATCCCCCCATCCCGCACCACTACTTGAAGGACCCCATACATATCGCGCAGATCAAGGAACGACACCCCTCCATGATCCCTGATGTTCTCCACCCATCCTGCTGCCTTTACGGTTTTTCCGATATATGATTCATCCAGTTCCCTTACCGTAACATCCCTGTAAATGTTTTTGTTCATAAATCCATCCTCCATTCCAATCCCGATCATCCCCCGAGTCCTATGATATAAAAAAGTGTCTTCGACACTTCATGAAGAACCTTCGGTTCTTCGTCAATTTATGCCCGTCTGACGACGGAATTTCCTATAAGGTAAAAAAGTGTGCGTCCTCCCGGAGGGTTTTTGTATCATAGGTAATTGCAGGGCAATTTCCTATGATACAAAAAAACCCCGGAACACAGTCGCCTGCATTCCGGGGCGGATAAACAATACAATATCCGCGGTATCACCCGCATTGACAAGCCGACATCTCCATCAAGATGTGTGAACCGCCTTGCCCACTTTTACACTTAACGCGTGCAACGTATTTTCCTATCGTCCTGCTTCCATATCCGTATTACTCCCATGTCCTGCGGACGGTTCGGAAAATCTGCTCCGGAGTGTTCCCTTTGCCCTCTTTCACAAACAGCGCTCTCAGTCGGTGACGCCGTATTCCTGTCGCTTCCCTTGGCAAGAGTCTCCTTCTTCGCATTTCCTATTTTTTAATAGCCAAATATTATCATATCCTCCTTTTTATTTCAATAGCTTTTTCTAAAAAAACATAAGGATTTTTTCCCCGCCTAAAATGCACATAATAAAAACAATAATGAATAAACTAAATATAGGTCATTATTTTCCATCAGAAAGGGGCAGCCATATGTGTACCAGCATCGCAATGAATACTCAGGATTTTTACTTCGGACGTACCATGGATTTTGAATATAACTTTAATGAATGCGTTGTTTTTACTCCACGGAACTATCCTTTTCCATTCCGCAAAGCCGGTATACTGGATAAGCATTACGCCATGATCGGTATGGCTACGGTGGAAGAAGGCTATCCTCTCTACGCGGAAGCCGTAAACGAAAAGGGCCTTTGCATTGCGGGCCTGAATTTTCCCGATAATGCCTATTATCCTTCATCGGAAGACGCAAACAGCCACAATATCTCCCCTTTTGAGCTTATCCTGTGGGTGCTGGGAAAATGCGCTACCGCCGCAGAGGCCAAAACGCTTCTTACCTCCACCCATTTAATCAGCATACCCTTCAACGACCGCCTCCCCCTAGCCCCGCTGCATTGGCATATCGCAGACAATAAATGTTCCCTCGTCTTAGAATCCACCAGAGGCGGTATGGAACTATATGATAATCCTGTAGGAGTCCTGACCAATAACCCTGCCTTCGGTTTTCAGACGACCAATCTCTGCCAGTATATGAACCTGATTTCCGGCAGCCCTGAAAACTGCTTTAGTTCCATCAAAAGCCTGACTCCTTTCGGCCAGGGGCTCGGCTGCTTTGGCCTTCCCGGGGACTACTCCCCGGCCTCCCGTTTTGTAAAGGCGGCCTATCTTAGCCTGAATTCCATTTGCGAAAAGGATGAAATGAGCAGCATTTCCCAATTTTTTCATATTCTGGATTCCGTATCCATGATACGCGGCAGCGTCATTACTCCGGAGGACCTATATGACATTACTACGTATTCCTGCTGCATGAATGCCACAAAAGGCATATATTATTATAAAACCTATTCCAATAATCAACTGACAGCCGTTGACATGAACCGGGAGAATTTAAATGCCGATCATTTACGGACATACCCCTTATCTACCAGCCAGCAGATTGCATGGGCAAACTAACCCCCATGATTCCGCTTCGCGGAATCTCAAATCCGTGCAAAAAACGCCGCATTCTGGGCATTCCCTTGTGTAAAAAAGTGTCTTCGACACTTCATGAAGAACCTTCGGTTCTTCGTCAATTTATGTCCGTCTGACGACGGAATTTCCTATAAGGATTCGGGTGTCAAAAGGCCCAGACGGGGCCGCCGGATGGCTCAATAACCGAACACTTTAACCGCCTTTTTCATCTTGTCTATAATCCCTACGCCAAAAGGGCAATTGTTTTCACATTTCCCACATCCGACGCATTCTGACGCGTGATGCCCCAACAGCCTGTAATGGTCTGCTGCCGTTTCCGGGACTTCTCCCTGAGCCAAAGCAAGATTCAGGTATTTATTCACATCCGCCACATGGATTCCTACGCTGCACGGCGCACAATGCCCGCAGTACATGCAGTTTCCATAAAATTTGAATTTTTCCATCCCTGCCAGCACAGTGGAATAATCTTTCTCTTCCGGCGCAGCTTCATAATAAGACGCCAGTTTTTCTATCTCTTCAATGGAATGACAGCCTGCCATAATAGCAGCCACCCCCGGCCTGGTCAGGCAGTATTCCATACACTGGTATTCCGTAAACGCCACCCCAAAAGGCGACAGCTTTTCATCCAGCATATCCCCGCCCCCAAATACCTTCATCACATCAATCGCTACATTTTCTCTTTCACATAATTCATAAAGCGCCTTCCGTTCAGGATCCATCCCCATTCCTTCCCTGTAGTTTTCCAGATTCCATAAATCATTGCAGTCCTCGCTTGCCGGCTGCATATCATAAGCCGCATTCACGGAAAACATCAACACATCCACAAGCCCTGTTTCCACGGCTTTCCTTGCTACTGCGGGATTATGGGAGCTTAGTCCTATCGCATGGATTTTTCCCTGCTTCCTTAGCATCCGGCAGTATTCTATGATTTCCCCTCCGAATACTTTTTCAAAATCGCTTTCACTGTCCACATAATGAATCATTCCCACATCCAGATAGTCTGTGCCAAGCCTCTTTAACTGATCTTCAAAGGCTTCTTTTGTCTTTTTCAAATCCCTGGTACGCAGATATTGCCCATTCTCCCATACCGGACAAATATGTCCCTGAAGCACCGCCTTATCCCTCCTGCCTCGGAGCGCGGCCCCCATAGAGTCCCTGAATTCCGGGTTGGGAGTGTACATATCAAAAAAATTGATCCCCAATTCCAGGGCCCGGTCCACCATTGCCTGGAATTCATCCTGCGTCTTACCGATCAAGCCCTCGCATCCCAGAGCGATCTCGCTCACTTTTAAGCCGCCGCATCGTTTTAACACTCTATATTTCATAACATGCTTTTTCCTTTCCGCTTACATTTTCATCATTTTCCCTTTCCATTTTTTCCGCAAATAACCTCCGGACATTCCCAATATGCCCAATACCGACATAATTTCAGCCATACGCCAATACCAGCTCTCCCGGTATTCCAAATAAATATCCCCGGCAAAACCCGCCGGTATTTTTATCCTGACTTTGCTTTCGCCGGATTTTACTACCGGCATCCTCTTCCCGGTATCCATATCCTCCGCCGCATATCCCCGGTAATACAACAGCGGCGCGTCAATATAGCTTTCTTCCTCCCCTTTATTTGCGCAACTGATCCGGAAACAATGGTAATGGCGTTCCACCCCGGATACCTCCACTGCATCGGGATACTTTAGAGAAGTATCATTTTTCTTGGCCTTCTCCCCGTTCTCAGGCATATACTCTCCTCCCATATAATGAAAATTATCCAGAGAATCCTCATTTTGTATATACCATGCCCTATTGTCCGTCATCCTGTCGCCTAACAGATATCCACTGCTCATTGTAGCAAAAACTGCCACTATTATGATTGCCGGAATGCCATATTTGTCCCAATTTTGAAACACATCCACCGCCGCACAGGCAAAAAAGGCAAGGGCTACCGTACTTATACCAAGAATCCGCCATGGGAACTGAATATTTTGAACCATAAACGCAAAAGGCCCCAGTATTGCCTGCAGGAAATTCCACGGGAAAGAAGAGCTGGTCATCCATACGGCAATACCGGAAAACAAAAGCAGCCCTTTGCCAAGCCGTATTTTTCTGCTGCCTTTTCCGTCATAACATATCCAATAAAAAAGAAAGAAAACAGCCGCTGCAAGAAAACCGCCTCCAAGGGCATACGGCATCTCCATATTCGCCTGCGTCCGTTCCACGGTGGTATAAGATAAGGCCTCCCCTGCCCCATTTGGGAACAGATTGAACAATTGATGGAACGCCACGCCATAAGTCTGCATCCCCGAGCCTGTTTTTTCCATATTAAACCAGTAGGAATCCCTTGACATATCCAAAAAAGGCACGAGAAACCCTAAAGAGCAAATAAAGACAGCCAGCCCGCATTTCCATATTCTCTTTAGCCTATCTTTCTTAAAAGTATAACGCCAGAAAACAAGGCCGGTGAATACAGTAAACAAAGCCGTCATCTCGCTGGTGATCATATGGCTGTACAAAATTCCCGCATAAGACAGCGCAGCCAACGCCCATCCTTTGACCCCATTTTCCTCTTCATCCACAAAAAGCATTTCATAAATACCAAGAAAGAACAACGGCAGAAAAGTCATCGCCGTGTATTCTCCCACAGCCGCCCTTATGTAGATGCAAGTCAACCGGTATGTGGAACATGTATAAAGGAAACTTCCAAAAAGACCGGCCCTGTAATCCTTTGAAAACCGCCGGAAAGCATAATAACTCAGTAAACAGGCCGCTCCATTGGTTATCAAAACAAACATTTTATATGCGCTCTGCACGCCCCAGTTGCATAGGCGGAGCAAGGCGGGTATATAAAGAAAAACATCTCCATAAAAGAAGGAAGCCCCATAACCATACCCATTCATCCAGTTAGGCTGTATTTTCACCGGGAACTGCCCGCTTTGCAGCCCCTCCTTAATCCCTTCTATCCTCAAAAGATGGAATTCCAAATCATGCCCTCTGTACAGAGCCGGGGATAACAAAGGTACAGACGCAAAAAACACAATAAAGATACATCCCGCCCATGCCATGCGATGCCTTCTATCGGCAAAATACCTCCGTATTTCCTCCCCCTTCCAGATCGCCACATCCAAGACAAGGAAGAAAAAAAGCAGAAAAGCGGCCAGCCCGATCACCCACTTTTTCTGTTCAACGATTTCCACATCCCCTGCCAGTATATATCCATCGCCGCTATAATCATATACCACGCTAAAATTTTCCAAAACCCTGTCGTTCCATATCTGCGTTGTATAACTTTGCCTTCCGGACGGAAGATTCTCATGCCAGTTTCCCAGCCATAACCTGAAATCTATATTTTCCCCATCCAGCGTATACGACTGCGGCCCGCCCTCCGCTGCATAATGCAGCGTGATAGCAAACACACCCGGAGGCAGCTCTATAGACCCGCTCCTGGCATATTCCGGAGTTTCGGGATAACTGCTGTCAATATAACAGCCTTCCATCCCCGTATCCAGAAAATCTTTTAAATAAATCCCTTCCGTGCCAAAATCAGAAGCCTGTAAAAGGAAATCCCTTCCTTCTTTTTTATAAAACCAAAAACATCCCAGAATAACAAGACATTCTGCCAAAAGCAATATGCCCTGCCAAATTTTTTTCTTTCCATTCATCTTTCCGCCCTGCCTTGCCTCATGTATTTTTTTCTTACGCCGTTTTTTCCATCTGTTATGTTTTTCTGTCATATACCAGATTTCTCAAATACACGCCCAGACTCAGCAATGCAAAGCTTGAAATACTGAATTCTTTATATGTAAACCAATAATGGATATACGAATGATTGGCCATTACAAAAATCCATCCGACAGGCAGTAAGGCCACGGAAAAATACAACAATATGACCTCAATTTCCTGCCATGCCATAAGGAGCGTCAATTTCCTAAGCAGAAAACAGCAGTATACCGCTCCTATACAAAACACGATCATAAAAGGCCATTTCAGGAATACGCTGATATTTTTCATCACCGCATCCAGACGGTTATATTTTACCCCCCCCCCACGTTATTTGAAGAAGTACGGACAAAAGCCTGTTTCATTGCATCCATAAACATATTCTTTCGCAGCAATATGCTGCCGGCCAGCCACTTCCCACCCCACATACCGCCATAACCGCCAAACCATAGGGCCATTTTTTTCAAAATCGATTTTATTCCGTCCCTTTTCCCATTTTCCAAACTTATGTTCAAATAAAAGATAACTAAAATCCCAAAAACCGCAAGAGGATAAGTAAGGAAATCAAAATAGCTCGTACACACTCCCGTCAGGAAAAACATATGGTCTGTTTTCCGGTCAGTTATCTCCTTTTTGCCAAACAAGCCCAACAGATAAATCACGGAAAATAATACAATATAATAAACGGTGGAAAACTGTAAGGACAACGCTGCCGTTAAAGGGTTTATCAAAAACACAGCAACGGCAAAAGCCGCCGCATACCGCTCCATCCTGTTTTTATATAAACGCCTGATAATCAAAAACAGTAAAGCATTCTGAACAAAAAAATTCAATACCCTTATATCCGAATAATCCAAAAATAAAAGCAACAGCTTTAACGGGACAAGATAACCATGCCAGTAACGACCATACGACACCGGATAATAACCATACGGGACATCATTGGCATAGTTCGTCAATGCAAGCTCCGGGGACAGTTCATCGCAATCCATATGATAGTTGCTCATCGCCCTGTCCAGAATCCCTTCCGCCCCATCATATACCGCTGCGCCAAGCATTATGCTATCTGTAAAATTATCCAACTGCATATACTTATACCCGTCGGACATCTGCGGATAAATCCCTTCATAATCAAAAATGCCGCTGGATCTGGCAACATTCGCCTTCATCCTTTCCACCGGCAAGGCATATACGCCGACCAACAGCAGGATGCCTGCAAGAATACAGCCCATCAGCTTTCCCGTATATGCAATAAAAGCACAGAATGCCTTACGCCCCATTTCCCTCTCCTTTTGTGCAAAATCCTTTTTCACTGGTATTTTGTACCATTATAACTTAAAGAGGCTCTTCCGTCTACCATAAATATCATCTTCCATTCCTTGAAAACCCCCACCCTTTATGTTATTATGGAATCCTCCAACAATAGATTCGAGAATAGAAAGGACATGGTTATTCATATGAATTTAACGCTTGAGACAAGCATTTCCTCCATCACCGTCTTTTTTCAGGGGCTTATCAGCTTTTTCTCCCCCTGCGTCCTGCCGCTGATCCCGTTATATATCGGCTATTTATCCGGCGGTGCTAAAACGATGGACGAAGAGGGGAATATCACTTATAAAAGAAGCCGGGTCATGAAAAACACTTTGTTTTTTGTCCTCGGCGTCAGTTTCGCCTTTTTCCTCCTTGGCTTCAGTTTTACCGCCGTGGGGAAATTTTTCCATAACTACCAGACATGGTTTACGCGTATCGGCGGGGCCATCGTCATCCTGTTCGGCCTTTACCAGCTCGGGCTGTTTGGCAGCTCTTCTCTGAGTAAAGAACATCGTTTCCATTTCCAGCCGGACAGCCTGGCCATGAATCCCTTAACGGCCCTGGCCCTCGGCTTCACTTTCAGTTTTGCCTGGACTCCCTGTGTCGGCCCGGCCCTTGCCAGCGTGCTGCTTCTGGCCGCTTCCGCCTCTTCCTCGGCAACCGGGTTTTTGTTGATCGGAGTCTATACCCTCGGTTTTGTCCTTCCTTTTCTGGCGGTGGGGCTGTTTACCAAAGCCCTGTTGGACTTCTTTAAAAAATACCGCTCCGCCATGAAATATACGGTAAAGATTGGCGGCGTACTCATGATCTTTATCGGGATTATGATGTTTACGGGATGGATGAACGGCATCAGCGCCTATCTTTCCGGCAGCACATCCATCGGCCAGAATACGGAGCAGGAGGCAGATCCTTCCCAAACCGGCTCTGCCGGACAAGAAACAGGCGATAATGCGCAGGACCAAACGGACGGAAACCCATCAGGGCAAACGGCGGACGGGGAAGCCAATCCCGATGCAGCTACAGTTCCCGCCCCTGATTTTACCTTGCAGGATCAATATGGAAATACTCACACCTTTTCCGATTACAAAGGAAAAACCGTATTTCTCAATTTCTGGGCGACCTGGTGTCCTCCCTGCCGCGCCGAAATGCCTGAAATCCAGGAGATTTATGAAGAATACGGGGAAAACGCTTCCGATGTCATTATTCTCGGCATTGCATCCCCCAATGTAGGAAGGGAAGGCTCTGCGGAAGAAATCGCCGCTTTCCTTTCGGAAAATAACTATACTTATCCTGTAGTAATGGACACGGACGGCATTATCTCTTACTACTACGGCATCAGTGCCTACCCCACCACATTTATGATCGATGCGGACGGCAATGTCTATGGTTACGTTCCCGGACAGATTACGAAGGATATAATGAAAAACATTATTGAACAGACGATGGATAACGTGCAGTAAATAATATGGAAACTATTCATTTATCTTTTAAGAACTCTTCCACTGCCGGATCTTTCATATCATATACACGGTACCATTCTTTCGTCTCTTCGTTTTTAGCTGTCTCGGAACGGTTCTTATATAAAAACCTTGATAAATTATAACAATCTATCCATATTTCATTGTTGCCTTCTTTTTGCGATTCGTCAAAGATCAGTTGGAGCCCCCAATGAAGATGGACGACTTTAATGTTATTTACATTCTCCGTTTTACTATAACCGGTATGCCCCATATAGCCGATCACCTGTCCTGCCGTCACTACGCTGCCTTCCTCCAGTTCCTTGCAATAGGGAAAATTCTGGCGCAGATGGGCGTAATAATAATACCTTTTTCCGTCAAAGCTACGGATGCCAAGCCTCCAACCCCCGTACTGGTTCCAGCCAATGGCTTCCACATAGCCCGACTCCACAGCCACCACCGGCGTCCCAATCTGGCCCATCATATCATGCCCAAGATGCGGCCTGGAATATCCATAACTCCTGGATGCCCCAAAATCATCATAATCGCTGTATTCAAACCCTTTTGCAATAGGGGAAAAAGCTTTTAACCCATAACGCTTTTCCCATTCCACTTTCCCGTCCTCCGTCTGCTTTTGTATCTCATATTCCCCTACGTAGCCTCCCAAAACAGCCTCATATGCTTCGAGGTAATATGCATAATATTCCATATCCCTGGCTAGCTCCGTTATCGTTGCCTCTTTTGTCTTCACCTTTTCCGCCGTCCTGGCAATCTCCCGCACCGTCGCGGAAGGGAATTCCCCTCCATGCTTCGTCCCGACATACGCAAGCAGTTCTATCCAATTCACATGAGCCGTATCTTTATCCTCTTTGGCTTCCTCATAAGTCTCCACGTCCCATTTGTACGCCTCGCATAACGCCTCATAAGAAATATTAAAATCCACCCACTTGATATATTCCTTTTCCTCCACCGAACCTACTTCTACCGCCTGAGGCTGTTCCTTAAGCCCGCCGCCCTTTAATATCCCCATCATAAATATGCTATAGAGCGATGCCAGCAATATGCTTTCTATCAATACCGCCTTTTTTATTTTTTTCAGATATTGCATTTCCCACCATCCAAAATGTCTCATAGCAATATATGAAAAAAGATGCGCGGCCATGCCACGCACCTTTTATATTTTTCCCTTATCCGTTCCTTCTTATGGGACGCGCCTTTCCGGCAAAGAAAGCTCTTGAAGCCTGTCCCATTACGCCTCAGGCTCGATCAGCCCGTAAGTATTCCCCTTTCTCTTATATACTACATTCACCTGTCCTGTTTCCGCGTTAAAGAATACAAAGAAATTATGCCCAAGAAGTTCCATCTGGACGCAGGCGTCTTCCGGATACATCGGCTTAATATCGAACTTCTTCGTACGGATGATCTTTACCTCTTCATCATCCATATAATCCTTTTCAATAAACTCCTGTTTAAAAAAGCTTGCTGACTGCTTTTGGTCTATCAGCTTATTTTTATATTTCTTAATCTGCCTTTCAATAATCTCTTCCACCAAGTCAATGGATACGTACATATCGTTGCTTACCTGTTCCGAACGGATAATGCTTCCTTTCACCGGAATCGTCACTTCTATCTTCTGCCGTTCCTTTTCCACGCTTAACGTTACATGCACTTCCGTCTCGGGGTTAAAATATCTCTCCAGCTTGCCGATTTTATCCTCCACTGCCGACCGTAACCCTTCCGTAACTTCAATATTCTTGCCTACTACAACAAACTTCATATCACTCATCCCTTTCATTGGATTATTCTGCAAACACTATACCCCAAATTTACTTTCATTTAGTATATGTTTTCAAACATTATACCATATTGTCCCATACTTGTGCAACAATTTCAAATCGGATGCGGCGACTTATCACTTCCCCTCTATTTTTTCTTCCCACTCCAGCATAATGCACTCACAGTTATCAACGTCAATTTCTTCCACAGCCTCTTTTAACCGGATGAACATTTCCTTCTGCCAGCCCTCATAATGATACTGTTCCATTTCCCGGATCACTTCCTCCATCCCATCCATATCCAGATCCTCTATCGCCAATTTCATTTTCGGAAAGCAGTCTTGCAGTATATCTTTGGAAAAATCTTTCTTCCCTTCTTCGTCCTCTTCCTTATCCGCGCAGAAAGGCTCTAAAACCGGCAGGTAACTTAAATACAGCTTTAACATATCATCCGTATCCCTATGTATCATAGCCGTATCCCTTGCGTTTCCGGCTTTTTCCAGAGCAGCCGCTTTTTCAGACAAAGCCATAGCCCCAATTTGCTTGGATGAGTTTTTTAAAGCATGGACTTCTATCGTATACCCCGTCCAATCCCCTTCTTCCTCCATTGCTTTGATCAATTTTGCCTTTTTTTCAATACTATGGTAATACACCTTGAGTACTTTCCAGAACAGTTCTTCGGATATTAAAAATTCCATGGCATAATTGATATCCAAATCCCCTACGACAATATGATCTAGTTTTTTATCTTCTTTATCCTGATTTTTTGTAATATAGACTTTCCGGATTTTTTCTATCGGAAGCCACTTCTTTAGTTTTGCCGCCAACAGACGCAATTCTATCGGTTTAGCGACAAAGTCATTCATACCCTCCCGGCAGAACATCTCTTTTGTCCCTTCCATAGCATTTGCCGTAAGGGCAATAATCGGCACATCATTGTATTCCGGATGGAAACGCCTGATAATATGGGTGGTTTCCACCCCATCCAGTTCCGGCATCATATGATCCATAAAGACAATATCATAATGGAACTTGGAAATCTTATCCACAGCCGCCTTCCCGCTTGTTACCGTATCGATTTTCATTTTAAGGGGTTCTAAGATGCCCTCCGCCACAGTCAGGTTGACCGCATTATCGTCAACAATAAGGATTTCCGCTTCCGGAGCTATAAAATCAAATTCTTTTTCATCCGTATCGTCAGCAAAGTTCAATTCCTCCCCGTTCAGGATCATAGCAATATTCATTGCAAAAAGAGGTTTGCGCAATACCAGAAGATTGGGGATATCATAGTTTACGTTATCAAAAAAATCGATCAAAAGGACAGCCGTAATCTGCGGATTATGCCTGATATAATCCTCAACCCCGTCCGAAAACAAAGGATGCTCGATAAAAAGGAAAACTTTTTTATCATCCGGGAACGCCCCCAGATCCTTAGGAGCCATCAATACATAATCCACTCCCAGGTTTGTAACATCGGAACATAATCCTTCCCTCACATAAGGATTGGAAATCAGTCCCACAACTAAAATGGATTCCGGCTCCCTGACCCCGATGCTGGGAGTCTTATCAATAATCTTTTGAGGAAGCTTGCAATAGAATCTGCTCCCTTTTTCATATTCGCTCTCCACCCAGATACCGCCGTCCATCAATGTCAACAGCCTTTGGGTAATCGCAAGCCCTAATCCCGTCCCTTCGATATTCCTGTTCCGCTTACTGTCTACTTGCTGGAAAGACTGGAATAATTTCCCAATATCCTCTTTTTTAATGCCGATCCCCGTATCTTCCACGGAAATATAAAGTTCGATCTCATCAGGGTTTATGTGCGTATAGTCCATCTTCATGACGATTTTTCCCTGAGAAGTAAATTTTGCCGCGTTATTGACCAGATTTAAAAGGACCTGTTTAATCCTGATGTTATCGCCTTTGAGCCCATTAGGCAGATCCGGGGCAATATCGATCACCAGCTCCACATCTTTCTCTTTCAATCTTGTCATAACAATATTCGCCACGTCGTATACGATGGACATCGGTTCATACTCTACCTCGCTGATGTCCATCCTTCCGGACTCTATCTTAGAAAAGTCAAGAATATCATTAATAATCGTCAGCAGCGATTTCCCAGCCGCTTTGATCTGATAAATATACTCCCTTGCAGCCGGGGGAAGCTCCTCCCTTAGAGCCATTTCCGCCATACCGATAACGGCATTCATCGGAGTCCTGATCTCATGGCTCATATTCGCAAGGAAATCCGATTTCATATTTCCCGACTTTTCCACTTCCAGATTGGCCTGGTGTACCAGATACCTGTTGTGTGCCATTTCGGACAAGATATCCGCCGTCATATTGAGAAATCTCACGGCATTGTCTATTACGTCTTTGCCCACGATTTTCAGTTTCCTGGCAGCTTTCACATATTCCTCAGGATCCACGCCGATCTCCGCCGCCGTCTTCCTTATCTTTCCAAAGTCGATCATCCCCGTAAGGACCTGGCCGCAGAGAATGCACCCCAAAAGTTTCCCTTCTACTATAATCGGGGCGGAAAACTCCACCAGCCCCGCATGACAGATATAGACGGCAGGCTTCCCTTTTTTCAATGCCATTTCCGCCCCTTTTTTATCACATTCCATACAGCGGCTATAGCCAATTTCCGTACTTCTTGTATATTTCATGCAGAAATCGGTAAAATTGGAACCCTCTGTTACAGCTATGCCGTCCGCATCCGTTGTCAGGGCCGCTATTCCCGTCGTATTGGAAAAGCCGTCCTGTATTCTTTGTAAAGTTTCCACACTGATCAAATCCGTCAAGTGCAGTTCGTAATCCCTATCCATAGAACCCGTCCTTTTTACAATTATCCGATAAGTTTTTCGATGGTATCCAACAGCCTCTCCCGATTAATAGGTTTCAACAGATAACTTTGCGGTTTCAAAATAAGCGCCTCTCTTATTTTCTTGCTTTCCGTCACGCCGGTTAAGAAAACTACAGGAATATCTTTCGTTGCATTCGATGCTCGCAGTTTTTCTAAAACGGCCGGTCCATTCTCGTCCGGCATCTCATAATCCAGCAAAATAAGATCTGTCTTTTTATTTTTTAAGAATTTTAATGCCACTTTACCGCTGAGAGCCGTTGCTACATCATATTTTTCATGCAAATGCTCTTTTACAAGCCTTAACATCATCGAATTATCATCCACCACTAAGATATGCTTCCGGCCGGAAGGTTTCGGTTCCTGTACAAAAAGCTGCCCCAAAGCCGGCGTAATGTTGGACTGCCCCACAGAGGGCTGCATTGAATTAGCCTGCCCTGACGGAATGCCCGCATTCAAAGCAATATTTTCTTTTTGTTCCGCCGCCGGCGCTTTTGCCGTCCCTCTTTTTGCCAGAAGGCTTAGGATCCTTTCCTGAATAACCTCCGAAGAAAGCGGCCTTTGTAAAGCCATATCGGAAACATTCACCGCTACGCGCGCAAATTCGTCGCAATGTTCCTTAGACCCAATCGTGACAAACGGGATATTATCCTGCGACAACTTATACTTTACATTAGCCATCTGGGTCATATTATCCCTGGTTTCATTATGGAGACAATATATAAAGACATCTGGCGCAAAAAAATTCACATGCCTTATAATATCTTCACTGCGGAGTGAAGTTGTGACTGCTTCAAAGCTATTTCCCATTTGAGTAAAAAAACTGTCAATTATGGAAGCATTATTCCCTGCCAATAAAGCTTTGTACTTCATAGTACTCCTCCTTCAATGATTTATCATAAATAATTAACTGTTTTCATTATATACAATATTTTTTCACTTTTCCACTATGAAAATAAAAAGGGCTTACCCTGCATTTTCAAACATTATGCCGTATATTACTTCACCTGTGCAACAATTTATACCCTATTGTAAGAAAATTATTTTTCGCATATTTCATGCTTCTTTCTCCACTTTTGCCAAAACAGACAAAACATATGTTTTATCAGCCGTTTTTTACTCCCCTTCCCTTTCTATGTCAACCCGTGTGGATAATGTGGATAAAGCCGTGCATAACTTTTCTTCCCTTATTTTAAGCCATTTCTTTATGTGGATAACCCCTCGCTCATTTCCCTTCTATATTATCTCCCAAACCTCTCCTTTGTCTATCCTGCACAACTCAAATTTTGTCAAGGGTTTTGGCTTAAAAATATATATTCTGAATATTTAGAAAAAGAAAGGTTGTTTCGTAAGAAATCCTTTCCTTTTCATGCTTTATAGCAACGAAATCTTTTCTGAAAAAGATCCGGGCATCAAAAGGCCCTTCCAACGGCCCCGCCCGGCAGATTGCAGAGCAATCTCCTATGACGATTCGGGCGTCAAAAGGCCCATCCGGCGGCTCCGTCTGGCAGATGGCACAAAAGATTTGTGCG
>CAOKPU010000053.1 GCA_948470755.1 uncultured Lachnospiraceae bacterium | reverse complement strand
AAGATTATATCAGAAAACAGACCTTATCCAATGCGGAACGGTTTACGACTTTGCGCCTTAAGGAACTGGAAGATACCATATTAAATGCGGAAGACAAGCTGTATTCCTTAGAATATGATATTTTCTGCCGCATCAGGGACGCCATCGCCCATGAGACTGAACGGATACAGAAAACAGCAAAGGCCTTGGCCGCATTAGATGTGTTTGCATCTTTTTCTTTTGTGGCGGAAAGGAACCAATATGTAAAACCAGGGATTAATGAAAAGGGCGTGATCCGTATCAAAGACGGCAGGCATCCTGTAGTGGAGCAAATGATCGCTAACGGAATGTTCATTGCTAACGATACACATTTGGATAATAATAAAAACTGCATTGCCGTTATTACCGGCCCGAATATGGCGGGTAAATCCACTTATATGCGTCAGGCCGCGTTGATCGTCCTGATGGCGCAGATTGGGAGCTTTGTACCCGCTTCCAGCGCCGATATCGGCATTGTGGACAGGATATTTACAAGAGTAGGGGCTTCCGATGATTTGGCCAGCGGGCAAAGCACTTTTATGGTGGAGATGAACGAAGTTGCCAATATTTTGCGCAACGCTACGTCAAACAGCCTTTTGATCCTGGATGAGATTGGAAGAGGGACGTCTACTTTTGACGGATTAAGCATTGCATGGGCGGTAATTGAACACATCAGCAACCGGAGATACTTGGGGGCAAAGACATTATTTGCCACTCATTATCACGAACTGACCGAATTGGAAGGGAAAATGAGCAATGTAAATAATTATTGCATTGCGGTAAAAGAAAAGGGGGATGATATTGTCTTTCTGCGCAAGATCATCAAAGGCGGAGCGGATAAAAGCTATGGGATACAAGTGGCCAAACTTGCAGGGGTTCCGGATATAGTAATCGGCCGGGCAAAAGAAATCGCGAAACAGTTAAGCGATAATGATATTACGGAAAAAATACAGAGCATTGCCGTGGATAACCGGGCGGAGAAAAAAACGGTGAAGAAAACCTATGATGAAGTTGATTTGGAGCAAATCTCCCTTTTTGATACCGTAAAAGACGAAGACGTCCTAACAGAACTACAGGAAATTGACATTACGACGCTGACCCCTTTAGATGCCTTAAACACTTTGTACAGGCTGCAGAATAAATTGAAAAACCGTTGGCAGGGAGCGGTAAACGGCAAAGAAACGGAGTAACATATGGCGCAGATTCGGATATTAAGTCAGGAAACGATAGATAAGATCGCTGCCGGGGAAGTTGTGGAACGACCCTCCAGCGTAGTAAAAGAACTGTTGGAAAATGCGGTGGATGCAAAGGCAACGGCTGTTACGGTGGAAATAAAAGAGGGAGGCGTCTCTTTTATACGGGTAACGGATAACGGCTGTGGGATTGAAAAAGGGCAAGTCCCTCTTGCTTTTTTGCGCCATGCCACCAGCAAGATCCATACGGCGGAAGATCTTTTCCATGTCATCAGCTTAGGTTTCCGCGGGGAGGCCTTATCCAGCATTGCTGCCGTATCGCGAATGGAACTGATTACCAAAACGGAAGATACATTAACAGGGACACGCTATCTGGTGGAAGGCGGGGAAGAAATAGAGTCAGAGGAAGTAGGGGCGCCGGAGGGAACGACGGTTATTGTCAGGAATCTTTTTTTTAATACGCCTGTCAGGAAAAAATTCTTAAAGCATCCCCAGACGGAAGGAGGATATATTTCCGATTTAATGGAACATATGGCCATGTCCCATCCGGATATATCTTTTAAATATGTGAATAATGGGCAGTTGCGTTTCCATACATCAGGGAATGGCAATTTACAGGAAATCATATACCGCATTTACGGAAAAGATATAGCTAATGCGTTAATCCCGATGGACGTATGGGAACAAGGGATTCATATGCATGGTTTTTTAGGAAAACCGGAAATCAACAGATCAAACCGGAATTTTGAAATTTATTTTGTCAATGGACGTTATATCAAAAGCGGCTTGATTAGCAAAGCCATAGAAGAAGGATATCGGAAATATATGATGCAACGCAAATTCCCTTTTGCCGTCCTGCATTTTGAAATCCATTCGGATGAAATCGATGTGAATGTCCATCCGACGAAGATGGAAGTGCGTTTTACCGATGGAATGAGATTGTATGATTTTATTGACAACCATATCCGGAAAGCTTTGCATAGCCTGGAACTGATCCCTGAAGTGAAATTGGAAGAAAATCCCACAAAAACGGACAAAAGCCGTCTTACATCCGCTCTTCCGGAAACGATGCCTGAACCTTTTGAGGTAGAACGTTCCCGCAAGGAAGGTTTTGGATCAGGGCAGCAAGAGATCCGGCATCTGCAGACGCAAAGCTATCTTTCCCCGCATCCTTTTCCCGTTCAGGGAGAGAAAAAGGCGGTTTCGGAAGATGCGTTGTATAAAGCCGATGGAAAAGAAGAAGATGCTTTTTTTGTGGATAACCGGACGGAAAGCAGTTCCGGAACGGGCATTCAAGGTCCAGACACAGCAGGAATGGTGAAAAATGCCGCCCCGCCAATAGATCCCGTCAGGGAAGAACCTGTACAAATGAACTTGTTTGAAGAAAAGCTATTGACAAAGGAAGCAAAAAATGAATACCGCATTATGGGGCAGATTTTTGATACTTACTGGTTAATTGCCTTTCATGATAAGCTTTTTATCGTGGATCAACATGCGGCCCATGAAAAAGTAAAATATGAAAGGCTGATGGATAAACTTGCCAACAAACAGATACAATCCCAAATGTTAAATCCTCCGGTCATTGTAACGCTTTCCGGGAAAGAAGAAAGTATCTATGGAGAGTTTAAGAGATTCTTTATGGAAATAGGATTTGAGATCGAAGCGTTCGGCGGCAATGAGTATGCGATCCGGAGCGTTCCCTCCGATTTGTATGGATACAGCGGGGGCAGCCTGTTTACGGAATTGCTGGACGAGCTTGCGGAAGGCCCGGTAAAGGGGACGCCGGAGATTATCCGACAGAAAATAGCATCTATGGCATGTAAAGCAGCGGTAAAAGGGAATATGGCATTTGACGCTATGGGCATGGAGGCCCTTATTGACGAACTGATGGCTTTGGAAGATCCTTATCACTGCCCCCATGGAAGGCCTTCTATTATTTCAATCAGTAAATACGAACTGGAAAAGAAATTCAAAAGGATCCTATAGCGGAACCGGAAAAAGGATGTTGATTATGACAAAATACAAACAGCCTCTGATTATTCTAACCGGGCCTACGGCGGCCGGGAAAACAGCATTATCCATCCAACTGGCAAAGAAAGCAGGAGGCGAAATTATTTCTGCCGATTCCATGCAGATCTATCGCCATATGGATATCGGTTCGGCGAAAGTGCGTCCGGAAGAAATGCAGGGGGTGCGTCATCACTTGATTGACGTAATGGATCCTTCGGAGGAATTTAACGTCGTCATTTTTCAAAAGATGGCAAAAGAATGTATGGAAGGGATTTATGAAAGAGGGCATATTCCTATTTTGACAGGAGGGACCGGGTTTTATATCCAAGCCGTGTTATATGACATTGATTTTACAGAAAACGAGGAGGATGCGGCTTATCGAAAGGAATTGGAAAAACTGGCGGCGGAAAAAGGGAAGGCTTTTCTTCATCGTATGCTTCAGGAAGCGGACGAAGCGTCGGCGGCAGCCATCCATGAAAATAATACGAAAAGAGTCATTCGGGCATTGGAGTTTTATAAAATGACCGGAAAAAAAATATCGGAGCATAATGAGAGGGAAAGAAAAAAAGAAGCCGCTTATCAGGCCTGTTATTTTGTTTTGGATGAAGAAAGGGAAAGCCTTTACCGGAAAATAGATTCCCGGGTGGACGGCATGATAGAAAATGGTTTGGTGGAAGAGGTAAAACGTTTGCGGCAGATGGGATGCCATAAGAATATGGTATCAATGCAGGGATTGGGATATAAAGAGATTTTATGTTTTTTGGAAGGGGAGATTTCTTTGGAACGGGCCATCTATCTCATAAAAAGGGATACCAGGCATTTTGCCAAAAGACAGCTTACATGGTTCCGCCGGGAAAAAGACGTAATATGGGTTTCCAAAAATGATTTTTCAGGGGAAAATGGAACAGAAGAAGAAAAAATCATGGATTTCTTATTAAAGGAATTGGAGGATAAAGGCATCTTGGGAATTCAGGAAAGGAAAAGGGAGGACTTATGTTAGAAAATGACAAAATGTATGAGGCATTGGGAATATCCAAGGAAGTATGCGCTTATGGAAGATATATTTTAGAGGGGCTGAAAGAACGTTTTTTGCAGATTGATGAGATTGCCGAATATAACCAGATGAAAGTCATCAAAGCGATGCAGGAAGCTAAAGTGAGCGAAGCATGCCTTCTTGGGACTACAGGTTATGGGTACAATGATTTAGGCAGGGATACGTTAGAGTCAGTATACGCCAATATATTCCATACGCAAGACGCTTTGGTCCGTCCGCAGATCACCTGCGGCACCCATGCTTTAGCCGTGGCCTTGTCAAGCTGTCTGCGGCCGGGGGACGAACTGCTTTCTCCTGTAGGGAAACCTTACGACACCTTAGAAGAGGTTATCGGTATCCGTCCGGCAAAAGGCTCCTTGGCGGAATACGGCGTCACCTACCGTCAGGTGGATTTACTAGAGGACGGAAGCTTTGATTATGAACAGATCAAAAAAGCGGTAAACGACAGGACAAAGATGGTTACCATACAGCGTTCCAAAGGCTATCAGACCAGACCCACCCTTTCCGTTGAAAAGATAGGGGAATTAATCGCTTTTCTAAAAAGCATCAAGCCGGATCTGATCTGTATGGTGGATAATTGTTACGGGGAATTCGTAGAGAAGACAGAACCTGCAGAAGCAGGGGCGGATATGGTGGTAGGTTCTTTGATCAAAAACCCGGGAGGAGGGCTTGCGCCTACCGGCGGATACATTGCCGGGAAAAAGGGATGCATAGAGAATGCGGCCTGCCGCCTTACTTCGCCGGGGCTGGCCAAAGAAGTAGGAGCTTCTTTGGGAATCCTGCCTTCCTTCTACCAGGGGCTTTTTTTAGCTCCTACGGTTACGGCAGGAGCCCTGAAAGGAGCGGTTTTTGCCGCCAACCTTTATGAACCTCTGGGGTTTGCCGTAATCCCGGGTGCAAAAGAAGAGAGGCATGATATTATTCAGGCCATTACATTCGGGGTTCCGGAAGGCGTGGCTGCGTTCTGCAAAGGGATCCAGGCTGCGGCTCCGGTGGATAGTTTCGTTACGCCGGAACCTTGGGATATGCCCGGATATGACAGCAAAGTAATAATGGCTGCAGGCGCTTTTGTGTCCGGTTCCTCTATTGAACTATCTGCGGACGGCCCAATGAAACCGCCTTATGCCGTCTATTTTCAAGGAGGGCTGACATGGTGCCATGCAAAATTTGGCATTATGAAATCTTTGCAACAACTGCTGGATGATCGCGTAATCTCTTATGCGCAGTTGCCCTACACAACCATATCATAAATTTTTGTCTGAAAATAGGATAATAAATACTTTTTTCAAGAAAAGTTTGGAAAAAATTAATGGAAATTTATGTACATAAAATGTAATGTGTGATAATATGAATGTTAGCTATGCTAATAATTACGGAGGCTGTTTATGCGGAGAAAAAATACATGGGCCTGCTTTCTTCTGATCCTTGCAGGCATCGTGCTGGGGGGATTTATCGGAAGCCTGTTCCCGGATTCATGGCTGAATTTCGGACAAACCTTTGGCTTATCCAGCCCGCTGGTTTTAGATCTTGGGATTTTGAGCGTCACTTTTGGGCTTACCATTAAGATTACGATTGCCGGCATGATCGGGATCATAACCGGAATTATGGTGTACCGTTTTATTTAAATTCTATTGATACAGAATTTTCCCTTGCCCGGAGAAGCAATTGGGAAAGAGTGAAAAATGAAAAAAGAAAGCTATACGGCTGAAAATGATATGCCCTATGAAAAATTTTTAAGGCTGGGTTCCCAGTCCCTGACGGAAGCGGAACTCCTTGCGATTATTATACGGACGGGTACAAAGGAACGGAAAGCGGTGGACATCGGTCAGGAAATCTTGTCCCTTTCCTCGGTCAGGGAGCATGGATTAAGCGGGCTGTATCATGTGACGGTGCAGGAACTGATGGGGATTAATGGGATCGGGCAGGTAAAGGCAGTAAAGCTAAAATGCCTTGCTGAGTTATCCATGCGTATGGCAATGACCGCTGCGAAGAAAGGGCTGCAGTTTTTAAACCCTTCATCCGTAGCGAGATATTATATGGAAAATCTTCGTCATGAAAAGAAAGAAAGAGTCATTCTGCTTTTGTTGGACAATAAGGAACGGCTCATAGATGAAGAAACTTTGTCCGTCGGCACCGTCAGTGCATCCCTTCTTTCGCCCAGGGAGGTATTTATTACGGCCCTGAAAAAAGAAGCCGTGCATATTATGCTTTTGCATAATCATCCGAGCGGCGACCCTGCCCCCAGCAGACAGGATATGCAGATTACGGATGTAATAAAAGAAATAGGCGGCATGATGGATATTCCGCTTATAGATCATATCATTATTGGGGATAACAAATATATGAGCTTCAAGGAAGCCGGGTTACTATAGAAAGGGGTTTATCACTTTGGGAAACAATTCATTCGGTATTGATTTAGGAACAAGCAATATCAAAATTTACAACAGGAATGACGACAGCGTGACTATTGAGAAGAATATGATTGCCATTGAAAATAAGAATACTTTGTTCGCATATGGCAACTCTGCTTTTGAGATGTATGAGAAAGCGCCAGGGAACATTCATATTTCTTATCCGTTAAGCAATGGCGTAATCGCTGATATTAAAAATATGGAAACGCTGGTCAAATATTTTATCGGTGATTTGTGCAAAAACAATATCAAGCCTGCCGATTACTACATTGCCGTCCCCACAGATGTCACTGATGTGGAAAAGAGGGCTTTCTATGATTTGGTGAGGGATGCCAATATCAAAGCCAAAAGAGTGATGATCGTGGAAAAAGCAGTAGCCGACGGGCTTGGCCTGGATATTGACGTTAAGAACTCGCAAGGTGTCCTTGTCGTAAATGTAGGCTATGATACAACGGAAATCTCTATTCTTTCGTTAGGCGGCATCGTTTTAAGCCGGTTGATCAAAGTGGGCGGGCAAAAATTCGACGATGCCATCCGTGCTGCCATCCGGCGGGAATTCAGCCTGATCGTAGGCGGAAAAACCGCAGAAAATGTAAAAATTTCATTAAAAGACTTAGAAAAGGCAGGGAAATCCGCCGTTGTATACGGAAGGGATATTGTTACCGGGCTGCCGGTGGAAAGGGAGATCCCTACGCCGCTTGTGGATGAGTGCCTGACAGAGAACTTTAATACGATTATTGATAATGTCAAAGTCATTCTGGAAAGGACCCCGCCGGAATTGGCTGCCGATATTTACAGGCATGGCGTTTATCTTACCGGCGGAGCATCCCAGGTAAGCCATCTCGCAGAGCTTTTAAGCAGCGGGACCGGGCTTAAAGTCCAGCTTTCAGAGAATCCTATGAGCAGCGTGGCTTTGGGGCTGGCCAAAGTCATTAAGGAAGATAACTATAAATCGGTAGCATATGCGGTTGAAGGAATGGGTAAATGAGTCCAATAGTAAAAAGAAAAGGAGAGAAGTTTACATTACCAAGTAAATATCTCCTTTTTATTTTAACGATTATTTGTGCGGGTGCAATCATCCTCACATTCAATACGAATATATTCAACGGCGTCCTTAACACCGCAGTTGGATATGTGATTATCCCGTTTGAAAAGGGGATCAGCTCCGTGGGAGGATGGCTGGCAAACCGTTCGGAGGAATTGGTACAGATCCGTTCCCTGCTTTCGGAAAATGAATCCTTAAAAGCGCAGATTGACGAATTGACTATGGAAAATACGATCTTGCAGCAGGAACGCTATGAACTGGCTACTTTAAGAGAGCTGTACCAGTTGGACTCCCAATATGAGGGATATGAAAAAGTAGGCGCACGGATCATTGCCAAAGATGCGGGGAACTGGTTCCACTCCTTTGTAATAGACAAAGGGGAGGAAGACGGGATTGCCGTAGACATGAATGTGATCGCAGGAAGCGGGCTGGTGGGCCGTATTGTGGATGTAGGGCAAAACTGGGCAAAAGTAACTTCCATCATTGCGGATAATTCCAATGTCAGCGCTAAAGTATTGTCCACTTCCGATCATCTTGTGGTTTCCGGCGATCTGGAGCTTTATGGAGGTGGGGTTATAAAATTTGAAAAATTAGTGGACAGTGCGGATAAAGTAGTGGAAGGGGATAAAATCGTAACTTCCAATATCAGCGATAAGTATCTGCCCAATATTTTAATCGGATATATCAGCTCCCTGGAAGTAGATGCCAATAATATCACAAAATCAGGGCAGCTTACCCCGGCAGTGGATTTTGAACATCTGGAAGAGGTCCTTATCATCCGGCAGTTGAAGCAGTCCATAGAAGAATAGGAAAGGGGTGCAGGGATTGAAAAGGAAGATTGTAGTCGTATTATTGATTTTCATCTGCTTTTTGCTGCAGTGTACCGTATTCCATGCATTAGCCTTTGGAAATATCGTGCCGAACCTGATGATTGTTTTAACTGCGTCTTTTGGTTTTATGAGAGGGGAAAAAAGCGGCTTGCTGATTGGTTTTTTCAGCGGCTTTTTCATTGATGTCTTTTTTGGGGAAGTGCTTGGTTTTTATGCATTGCTTTATATGTATATAGGATATACCAACGGTAAGTTCAACCGTATTTTTTATCCGGAAGATATTAAACTGCCCATGGCCCTTATTATTGTCAGCGACCTGTTTTACGGCCTGATTTGTTATGTTTTATTGTTTTTGATGCGGGCAAAATTTCACATCGGTTATTATTTTGTCCATATTATCCTGCCGGAAATTGTTTATACCACATTTATTACCATTATTCTATATCCGTTAATACTCTGGATAAACCACAGGCTGGAGGAGAGCGAACAAAGGAGTGCAAAGAAGTTTGTTTAAACAATTGAAAGAAAATTTCCTGAATATGGTGAATCTGCGTGTAATCATCCTTACAGTTGTTTTTGTCGCTTTAGGGGCTGTTATGATTTATCGCGTTTTTGATCTGCAGATTGTAAACGGAGAGAAATATTTAAATGATTTCCGGCTTAAAACGACAAAAGTACGGTCTTTGGCAAGTACGAGAGGGAATATTTATGACAGGAACGGGAATCTTCTGGCTTATAATGAATTGGCCTACAACGTAACCATTGAGGATGTTTATGAATCCGGAAGAAATAAAAATGCAAATCTGAATAACACGATATACCGCCTGATCCAAATGATTGAAAAAAATGGCGACAGCAGCATCAACGACTTCAATGTTATCCTGGATAATGACGGCCATTATGTCTTTGCAGTGGAGGACAGGCAGCTAAACCGTTTTCTCGCGGATGTTTATGGATTTGTCACCATCGACGATATGATGGAAGAAGGTTATAAATACGCCACAAAAACAGCCGAAGAGGTAGTCTATGACTTATGTTCCAGCGACCGTTTCGGCATCGGGGATTATACCGACCCTGAAGACCGGAAATCCTTTGTGCCGGGGATGGGATATACAAAAGAGGAGATTTTGAAAATCCTCGCCGTTCGTTATGCAATGAATGCGAACAGCTTCCAAAAATATATTACGACTACCGTAGCTTATAACGTCAGCGAAGAGACGGTAGCTGTTGTGATGGAAAACAGTGATAACTTAGAAGGGGTTTCCGTGGCGGAAGACACGGTGCGGCGTTATGTAGACAGCGTTTATTTTTCCCAGATCATTGGGTATACGGGACAAATCTCCCAGGAAGAACTGACTTCCCTGAAAGAAAAAAATCCGAAATATGATCTAAACGACACGGTAGGGAAATCGGGAATCGAATATTCGATGGAAGCGGAGCTGCAAGGGACAAAAGGATCGGAAGATGTCGTTGTAGATAATGTAGGAAAAGTGATTGAAACAAAAAACCGGGTGGAGCCGGTGGCAGGGAACCACATTTACCTTACGATAGATAAAGACCTGCAAAAAACAGTATACAATATATTAGAAGCCAAAGTGGCCAGCATCCTGCTTACCAAGATCCGCAATATAAAAGAATATACCCCGGCGGAAAATGCAGGGAGCGGCGATATCCTGATACCGATCGACGACGTTTATTTTGCTTTGTTCGATAACAATATAATAGACACCGCCCATTTTACGGAAGAATCGGCAGGGGAGAATGAAAAAGAAGCATATGCCAGTTTTCAGGCAAGAAAAGCAGAAGTGCTGGCGGGGCTTAGGGAAGAACTGACGGTAAAAAAGACTCCTTACAATGAGCTTCCGGTGGATTATCAGGTATATGAAAGCTTTATTACATCCATGCTTTATTCCAATGCCGTAATTATAGAAAACGAAGTGGATACCTCCGATGCTACTTATGTGGCATGGACGAATGACGAGATCATCAGTTTGAATGAATACTTAAATTATGTTATTGCGAAAAACTGGATTGACGTGACCAAGCTGGACTTGGACAGCCAATACTCGGATTCCGAAGAAATCTATGCCCAACTGTTAAAATATATATTTGATAATATTGATAATAATACCAGTTTTAATAAAAAAATATATAAATATATGATAAGGGACAATGCCGTGTCGGGAAGGCAGGTATGCCATATACTGCTGGAACAGGGCATCATCGAAATCGAAGAAGAGGAAGCGTCCCGGTTTGCGGACGGCCTTGTTTCCCCTTACGAGTTTATGCTGGACAGGATACGGAACCTGGATATTACACCGGCGCAGCTTGCTTTGGATCCTCACTCCGCATCCTTAGTATTAACAAATGTAAATACCGGGGAAGTGCTGGCGCTCGTTTCATATCCGAGCTATGACAACAATCGTATGGCAAATGGGGTGGATGCGGAATATTTTGCCGCACTCCGCAACGATCTGTCAACGCCAATGATCAATTACGCCACATATCAAAAGACGGCTCCCGGCTCCACTTTTAAGATGGTATCCGCTACGGCCGGGTTGTTGGAAGGGGTCATAGACCTTTCCACTTCCGTCCATTGCACGGGAACCTTTGATAAGATCGAACAACAGCCGCCTCATTGCTGGAACCGCTCGGGGCATGGATCGCTCAATGTTTCCGGAGGGATACAGCATTCCTGCAATAATTTCTTCTATGAAGTGGGATACCGTTTAGGGACCGTAGGAGAGCGGTATATGACGGATGTCGGCTTACAGAAGCTGGAAAAATATGCGGATATGTATGGGCTTACCGAAACATCGGGCGTAGAAATCGAAGAATCCTCGCCTCAGCTTTCGGATATAGACCCGGTGCGTTCGGCTATCGGGCAGGGCACCAACAATTTTACAACAGTGGGGCTTGCGCGATACATTACAACAGTCGCCAATAGCGGAACGTGTTATAATTTAACATTATTGGACAAGCTGACAGATCACAATGGCACTCTGATCAATGATTATCATGCAAAAGTACGCAATACGATTACTATGGACAGCGCTTATTGGGATGCCATCCATACAGGTATGCGCAGAGTCGTGGAAGGCAAGGCTTATTACCGGGATCTGAGTATTCATGTGGCTGGTAAAACAGGTACCGCACAGGAGAGCAGGAGCAGGCCGAACCATGCAGTATTTGTCTGCTATGCGCCATACGAGAATCCCGAGATCGCTATGGCTGTCAGGGTAGCCAATGGATACACTTCGGATTATGCGGCCCAGATAGCCAAAGACGTAGTGGCTTATTATTACGACTTGGCGGAGGAAGAAGAAATTGCAGGCACAGCCAAAGAACTTACCGGAGGCAGCTTAAATGCGGATTAACCGGCATTTTCATCCCTATCCGCATGCTGCGGCGCGGGGCATATCAATCATTGTACCAATCCGCAAGGGCTTGGCAACTGCATGGAGGTTAGATGAATATGAAAAACGCAGTCATTATCAAAAGTTTTCAAAACGGGATTTCCGTTTATTTAAATGAGGAAATCCCATTCCCTGAACTTTTGGAAGAAGTAATCTTCAAGTTCAGGGAGTCCCGTAATTTTTTTAAAAATGCAAAAATGGCAATTTCCCTGGAAGGCAGGATGCTTTCCGATGAAGAAGAAAGAATTATCTTAAACGCCATCTGCGATAATTCCGATTTACATATTGTCTGCCTGGTAGGGAAAGATGAGGAGAAAAACCAGAATTATCTTAAGGCGATACAGCAGCTTGAGTACAGGAACGGCGAAGAAGACAATGAAGGGCATTTTTACCGGGGGACGTTAAAAAATGGGCAGATCCTGGAGACGGAATCCAGCATTGTAGTATTAGGCGATGTCTATCCGGGAAGCACGATTGTTTCCACAAAAGATATCGTTATCCTTGGCGGCCTTTTTGGAAAAGCATATGCCGGCGGAAACGGCAGTGGAGGGCACTTTGTGGCAGCGCTTGAAATGGCACCGGAAAGATTACAGATCGGTGATTTCAAATACAAAAACAGCAAACAGATGAGATGGTCGATACGGCCAAAAGTACAGCCGAAAATAGCATACGTGAAAGATAATAAGGTTGTGATGGAACCGATTACAAAAGAATTACTAAGCGACTTGCCTTTATAACGATGGCTTAGGGGACGGAATGATACGGAATTCATAGGAAAGGCTTATGCATCCTATAGATGCAGGCGATACAGAAATGGAGGATTTTTATGAGTGAAGTAATTGTCGTCACGTCAGGGAAAGGCGGAGTTGGAAAAACCACCACTTCCGCAAACGTAGGAACAGGTTTGGCTGCAATGGGGAAAAAAGTCATTCTCATAGATACGGACATCGGTCTTAGGAACCTGGATGTCGTTATGGGGCTTGAAAACCGCATTGTTTATAATCTGGTAGATGTCATCGAGGGGAAATGCAGGGTAAAACAGGCTTTGATCAAGGATAAACGCCACCCCAGCCTTTATCTGATGCCGTCTGCCCAGACGAAGGATAAATCATCCGTAAAGCCGCAGCAGATGGTAAAAATGATTGAACAGTTGAAGGAACAGTTTGATTACATTATACTGGATTGCCCTGCAGGCATTGAGCAGGGATTCCAGAATGCCATTGCCGGGGCGGACCGGGCCTTGGTAGTGACTACGCCGGAGGTTTCCGCCATCCGGGATGCAGATCGGATCATCGGCCTTTTAGAAGCACATGAATTTAAAAAAATAGACCTTATTATCAACCGGCTTCGGTACGATATGGTAAAACGGGGGGAAATGATGACGGCGGCCGATGTAGTGGATATTTTATCCATCCCGCTGATCGGCATCGTACCGGATGATGAAAATGTAGTAATTGCAACCAACCAGGGGGAACCTCTTGTAGGGAACAGCACAATGGCAGGACGGGCATATCAGAATATATGCGAACGCGTACTTGGAAGGGATATACCGTTTATTGATTTTGAAAAGACGATCTCATTCTGGACAAGGGTAACTGGTATATTCCATAAAAATTAAGGAGGTTCGGTTATGGATTTCGGGAGAATATTTAGAAAAAAAAGTTCCAGGGACATTGCAAAAGACAGGCTGAAAATCCTGCTCATCTCCGACCGGGTCAACTGTTCCCCGGAAATGATGGAAATGATAAAAACGGATATTGCAAAAGTTATTTCAAAATACATGAAGATCGACGCCCAAAGCATGGAAATACAGATTACAAAAACAGGGATAAAAGGAAGAGGAAAGACGCCGTCCCTTTATGCAAGTATCCCTATTATCGATTTGAATAAATAATATGACAGCACAGCCGGAAAGCTGTGCTGCCGCTTAAAAGTATCCATTTGAAGAAGGTAGTAATTATGCTAAAGCAATATAAAGTACGGGATTATGATTTCAAATTAATTATTTTAGTGGTTGCCCTTACCGTTATAGGGATTTTTACCGTAGGAAGCGCGGACGAATCTTTGCAGAAAACGCAAATATCGGGATTTGTTTTCGGCTTATTTCTTATGGTTGTGATTTCCCTTTTTGACTATTCCGTATTGATAAAACTGTATTGGTTTTTTTACATTGCCAATATTGCCCTTTTATTCTTGGTGCGGACTTCATTGGGCGTCAAGGTAAATGGGGCCCAGCGGTGGATTATTTTATTCGGCATCCAATTCCAGCCGTCAGAACTTGCGAAAATTTTGTTGATTCTATTTTATGCACAGTTTATAATGAAACATAAGGATAAAATAAATTCCTTTATAACTATAGTTTTATGCTGTCTGTTCATTTTACCGTCTGTCATCCTGATCTATAAACAGCCGAATCTTTCTACGACAATTGTTGTGATGGTCATGTTCTGCGTCATAATGTTTGTTGGCGGCATCAGTTGGAAGCTGGTAACAGGGATTCTGGCCGTCATTATCCCTGCAGCCGTTATCATTTTCAGTATTGTCGTCCAGCCGGATCAGACGCTGATAGAACCTTATCAGCAGACGCGTATCTATGCATGGCTTTATCCGGAAAAATATTCAACTGCAGAGGCTTATCAGCAGCTTAATTCCATGATGGCGATTGGATCGGGCCAGTTATATGGAAAAGGATACAACACGGACGTTATCAGTTCTGTGAAAAACGGCAATTTCATTTCTGAGCCGCAGACAGATTTTATTTTTGCAGTAATTGGGGAAGAATTTGGTTTTATTGGTACATGCGCCGTCATTATATTAGTCGTCCTGATCACTTTGGAATGTTTTTGGATCGCCGGAAAAGCAAAAGATTTGGCCGGAAGCATTATTGCGGCGGGAATGGCCGGATTAATTGGATTCCAGGGCTTCTTAAATATAGGGGTGAACACAGGGCTTTTACCAAATACCGGAGTTACGCTTCCATTTGTCAGCTACGGGCTGACATCGATGGTTAGTTTGTATATTGGGATTGGTTTTGTTTTAAATGTGGGGTTGCAATGCAAAAAAAATTAAGGAATAGAGAGAGGGTATGAAAACAATGAATATTGCGCTAATTGCACATGATGCGAAAAAAAAGCTGATGCAGAATTTTTGCATCGCATACAAGGGGATTTTAAGTAAAAATGATTTATATGCAACAGGTACAACCGGAAGGCTGATAGAAGAAGTGACGAATTTAAACGTCCATAAGTATCTGGCAGGGCATCTCGGCGGGGAACAACAGATTGGCGCCCAGATTGAGCATAATGATATCGATTTGGTCATTTTCCTTAGAGATCCTTTAGCGCCGAAATCCCATGAACCGGATGTGAATAATGTAATGCGTTTATGCGATGTGCATAATATTCCTTTAGCAACCAATTTGGCGTCTGCGGAATTGTTGATTAAATCTTTGGATAGAGGAGACTTAGAGTGGCGTGAAATGTATAAATAAAAAAAGCCTGCTTTTAGGCGTCAGTATACTGGTATCAGGATGTATACTGGCCGGATGCGGGAACCAGACATATGATATGGCGTATTCGCCGGATTACCCGGTCAGCAGTTATCGCATGGATACAATGGAAGAAAGGGCCGATACGGCAATTCCTTTTGCAAAAGATTTATGTATTGTTGATGGCGATGTATTGACAAACACTGATGTAGATATGTCGCAGGCAGGCTCCGCCGCATTGTTTTCTATTGACGACAATGTAACGATATATGCCAAAAACGCCAATGAACAAATGGCGCCGGCCAGCCTTACAAAGATCATGACAGCTTTGGTCGCCCTGAAATATGGTTCGCCGGACGACGTCCTGACGGCATCGTCAAACGTCAGGATGACAGAGTCCGGGGCAACAGCCTGTGGTTTAAGGGAAGGCGACCGGATGACCCTTACGCAGGCGATGCATGCGTTGCTCATTTATTCGGCAAATGATGCAGCAGTCCTTATTGCGGAAGGGGTTGCCGGTTCCGTTGAAGCATTCTGTGATTTAATGAATCAGGAAGCAAAGGCACTGGGAGCTACTAACTGCAATTTTGTCAACCCTCATGGGCTTACTGCGGAAAATCATTATATCACGGCTTATGATATGTACCTGATTTTTAATGAAGCATTGAAATATGACCTGATTGATGAAATCATACGTATGCCGTCTTATACCACGGTATATAAAGACAAAGAGGGGCATGATAAAGAACTTTCCATCAACTCCACCAACCTATATCTTCAGGGACAGAAAAGCGCGCCGGATCCGGTTACTGTAATCGGCGGTAAAACGGGTACCACGAATGCCGCAAAGAACTGCCTGATTTTGCTGTCGCGTAGTTCTTCGGGCAAATCCTATATTTCCGTTATCCTGCGTTCGGAGTCACGCGATATCCTTTATGAGGAAATGACAGATTTGTTGGAGGAAATAAAGAATTAACAGTTGTTTTTTAAGATGATATAAATTATAATAGAGGCAGGTCTATTGATAAGCTTTTCAGACTGAATTTACTTTAGGAGGGTTACCGATGGTTCAATTAATAGCAGGCAATAAAGGAAAGGGAAAGACAAAACATTTACTGGATAAGGTAAATGCTGAAGTAAAAACCGCGTCAGGGAATATTACATATTTAGATAAGAGCGCAAAGCACATGTTTGAACTGAATAATAAAGTCCGTTTGATTAACGTGTCCGACTATTTTATTACAAATAGCGATGAATTTTTAGGATTTATTTGCGGTATCCTTTCCCAGGATCATGATTTGCAGCAGATGTATTTTGACAGCTTTTTAAAAATTGCTTGTTTGGAAGGCAAAGACGTGGCTCCGGTTATTACAAAGTTGGAAAAAATTGGAGATGCATTTGGCGTAGACTTTATTTTAAGCATTTCTTTGGATGAAGATGAATTGCCGGCAGAGATGAAGTCGAAGATTGCCGTATCTCTTTAATGATAAGCACAAGACTGTTTTTCGCAGAAAAAGCGTTTTATTTGCATCTGGATTGCAGTCATAATATATGCCCCGGAGATTTTGCCGGGGCTTTATTCTTTGTATCATATGATATGAAAACCCTCCGGGAGGATGCGTACTGCGCGCAAGAGGGAAAGCCCCTTCTGTTGTAACCCGGCGGGGCGACGCACAAAAACGGCGGGGTACAGGAGGTTTTTCGTTGGCTGGTCAAAATCCCAATAAAATAACTAAATACAGAAGGCCCCTGAACCTGAATATAGGGATGATTATTTTTGCAGTTATTTTTGTTTATATTGTAATCTGTGTGTTTATGTACTTTACGACCAAGCATGTGGTATGGTATGAGGTGCAGGCAGGTTCCCTATCCACTAATAACACTTATAAGGCCATCGCCCTTAGGGACGAAACGATTATAAACGCTTCCGACAGTGGATATGTCAATTACTTTGCAAGGGAAGGCGCCAGAGTGGCGGTAGGGGATTTGGTCTATACTGTGGATGAATCCGGAAAACTGGCAGATTACATAGGTGCGGATTCTACAGGGGAGAATTCTTTATCGCAAGCCGATTTGACAGAACTTAAGACGGAAATTGTCGGATTTGCCAATAATTTTGACCGAAGGAATTTTAATTCCGTATATGATTTTAAATATGAAATGGAAGGAAATGTTTTAAAGCTTTCCAATTATAATATATTGGAAAGCATTGAATCCATACAGGCTTCCGAAGTAACAGGGCTGATCAAACAATGCAGGGCTTCCGTTGCCGGAATTGTCATTTATTCCATCGATGGTTATGAAGACCTTACATTGGAAATGATGAATGCTGAACTGTTTGATACAAAAAACTATGAGAAAACACAGCTTCTCGGCAATAACCTTGTTGCTCCCGGGGATCCGGTTTACAAAATCTCTTCCAATGAAGACTGGTCTTTGGTCATTCAGGTTGATAAAGAAAGAGAAGAGGAGCTTTTGGAAGCGGAATATGTAAAGGTCCGTTTTTTAAAAAATCAGGAAATGTCCTGGGGAAAAGTAGAGTCCTTTACCAATGAAGCGGGGGATATTTTTGTAAAACTGACCTTCACCAATTCTATGATTACATTCTGCAATGAACGTTACGTGGATGTTGAACTGATCCTGGAAGATGAGACAGGGCTTAAAATCCCCAATTCGGCCATTGTGGAAAAAGAATTTTTTATTATTCCAAAAGCGTATGTTACTAAAGGCGGAAACAGCAGCTCTTATGGCGTACTCAAAGAAACTTATACCGAAGATGGAGAAGCTACCACAGAATTTATTGAAACTTCAATCTATAACGAGACAGAGGAAGAATATTATCTGGATGATCCTGCCCTACGGATTGGGGATTACATTGTAATGCCTGAAACCTCTGAGAAATATGCCGTAAGTAAGCGGGGAAGCCTGATTGGCGTATATAACATCAATAAAGGTTATGCTGACTTTAAACAGATCAATATATTATACAATAATGACGAATATTCCATAGTGCAGTCCAATACGACTTACGGGCTGAACGTATATGACTATATCGTCCTTGATGCCGCCACCGTAAGCGAGGACGAATTAATCCATTAAATTGGTGGGATGAACAGCCATCTGGGGCATAAAGGAGGAAAAATGGAAGGAACAATGCAAAACGACAGCGATATTGCCAAAAATATACAACAAGTCGAAAATAATATCCGGTCGGCCTGTAAAAGGGCGGGAAAAGATCCAAAGGAGGTTACGTTGATTGCGGTCAGCAAGACGAAACCTTTACCCATGCTGGAAAAAGCTTACCGCCAGGGATGCCGCCATTTCGGGGAAAATAAAGTGCAGGAGCTGACAGATAAATATGATCATATGCCGAAAGATGTTAAATGGCATATGATTGGCCATCTTCAAAGGAATAAAGTGAAATACATCGTGGATAAAGCCTATTTGATCCACAGCGTGGATTCTCTTAAACTTGCAGAAGAAATAAGCAAAGAAGCGGGAAAGAAACATGTCATTGCCCATATCCTCATAGAAGTGAATATTGCCGGGGAAGAAACTAAATTTGGCACAACAGCAGACGAGGCTGAAAGTCTGATACGGGAAATATCACTTTTGCCGTCGATTCAGATAGAAGGTTTGATGACGATCGCGCCATATGTAGAAAATCCTGAATCAAACAGGCAGTATTTTGCCAAGCTGCGTCAATTATCTGTTGACATAAAGAGCAAAAACATTGATAATGTTAATATGAGCGTTTTATCAATGGGTATGACTGGAGATTATGAAACAGCCATAGAAGAAGGTGCATCCTACGTACGGGTGGGGACGGGAATCTTTGGGGAAAGACATTATGGAACGGTCTGACCGGCCGGTATAAGGAGATTATTTTAAGCATGGGAGTAATGGATAAGTTTTTAAATTATATGAAATTAAATGATGAGGATGAAGATTATTATGACGATGACTATTATGATGAACCGGCAGAAGTAAAACCAGCCAAAAAGAACGGCCCCGCAATAAAAGAAGAACTGCCTACAGCGGAAGAACCCCGGAAGGCATCGCCAAAGATCACTCCTTTAACAAGGCAGCCAAGGAAGATGGTCGGCGCCGGGATGGAGGTATGTGTGATTAAACCGACTTCCGTAGAGGATGCCAGGGAGATCACGGAAACTTTGCTGGCGAATAGGACTGTAGTGCTTAATTTGGAAGGGCTGGATGTGGATATCGCGCAAAGGATTATTGATTTTACTTCCGGTTCCTGTTTTGCGATCAGCGGCAATCTTCAAAAGATATCCCATTACATATTTATTATTACGCCGGCCAGCGTAGATATTTCTGGTGACTTTCAGGAATTGTTGTCCGGAGCTTTTGATGTACCAATCAATAAGTCATAAGTTGAAAAGTTTCTGATTTATAAGGACTTCCCGTATGCAGGAAGTTTTTTGATTGATCCCCCGTTGCTCATGACGGGGCGTTTCACTGTACATGGATAAACCCATGATAGGATGATTGTCTGTTGAAGGAAGGGAATGACGTATTTATGGCAGAAAGACTGACGATAAATTATGAAAAAAAACCTTGTTATGATATTGTGTTTGCCCAGGATTTTCAGGGGCTTGAAAAGGAATTGGATAACTTGCAGATCATAGGACGCCGGATTTGCCTGTTTACGGATTCTACGGTAGAAAAGTTATATGCCGGCGAAGTGCTGAATTGTATAAAAGGCAAATGCATAAAAGCAGCCGTATTTTCTTTTCCGGCCGGAGAGCAGAGCAAGACTTTGGATACCGTAAAAAAGGCCTATACCTTTCTTATAGAAGAAGGGTTTGACAGAAAAGACCTTCTCATCGCATTAGGCGGCGGGGTTGTCGGCGATTTAACCGGCTATACTGCGGCAACATACTTAAGGGGGATTGATTTTATTCAAATCCCGACCACATTGCTGGCACAGGCAGACAGCAGCATCGGCGGGAAAACCGGAGTGGATTTTGACGGATACAAAAACATGGTGGGTGCATTTTATATGCCCAAACTGGTTTACATGAACGTTTCCGTATTAAAAACGTTGGAAGAGCGCCAATACTTTTCAGGTTTTGCAGAAATTATGAAGCATGGATTGATCAGGGATTCCGTTTTTTATGTATGGCTTCTGGAAAATATGTATGAAATATGCGAAAGGGATCCTGCAATATTGGAAGAGATGGTGGTCAGAAGCAGCAACATAAAGAAAATGATCGTGGAAAAAGATCCCATGGAGAAAGGAGAGAGGGCCCTTTTAAATTTCGGGCATACCATCGGACATGCGTTAGAAAAGGCAAAGAATTTTGAGCTTTATCATGGAGAGTGCGTTGCCCTGGGCTGTGTTGCAGCAGCTTTTATTTCCTGGAAACACGAATTGCTTACGATGGATGAATATTATGAAATCAGGGATATGTTCGTGCCATTTCAATTGCCGATCTCTATTGATCATATTAATCCGGAAGAAATCCTGAAACTGACCAAGTCGGACAAAAAAATGGAAGCCGGACAAATTAAATTTGTACTCTTAAAAAAAGTAGGGAAAGCAATTGTTGACCTAAGCGTGACAGACGAAGATATTTTAAAAGCCATTCGGGAAATTTATTTCAGCGATGAAGATTTGGCAGAATAATGAATATGGATAACCGAAAAGAAAAGGAGTTCTATTTTTCTATAACAGAGGAATGGGAAGACGAGAGGATTGATAAAGCATTAAATGGGCTTATCGGTTCTTTATCGCGTTCTCATATACAAAAATTATTGAAAGATAATCATGTGACAGTAAATCGGAAGGGTGTAAAAGCAAACTATCGTTTAAGATGCGGGGATGAAGTCAGGCTGGAACTTCCTCCTGCAGCAGAAACGAATATCCTGCCTGAAAATATACCATTGGATGTCCTTTATGAAGATGACGATATTTTAGTTGTCAATAAACCAAAAGGGATGGTAGTCCATCCGGCTCCCGGACATTTCAGCGGGACTTTGGTAAACGCCATAATGTATCATTGCCGGGGGGATTTATCCGGTATTAACGGCATGATGCGTCCGGGGATCGTACACCGCATTGATAAAGATACCACCGGATCTGTCATTATCTGTAAAAATGATTTTTCCCATAACCACATAGCGGCACAATTAAAAGACCACTCGGTAGTACGCAGATACCGGGCGATTTGTTATGGTAGCTGCAACGAGGAAGAAGGGACTATCAATGTCCCTATTGGACGCCATCCGGTTGACAGGAAAAAAATGGCTGTCAATGTCCCTAACGGGAGAGAAGCGATCACCCATTATAAGGTTTTACAGCATTTTCCCGGATACACATATATAGAATGCTGTCTGGAGACCGGACGCACTCATCAGATCAGGGTGCATATGGCCAGCATCGGTCATCCTTTATTGGGGGATGAAGTCTATGCCGGCAAAAGGAAATCCCCATTCCGGCTGGAAGGGCAGTGCCTTCATGCGAAAACCCTTGGCTTTGTCCATCCCAGAAATGGCGGGTATATAGAAACGGATGCACCTATGCCCGCATACTTTGTCCATTTGCTGGAAATCCTTTGATGCTTTTGTATGTTTTGTTGAATTTTTTCGGCTTTTTATATATAATATTATATATGTAGCATAAATATGAAAGGCAGGAATAAATAGGAGGATTTTATATGAATACTATAATTACAATTGGACGCCAGTTTGGTTCTGCAGGCAGGGAAATCGGAGAGAAAGTTGCCGAATATTTTGGAGTGAAATGCTATGATAAGGAATTGTTGACAAGAGCGGCTAAAGAAAGCGGATTTTGTGAAGAGATGATTCAAAATCATGATGAACGTCCAACGAACTCCTTTCTCTATAATCTGGTGATGGATACTTATTCCTTCGGGTATAATGCTTCATCTTTTGTCGATATGCCTATCAGCCATAAAGTTTTTCTGGCACAGTTTGATACGATTAAGAAAATAGCCGATGAAGGCCCCTGCATTATTGTAGGCCGTTGTGCGGATTATGCGCTTAGTGAAAATTGGTAGGGACGGCCGGACTTCTTCATGATATCGGACTGCTCAAACTGACGGA
>CAOKPU010000052.1 GCA_948470755.1 uncultured Lachnospiraceae bacterium | reverse complement strand
CTCAGACAAGCTTGCTTGTCTTGGGATTTTGAGATTCCGCGAAGCGGAATCATGGGGGTTAGTGTGGTAAAAAAGATAGTTCTATACGATGAGTTACAATTAATCACATAGGATTCGGATGGGCCTTTTGACGCCCGGATCCTTATAGGAAATCCCGTCGTCAGACGGACATGAATTGACGAAGACATTTTTTAATCATAAATAAAGCGGAAAATGAGGAAAGGGATGTATCTGTGGTTGCAGATTGCGTTATGCGGGAAAGAACGATGAAGAAGTACGATGTAATCATTATAGGGGCGGGGGTAAGCGGCAGCGCGATTGCCCGTGAGCTGTCCGCTTATGACAGGAAAGTGGCTGTGCTGGAAAGGGCGTCCGATATCTGCGAAGGAACTTCCAAAGCGAACAGCGGCATTGTCCATGCAGGATATGATGCGGAGCCGGGAACGAAAAAGGCGGCTTTGAATGTAAGGGGGAATGCCTTGATGGAAAAGCTTTCCGAACAATTGGATTTTCCGTTTCGGAGGAATGGATCGCTGGTTCTTTGCTTTGACGGAAAGGACAGGGGAAGGCTGCAAGAATTGCTGGAAAAAGGAAGGGAAAACGGGGTGGAGGGTCTGCGGATCCTGGAAAAGGATGAGTTGCTTAAGCTGGAACCGCGTCTTTCCGATAAGGCGGCAGCGGCATTGTATGCTCCTTCGGGAGGGATTGTATGTCCTTTTGGGCTGACAGCGGCATTGGCGGAAAATGCATGTGTCAATGGAGTGGAATTTCATCTTAATACGGAAGTAAAGGCAGTGGAAAGGGCGGAAGAGGGGTATCGTCTGGTGACGGAAAATGAGGTGTTTTTTGGCAGGGTGGTCATTAACGCGGCCGGGGTGTATGCGGATGAACTGCATAATATGGTAAGTGCGAAGAAGCTGCATATTACGCCGAGGAAGGGAGAATACTGCCTGTTTGATAAGACGGTGGGGGATTATGTTTCCCATACGGTCTTCCAGCTTCCAACGGAGTACGGCAAAGGCGTCCTGGTAACGCCTACGGTCCATGGTAATTTGCTGGTAGGGCCTACCGCCGTAGACATTGAGGAGAAGGAGGGAGTGAATACTACCGCGGCCGGGCTTAGGGATGTGCTGGCAAAAGGGGCGTTGAGCATCCATGTCCTGCCTGCAGGAAAAGTGATTACTTCGTTCGCCGGCCTGCGAGCCCATGAAGCCGGAGGAGATTTTGTAATCGGGGAGGCCGAAGACGCAAAAGGCTTTATCGATGTGGCGGGAATTGAATCTCCCGGGCTGACCTGCGCTCCGGCAATCGGTGAATATGTAGCGGAGATTGTCCAGGCGATAATGCCTGCAGGAAAAAAACCGGAATTTGTGGCGGAAAGGAAAGGGATTGCGGGAATAGCGGGGATGGATCATAAGGAAAGGAAGGAACGGATCCGGGAAAACCCTGCTTATGCCAATGTGATCTGCCGTTGTGAACTGGTAACGGAGGGAGAGATCATGGATGCCATCCACAGGCCGCTGGGGGCTACAACCTTAGATGGGGTCAAACGCCGTACGAGAGCCGGTATGGGAAGATGCCAGGCCGGGTTCTGCGCTGCGAAAACCGTGGAAATATTAGCCAGGGAACTGGGAAAGGATATTGGGGAAATCACAAAGGCGGGAGGGGAATCGACATTTTTATCCTATTAGGAAGAGGAAAGAGTTTGCGTGGATGGGGGATGGCATCTGCAGGGACGGAGGGATGAGAGGGAATATGTTTGAGAAAGCGGATATTGTGATCGTAGGCGGAGGGCCGGCAGGGCTGGCGGCAGCGGCGGCGGCTTGTGCGGAAGGGATAGAAGCGGGAAGGATCCTGATTATAGAAAGGGGAGGGGAGTTAGGAGGGATCCTCAACCAATGCATCCATAATGGCTTTGGGCTGCATACATTTAAAGAAGAGCTGACGGGGCCGGAATATGCGGCAAGGTATATCGGTCAAGTGGAGGAAATGGGCATCCCATGTCTGATAGATTCGATTGTGGCCGATATCCGGGCGGATGCAGACGGGAAGAAAAGAATGACGGTTATGAACCGGACGGAAGGCTTATTTGAAATAGAAGCGGGCGCGGTGATATTGGCGATGGGGTGCCGGGAACGTCCAAGAGGCGCCCTGAATATTCCCGGTTACCGTCCGGCAGGCATTTATTCGGCAGGAACGGCACAGCATTACGTGAACATAGAAGGAAGGATGCCGGGGAAAGAGGTGGTTATCCTGGGATCCGGCGATATCGGGTTGATTATGGCAAGGCGTATGACCCTGGAGGGGGCGAAAGTAAAACTGGTAGCGGAGCTAATGCCCTATTCCGGCGGATTAAAACGGAATATCGTCCAGTGCCTGGACGATTACGGGATCCCGTTAAAGTTAAGCCATACCGTTGTGGATATTGACGGCAAGGAAAGGGTAAGAGGGGTGACGGTGGCAAAGGTGGATGAAAATCGCAGGCCCGTTCCCGGGACGGAGGAGTATATAAGCTGCGATACCCTGCTGCTTTCCTGTGGGCTGATTCCGGAAAATGAACTCTCTGCCGGAATGGGGGTCGACTTGAATCCGGCAACCTCGGGCCCTATTGTAAATGAAAGTATGGAAACCAATATCACAGGAGTATTTGCCTGCGGGAATGTGCTTCATGTCCATGACTTGGTAGACTATGTATCGGAGGAGGCGGCAAATGCAGGCAGACATGCCGCCGCCTATATCCAAAGCGGGGCGGAAGGAAAAGCGGGGAAGGTGCGGGGGGACGCGACAGGGACGGATAGGATTGGCTCCGTGGAAAAAGGGACAATACCCCGGGAAATCAAGGTGAAGGCTGCAAACGGCATCCGTTATACAGTTCCTTCCCGAATACGGCTTATTCATATGCAGGAGGAACAGCTTATCCGTTTTCGGGTGAAGGATATTTACAAGGATGTCTGCCTGACCGTTTATTTTAACGACACTGTTGTCATGCAATTGCATAAAAAAATCATGGCGCCTGGAGAAATGGAGCAGATTAAATTGAAAAAGCGGAAACTGGAAGAATTTGAAGGGCTTAATGAAATCACTTTATGTATAGAAAAACGTTAGCTGCACTTTTTACCTGATGGGATTTGGCGGGGAATGTATTGTGCGCAAGGGGAAATGGTTTCTGATGTAGCCGCGCCCCTGCGCAAGTGAGCGTCAGAACGCACGCTTTTTATCCGGAAGAAGCTGTCAATGCTGTCAATAATAGAAAGGACATGGTTATCATATGAGTGAAAAGAAAGGAGTAAATGGGGAAAGGACGGAGTTGACATGCATACGATGCCCTATCGGCTGTATGTTGACAGTAACGTCATATCCGGGCGGAGAGGTTCATGTGGAAGGGAATACCTGCGCCAGGGGGGAGGAATATGGAAGAAAAGAGTTGACAAACCCCACAAGGATCGTAACGACTATAGTAAAGGTGAGAAATGGGAAAAGGCCTGTGGTATCCGTAAAAACCAAGGGAGATATCCCAAAAGGAAAAATTGAGGATTGCATGAAGCTGTTGAAGGGAATAGAGGTAGAGGCCCCTGTCAGGCTCGGGGATGTGGTTTTAGCGGACGTGGGGGGGACCGGGGTGGATGTGACGGCAACAAAAAGCGTTGAGAGAAAAAATTAGCCGGCCGGCACAGCGGCAAAGGACAACAGGCCGGTTTTTGGCGGAAAGATATGGGGATTGGAATATGGGAAAGTATATAATGGCATTGGATCAGGGAACGACGAGTTCCCGATGTATCTTATTTGACAAGCAGGGAAAGATCATGAGTATGGCGCAAAAGGAGTTTTCGCAGATTTATCCGAATCCGGGATGGGTGGAGCATAATCCAATGGAAACCTGGTCTTCCCAATTGGCAGTGGCAACGGAAGCTATGGCAATGGTAGGAGCGCAGGCAGAGGACATCAGCGGGATAGGCATTACCAATCAGCGGGAGACGGCGATCGTATGGGATAAAAAGACAGGGCTTCCCGTTTATAATGCGATCGTATGGCAATGCCGCCGGACGGCGGAGCGGATTGACGCTTTGAATCAGGAAGGGTACGGGGATGTGATAAGGAAAAAGACGGGGCTGATACCGGATGCATATTTTTCCGCAACGAAGATAGCATGGATATTGGAAAATGTGGAAAATGCAAAAGAACGTGCATGGGCGGGAGAGCTGTTGTTTGGGACGGTGGATACGTGGCTGATCTATAATCTGACAAAAGGGGCGGTACATGTAACGGATTACACCAATGCTTCCCGCACGATGCTGTTTAACATTCATGAGCTTTGCTGGGACGATGAACTGCTGAATAAACTGGACATCCCTAAATGTATGCTGCCTGAGGTAAAGCCTTCCAGCCACATCTACGGTTATACCGATGCGGGGGTTTTAGGCGGCAATATCCCTATAGCCGGCGCGGCGGGAGATCAGCAGGCGGCTTTATTTGGGCAGTGTTGCTTTGAACAGGGGCAAGTGAAAAATACATATGGGACAGGCTGTTTTCTTCTAATGAACACAGGACATGAGGCGATTGCATCCAGCCATGGCCTCTTAACGACGATCGCGGCCGGTACGGGGGGAAAAGTGGAATATGCTTTGGAAGGCAGTGTGTTTGTAGCCGGGGCGTCGATCCAGTGGCTGAGAGATGAAATGCGTATGATAAAAAGCGCCGCTCAGACAGAAATGTATGCGGGGGCGGTAGAGGATACGGCAGGGGTTTATATTGTTCCTGCTTTCGCAGGGATGGGGGCTCCCTATTGGAATCAATATGCAAGGGGGACAGTGACGGGGATTACGAGAGGGTGCAGGAAAGAACATTTGATCCGCGCCGCCCTGGAATCCATTGCTTATCAGACTGCCGACGTATTAAGGGCGATGGAAGAGGATTCAGGGATGCATTTAAAAGAATTGAGGGTAGATGGGGGAGCCAGCGCCAATAATTTTCTTATGAAATTCCAGGCGGATATTATAGACGCAAAAGTATACCGGCCGGAATGCATTGAGACGACGGCGCTGGGCGCTGCATATCTGGCGGGGCTTGCTACGGGTTATTATAAAAATAAAGAAGAAATATGCGAAAACTGGCAGTTGGGAAAAGCCTTCGCCCCTTCCATGGAGGCCGAAGAGAGGGGGAAATTGCTGAAAGGATGGGAGCGCGCCGTGCGTTGTACGCTGGCTTACAGTGAAGGGGAATAGCCCCCGTTTATAGTTTCCGTACTTCTTCAATGTAATGAATGGTCTCCCATTGGCTAAGCTGGTGGATGATATCGGAATGAAGATATTTCCCGTGCAGATTCAGTTCCAGTTGGATCATTAAATCGCCTTCCGGAGAGGTCATATGCTTTTCAAGCTGCAGCACCTCGTAATCTTTTTCTGAGAAAAACTCTATGATCTGCTGCAATCCTGTATGTTTGTCTATTTCCATGTAGATAGTGATGATCCGGTTATATTTTTCCAGATATTTGCTGATAGGGGACATCACGATAATAATAAACATCATGATGGCAAAGGCGATGAGGCTGGAAACGATCATGCCGGCGCCGGCGGAAAGCCCTAAAATGGCGGTTGCCCATAGAGTGGCTGCGGTAGTAAGGCCTCTGACCCGGTTTCTGGCCGTCATGATAATGCTTCCCATGCCGAGAAAACCTACGCCGCTGATCACTTGGGCGGCGAGCCGGGCGCTGTCGCCGGATCCATACTGGCCGATCAAATACTCATTAATGATCATTGTAAAGGCAGAGGCGACGCATACGATGGAAAAAGTGCGCAGCCCGGCGGTGCTTTTTTTGGAAGCGCGTTCATAACCGATCACTGCCCCCATGACCATGGCCATAATGAGCCGGATGATGATGGAAACATATTCACTGGTACCCATAACCATAACTTGATGAATCATCAGCGCATCTCCTTGCCTGTGTTGTCTTCGGTTTCCATACCGGATGTAGGGGCCGGGCCGGATGTATCGGTATCCGGAGTCCGGGTCCTTGTGCAGGCCAGCAGGATGATGAGGATGATTAATGAAATGATGAATCTCTGTTTTTTGTTAAATTTGTTTTTCATGGCTTTTCTCTCTCTTTTTTCTTAAATTAAATTTATTGTAACAGGAAATGTATATTTGTGTCTACTTTTTTGTGCAATCTGTCAGGGGGCGTCTAAGGATAAAGGGATCATCTCCGTTTTTTTTTCGGAAAAGTATACAGCATCCATGCGAAAAAAAACGAATAAATTACGAAAAAAAACGAAAAACTATTGAAATATATGGCATATAGATGGTAGAATAGTAGAAAATGGAAGTAAGGGGTTACGTTCCATTTACCAGAATGCAGAATAAGGCATGGGGTTTGGGGCCGGGAACTAATGCACAGATTAGGAGGATTGTATGGGGATGACAAAAAAGTTTGTGCCGGGTACAAAAGAAAATTGGGGGAAAGCGAAAGAAGAGAGGATTAAAACGAAAAGAATTAAGGTAAAAGATATAAAGCCTGGGAAAGTGAAATCTGAGAGGATCAAGCCGGCAAAAGAAGGGAAATCGGGACTGTTTAAAAATGCCGGCATTATGGGTACGTTGCTGAAGGCGTTCCTTGTGCCGGTCCTGCTTATTATTATTTTAGGCAGTATTTCTTACATAACGGCTTCTACTACGATTAAGGATAAGGTGGAGGAATCATCCAGGAATACGATATCCGCCGTAGGGATGTATGCGGAGCTTTTGACAGGGAATGTATCCTCCAAGGCTTTGGAGATGGTGGTGGGCGAAAATCTTTCGTCTTATTATGAGGTTTATTATAAGGTGGATGATAATAAGTCGATGCAGTACTGGCGCAGCGGGAAAAAGGATCTGATCCAGATGAAGGCCAGCGTGCAGTATATTTACAGTTATCATATCATACCGGAAGGAGGGACTTATTTAACATCCATATCTTCCAGTATGGGCGATAACGTCTGGCAGGGATTTATGGATTCTGAGGAAGGGAAGTATCTGCAGGAGAATTCCATGCAGAATACGGCGTGGATGGGGTATCATAGTTATCTTGACAAACAGCTTTCCATCTCGCCGCAGCGCTATGCCGTTTCTTTTTATCAGAAGTTTCCCAGGTCAAATGCATATCTTGTCCTGGATATTACAACGGAAACAGTGGAGGAAATGTTAAATGAGATGGACTTCGGGGAAAACAGCATCAAAGCGTTGATTTCCCCGGACGGGCGCGAAGTGGCGCGGATACAGGACGGTGAAAAAGGGGTCGCTATGCAAAGCGGGGAAGCCATCTTTACAGATAAGGATTTTTATGCGGAGAGCAGGGGTTCGGAAGAGGCCGGGAGCCGTTATGTAACATATAATGGGGAAAAATATTTATATGTGTATGCACCGGTGGGTAAGACCGGTATGATGCTCTGCAGCCTGATCCCTCAGGATAATATAGTAAAAGAAGTGCGGTTGATCCGGAACTTGAGCATATTTATGATTATTTTGGCCTCCATCATTGCATTCATCATTGGCAGCAGCATAGCGATGGGGATGAGCAGCACGGTAAAAATCATGACGGAAGGCATGGGCAAGGTGGCGAAAGGGGATCTGACTCAGGAATTCCATGTAAACCGCAAGGATGAATTCGGTACTCTGGCGGGCGGGATGAATGATATGCTTTCCAGTATGCGCAGATTGATGTCGGACATGCAGAAGTTTGGCAATGAAGTAAAGGAGATGGCGGATGGGGTTGCCGAAAAATCGGATACCATTCATTCTTCCATCCGGGAAATTTCCTCAGCGGTGGACGATGTGGCGGCGGGAGCGCAGAGGCAGGCTCATGAAGCGGATATGAGCAACAGCATGATGGCCGGCTTTGCGGAAAAAGTAGACGGTGTATGCGCCGGGGCGGATGATATGGGCAATACGATCGATAAGGCGACTACGGCTGTGGAACAGGGAAGGGTTATCGTCGATGAGTTGAATAAAAAGACGGAAACTACGGTGTCGATTACGAAAATATTAGTGGAAAATATTAACGATGTACAGGAGCGTTCTTCTGCTATCGAAGGTTTTATCGATACGATTAACAGTATTGCAAAGCAGACAAACCTATTATCGCTGAATGCATCCATCGAAGCGGCAAGGGCAGGGGAGAACGGAAGGGGATTTGCCGTTGTGGCAGAGGAAATCCGGAAGCTGGCGGATGAATCCATGCAGGCGGGAAAGAATATCAAGAAAATCGTGGAAAACATCATGGTAACGACCGGTAAGACGACGGCATCCGCCAGGGAGGCGGAAGCCATCGTCTTTGAACAAGCGGGCGCTTTGGAGGAAACGGTACAGGTATTTGGGGAGATCAACGGGTGTGTGGAAGCCCTTGTAAACGGCCTGAAGGATATTGCGGATAATATGCAGATGATGAGCGGGGAAAAAGAGCAGGTACAGGATTCTATGAGCCATATTTTTGTCGTGACGGAGCAAGCGGCGGTGGCCACGGAGGAGATTACCTCCGCATTGGATGAACAGGTAAGGATCGTCTCCGATCTGGCAAAGAATGTGGAGCTGCTCAAACAGGAGGCGGACGCTTTGGATCAATCCATCGGCAGATTTACCGTGTAAGGTTTGGATCATATAAATATGGAAAAGAATATTGCTGATATAAAGGCGGTATATTTTATTCCATAATACACCGTATTGTGATAGAATGTATTCGTTGGATTTAGATTATGGCGGATAAATGGAGGTAAGACAGAAGATGATTGCGGTTCAATATAAAGAAATGTTAAATGGGAAATCGGTAATCAGGGAACTTTCGGAATATGCTGCGGCCAGGGGGAAAGAAATAGGGTATGAAAACGTATTTGACTATAGCCTGGGGAATCCTTCCGTGCCTGCGCCGGAAAAATTTAAAGAGGCGATGATAACGTTGCTGACAAAAGCCGATTCCATGGAAGTGCATGGTTACAGCCCCAGCCTTGGGATCGTTCCGGTAAAAGAAAAGGTGGCGGCGTCCTTAAATAAAAGGTTTGGGATGGATTACAGTTATAAGCATATTTTTATGACAGCAGGGGCGGCGGGGGCGATTGCCCATGCGGTCCGGGCGGTGACGGAGCCTGGGGATGAAGTGCTGACATTTGCGCCGTTTTTTCCGGAATATAATCCCTACATTAATTTGAGCGGGGCAAAACTTAAAGTGGTTGCGGCGGACACGGAGGATTTCCAGGTGAACTTTGACTGCTTCCGCAGTATGCTTACAGATAAGGTTATGGCAGTGCTGATCAATACGCCCAATAATCCCTCCGGGGTGGTATATACGAAAGAGACATTGGAAAAACTGGCAGATATCATGCGGCAGAAAGCAAAGGAGTATGGGCATGATATTTATTTGATTTCCGACGAGCCGTACAGGGAGATTCTCTTTGAAGGCGTGGAGGAAGTGTATGTTTCAAAGCTGTATGAGAATACGATAAGCTGTTATTCCTACTCCAAATCATTGTCTGTGCCGGGGGAGAGGATCGGATATATCGCCGTAAACCCGGCCTGCAAAGATGCGGAGCTGATCGTCAATATGTGCGGGCAGATTTCCCGCGGGATCGGCCATAACTGCCCTTCTTCCATTATACAGCTTGCGGTGGCTGAAACCGTGGATGAAACATCAAAACTGTCAGTTTATGAAAGGAATATGAATATACTTTATGATGAGCTGATAAAGCTGGGATTTACCTGCGTAAAGCCGGGAGGCACATTTTATATTTTCCCAAAGGCTTTGGAAGAAGATGCAAAAGTTTTTTGTGAAAAGGCAAAAAAATACGATTTGATCCTTGTGCCAGGGGACACTTTTGGATGTCCGGGATACTTCAGGATGGCATATTGCATTGATACGGAGAAGGTGGAGAGATCCCTTGCGTCGCTTCGGAGGTTTGTGGAGACGGAATATGGCGGCGAAAAGCAGGATCCGGGCAGGATATAGGCGGCATGGGCAGTGGGATATGCGGCGGGGAAGGAGGATGAATATGTATCAGGCAGGACTTGTTTTGGAAGGCGGCGGTATGAAGGGCATATATACTGCCGGGGTTCTGGAATTTTTTTTGGATAAAGAGTTGGAATTCTCATCGTGTTACGGGGTGTCTGCGGGAGCTTGCCATCTATGCAGCTTTCTGTCCAAGCAGAAGAAACGGGCATACAGGGTGGCGGTGAATTATCTGGATAATAAAAGGTATTGCGGCGCGTTCAGCTTGTTGACGACAGGCAATCTGTTCGGAGTGGATATGTGTTACAATCTGATCCCGAACTATTTGGATCCCTATGATTTTGAGACTTTTGAAAAATATGAGGGGAAAGCCTATGCGGTTGTGACAAATATCAGGACGGGTGAAGCGGAATATATACAGCTTAAAGATATGCATGAGGACATTCAGGCTGTCCGGGCTTCCAGCTCCATGCCGTTAGTTTCCCGGAAGGTGAAAATAGGGGATGGGCATTATTTGGATGGGGGGATAGCGGACTCTATCCCTATCGCCCGTTCTATTGCCGATGGGAATGAAAAAAACGTGGTGGTTATGACAAAGGAGGCGGGCTACCGCAGAAAGCCGGAATCCAATATGGCGATTTTAAAAGCACGCTACGCCAAATATCCAAAGGTGTATGAAAGGATGAAGGATAGGGATAAGCAGTATAATGGGACTTTGGATTATCTGAAGGAAATGGAAAAGGAAGGGAAGGCTTTTATCATCCGCCCGAAGAAAAAAAGTGAGGTTGGAAGGGTGGAAAAGGATAAGAGCAAACTGGATAAGCTGTATGAGGAAGGCTATCGGGACGCGGAAGAATGCTACGTGGAGCTTTTGGAGTATTTATCCAGATGATGCGGAATTCTCCCAGACAGGCAAGCTTGTCCGGGAATTTTGGGATTGGCTTTAAAAGCATGGTTATGAAAGTGGAGGATGGAAATGATAGATATTTTGAAAGCGGTACTGTTCGGTATTGTGCAAGGGATTACGGAATGGCTGCCGATCAGCAGCACAGGCCATATGATTTTGGTGAATGAGTTTGTGGCCTTGGATGTAACTCCGGAATTTTGGGAAGCTTTCCTTGTTGTGATACAGTTTGGCTCCATACTGGCGGTAGTTGTTTTGTTCTGGAATAAGATATTCCCGTTTGACTTTAAAAAGAAACCGGTAATCAAAAGGGATATTTTTATTCTTTGGTTTAAAATAGCGGTGGCATGTATCCCGGCGGTAGTAATAGGGATGCCTTTTGACGATGTTTTCAGCGGATTGTTTTATAATTACGTCTGTGTTGCCGTAGCTTTGATTGTCTTTGGCATATTGTTTCTTTTGGTGGAAAATAGGAATAAAAAGGTAAAACCAAAAATAACGGATCTGAGAGGGATCACATATCAGACAGCGTTTATCATAGGGATATGGCAATTGATCGCTGCTATCTTTCCCGGCACTTCCCGTTCAGGGGCAACTATTATAGGCGCGCTGCTGCTTGGCGTTTCAAGGACGGTGGCGGCGGAGTTCACCTTCTTTTTAGCTATTCCGGTTATGTTTGGGGCAAGCCTTTTAAAATTAATGAAATTTGGGCTGGCGTTTAGCCAGGCGGAGTGGTCGATCCTTTTAGTGGGGATGGCTGTGGCTTTTCTTGTTTCCGTTGTCGTGATCCGGTTTTTGATGGGCTATATTAAAAAACATGATTTTAAGATATTTGGCTGGTATCGGATTATACTTGGCATTGTTGTATTGGCATATTTTATATTTTTAGGGTAAAAGAGCCTGCTTTTACCGTGTTTTCAACGAAAAAGCGGTTATAAAGTTGACAAGGCAGTAGAATTGAGCTAAACTATTTATCGTAAACGTGACTTGCAAAAGATTGCTTGCATTATGGTTAATAGAAAACATACTGATGTATTGCGGCAATTAAGATAGCGGTACATTAGAGGAGGAAATGTGAAAAGTTAAATTTGTTTTTCGAGGGGACTCGATAGTGAAAGGAGTAAGACATGGCAGAAGCAAAAAAAAGCGCGGCTGTTAGCAAAACGGTGAAAACAGAACCGGAAACAGTAAAAGCGGAAGCAAAAGAAACGGTAAAGGCAGAAGCAAAGGCTGCTAAGAAAGAGACAAAGACAACGGCAAAAAAAGCGCCGGCAAAGAAAGCGGCGGCAGGCAAGACGGCGGAAAAGGCAGAGCCTAAGGCGGAAAAGGCAGAGCCTAAGGCAAAGACGGCAAAACAGGAAGTGAAAAAAGAGCTGCATCTTCAATTTTCCGGGAAATCTTATTCTACGGAAGATTTCCAGAAGATTGCGGACGATGTTTGGAAATATGATCTTCACAAAGAAGAAGGCTATCAGAGCCTCGAACTTTATGTAAAGCCGGAAGAAAGCATTGTTTATTATGTATTTAACGGCGATATTACAGGAAGCTTCTTTATTTAATTGATAACGGAAGCGAAAAAAGTACATCAAAGGCTTACAAAGAATCCCGTGCCGGATCTTATCCCGGATACGGGATTTTTTACATTTTTTTTATAATTATTTTCGGCGCAATGTGTTGACAATACATAAGGTAAGTGATATTTTATGGTAAGAAGATGTTAGCACTCTAAAAGGTTGAGTGCTAACAAACGAAATGCCCAGCAGCAGGCGGACGTGGAGCCCGGCCTGATATAAAGAGGAGCTGCCGGCTGTCCGGCGAGTGCAGTGCGGCTGTCTGGCTTTGCCTCCTGCAGGGATAAAGGAGGATGATTGGTTGCAAGCATTAGACGAAAGAAAAATGAAAATATTGCAAGCTATTATCCGTAATTATCTTGAAACAGGGGAACCGGTTGGGAGCAGGACGATTTCTAAATATACGGATTTGAATTTAAGCTCCGCCACGATCAGGAATGAAATGGCAGACCTGGAGGAATTAGGTTATATTGTCCAGCCCCATACTTCTGCAGGAAGGATCCCATCGGATAAAGGATACCGCTTATACGTGGATCGGATGATGGAAGAGAAGGAAAGGGAAGTGGAGGAATTAAAGGGGATCCTGCTGGAAAAAGAAGATAAGATGGATCATCTGCTCAAGCAGGTCGCGAAGGTATTGGCACAGAATACTAATTACGCCACAATGATATCGGCGCCGCAGATCCATCGGAATAAAGTGAAGTTTATCCAGCTTTCAAGAGTGGACGCCCACCAGATTCTTGCGGTGATTGTGATAGAAGGCAATGTGATAAAGAATAACATTTTAAATGTGGAAGATGTTCTGGATGACGAGACGCTTCTTAAGCTGAATATCCTTCTGAATACCCATTTAAACGGATTGACCTTGGAAGAAATTAATTTAAGCATGATTACGGCTATGAAACAGCAGGCAGGGATACACAGTTCCATTGTGGGGAATGTAATTGACGCGGTGGCGGATGCGATTCAGGCGGATGAGGATTTGGAAATATATACAAGCGGCGCCAACAATATTTTCAAGTATCCCGAATTGGCGGATAACCAGAAAGCGAGCGAGCTGATCAATACTTTTGAGGAAAAACAGTTGTTAAATGAACTGGTGGCAGACAGGCTGGCGGATGAGACGAATACAGGGATCCAGATTTATATCGGCGATGAGACGCCGGTGAAGACAATGAAGGATTGCAGTATCGTGACTGCCACTTATGAACTGGAAGAGGGGATGAAAGGCACCATAGGCATTATTGGACCAAAGCGTATGGATTATGATAAAGTAGTGGGAACGTTAAAAACGCTGATGCATCAATTGGATGATTTGTATAATAAGAGAGAATAGGGAAAGAGAGGGATGAATCAAGTGGAAGAACGGAAAGATATAAATGGCGGCGATGGGAATATTGAGGAAAAGGATGCCGGGGATGCTATGGAAGACGTTTTGGGAAGGGAAGATGCAACCCAAGGGGAAACACCCGCAGAAGAATATTGTGGAAGCGCAGAAAACGCTGAGGCGGAAGGGATGGAAGATTCCGGCTGCGGGGATGGAATAGAAGAAGCGGAAGAGGGGAATAACGCGGAAGAAGGCGGGGGAAAGAAGTTATTTAAGAAAAAAGCAAAAGCAGATAAAAAACAGGAAGCTTTGAAGCAGAAGGTGGAAGAACTGGAAGACCGTGTAAAACGCCAGATGGCGGAATTCGATAATTTCAGGAAGCGCACGGAGAAAGAAAAAACGGCAATGTATGAAATCGGGGCTAAAAGCGTGATTGAGAAGATTCTTCCGGTAGTCGATAATTTTGAAAGAGGTTTGGCGAGTATATCCGAAGAGGAAAAAGGGAGCGGGTTCGCGGACGGGATGCAGATGATCTATAAGCAGCTTATGACGGAGCTGGATAATCTGGGAGTAAAACCAATCGAGGCTGTTGGCTGCGAATTCAACCCTGATTACCATAATGCGGTAATGCAGATGGAAAGCGAGGAGTATGAGACAGGCACGATAGCCCAGGAACTTCAGAAGGGCTACATGTACAGGGATTCCGTCGTAAGGCATAGCATGGTGGCGGTAGTCAGTTAGCGGCCGATTGCCGGACGGACGAAAGTATGGGACGAATGGACATAAGGTATATAATAGGTTTCTGTTATATAGATTTTGGCAACTATCCAGAAAAATATTTTTTATAGTATAATTTAGGAGGGCTTGATTATGAGCAAGATTATTGGTATTGATTTGGGAACGACGAATAGCTGCGTGGCAGTTATGGAAGGCGGTAAGCCTACGGTTATCGCTAATACAGAAGGCGCGAGGACGACGCCGTCCGTAGTGGCGTTTACCAAGACCGGCGAAAGGCTGGTGGGAGAACCGGCGAAACGTCAGGCTGTTACAAATGCGGAAAAGACGATTGCTTCCATTAAAAGGGATATGGGTACTGACAGGGGACGTACTATTGATGATAAGAAATATTCCCCGCAGCAGATTTCGGCAATGATCCTTCAGAAACTGAAAGCGGATGCGGAAAGTTATTTAGGCGAAAAAGTGACGGAAGCAGTCATCACGGTTCCCGCTTATTTTAATGATGCACAGCGTCAGGCGACAAAAGACGCCGGCAAGATTGCAGGCCTGGATGTAAAACGTATTATTAATGAGCCTACGGCGGCAGCTTTGGCATATGGCCTGGATAATGAAAAAGAGCAGAAAATTATGGTATACGACTTAGGCGGCGGTACCTTTGATGTCTCATTAATTGAAATCGGCGACGGCGTGATCGAAGTCCTTTCCACCAACGGCGATACACGTCTGGGCGGTGATGATTTTGACCAGAAGATCATCAACTGGATGCTGGATGAGTTTAAGAAGAAAGAAGGGGTTGACCTGTCCAATGATAAGATGGCGCTCCAGAGGTTAAAAGAAGCGGCGGAGAAAGCAAAAAAAGAACTTTCCTCCTCTACCACTACAAACATCAACCTTCCGTTCATTACGGCTACGGCAGACGGGCCGAAGCATTTTGACATGGATCTGACAAGGGCTAAATTCGATGAATTGACCCATGATTTGGTGGAGAGGACGGCGATCCCGGTTCAGAATGCGATGAAGGACGCCGGGCTGTCCAATTCGGATATTGGAAAAGTATTGCTGGTGGGCGGTTCCACGCGTATCCCTGCGGTTCAGGAAAAAGTAAAACAGTTGACGGGCCATGAACCTTCCAAGAGCCTCAATCCGGATGAGTGCGTAGCTCTGGGAGCTTCCATTCAGGGCGGCAAGCTGGCAGGAGATGCAGGCGCAGGCGAGATCCTTCTTCTGGATGTTACTCCGCTTTCCCTTTCCATTGAGACGATGGGCGGTGTGGCAACGAGATTGATTGAAAGAAATACAACGATCCCTACAAAGAAGAGCCAGATCTTTTCTACGGCCGCAGATAACCAGACGGCGGTTGACATTAATGTAGTACAAGGCGAGAGGCAGTTTGCAAAAGACAACAAATCTCTTGGGCAGTTCAGGCTGGACGGCATCCCGCCGGCGATGCGCGGCGTACCGCAGATTGAAGTTACTTTCGATATCGATGCGAATGGTATTGTCAATGTATCCGCAAAAGACCTTGGAACAGGAAAAGAACAGCATATTACGATTACGGCCGGGTCCAATATGTCGGATGATGAAATCGATAAGGCGGTAAAAGAAGCTGCGGAATATGAAGCTCAGGATAAGAAGAGGAAAGAGGCGATCGATACAAGGAATGAAGCGGATTCCTTTGTATTCCAGACGGAAAAAGCCCTGAACGAAGTAGGGGATAAGATCGACGCTTCCGCAAAGAGTACGGTAGAAGATGATCTTTCCGCCCTGAAAGCAGTTTTGGAGAGGACGAAAGATCAGGAGATGTCGGATAGCGATATTGACGAAATGAAAGCGGCAAAAGAAAAGCTGATGACAGATGCACAGGCCCTTTTTGCAAAAGTATATGAGCAGGCGCAGGGAGCAGCAGGGGCAGGGCCGGATATGAGTGCGGGAGCAGGGCCTGATATGGGCTCTTCGGCAGCAGATGATGTAGTAGACGGGGATTACCGCGAAGTATAAAGAAGGAATGAAGACCGCAGGCGGACGGTGGCAGGGAGTTCCAGGCTCTAAAAGAGCCTGAGAACTTCTTGTATTTGAAAAGTATGCGGTATATACTGATATTCAAGAAAAGTTATTAAGAGGAGTTAGTTATGGCGGAGCAAAAACGAGACTACTACGAGGTTCTTGGAGTAGATAAAAATGCAGATGAAGCTGCGATAAAGAAAGCGTATCGTGTTTTGGCCAAAAAATATCATCCGGATATGAACCCTGGCGATAAAGAGGCGGAAAAAAAGTTTAAAGAGGCTTCGGAAGCATATGCAGTGCTTAGCGATCCGGAAAAGAAACGCCAGTATGACCAGTTCGGTCATGCGGCTTTTGAAGGAGGAGCCGGGGGCTTCGGTGGTTTTGATTTTAACAGCGCTGATTTCGGGGATATTTTCGGGGATATTTTTGGAGACTTCTTCGGCGGGGGACGCAGAGGAGGAAGGGGAAGCAGCGGCCCTATGAAAGGGGCGAATATACGTACCAGCGTAAAGATATCTTTTGAAGAAGCCGTATTCGGTGTGGAGAAAGAATTGGAACTTACCTTGAAGGACGAATGCTCTTCCTGCCATGGAAGCGGTGCGAAGCCGGGAACCAGTCCTGAAACCTGCCCGAAATGCGGCGGTAAAGGTCAGGTTGTGTTTACACAGCAATCGTTTTTTGGCACTGTCAGGAATGTACAGACCTGCCCGGACTGCAACGGGACAGGGAAAGTGATCAAGGACAAATGCCCGGACTGCCATGGAAGCGGATATATTGCCAACAGGAAGAAAATTAAAGTATCCATCCCGGCAGGCATTGATAACGGCCAAAGCGTACGCATCAGGGATAAAGGCGAACCTGGAAGCAACGGGGGACCGAGAGGGGATCTGCTCGTAGAGGTGATCGTAAGCAGGCATCCTATCTTTCAGCGTCAGGATTATAATATTTATTCTACTGTGCCGGTATCCTTTGCCGTTGCGGCTTTGGGAGGCGAAATCGTGATTGATACGGTGGACGGCAAAGTAATTTACGATGTAAAGTCAGGGACGCAGACGGATACGAGGGTACGTTTGAAAGGCAAGGGCGTACCGTCTTTGAGAAACAGGGAAAACCGGGGGGATCATTATGTTACCTTAGTAGTCCAGGTGCCGGATAAGCTTTCCCATGAAGCGAAAGAACTGCTTAAGCAGTTTGATGCGGAAACAGGGAATACTTTGAATGCAGCAAAAGAAGCGTCCGGGGATGCAGGGGAAGTAAAAGATAAGAAAAGGAAGTTTTGGAAATCATAAAATAACAATTTGTCTCCGGGAACTGCCTTGGCAGCCCGGAGACATTTCTATTGTATCATATGATCTATGGTTCATATTCGACAAACTCGCCATATTCATCCCATATATTGCAGATCCAGGTTTTCCCCTGGTTGAAAATTATTTCATTTCCGTCTTTATCGAAGAATTTTGCCGGGGTGGCGTCGCCGTCGTAGCGCATCCAGGTGCCTTCAATGACTTTGCCGTTGGTGAAAACAAGGGCGTCGCCTTCGCCGTGGACGCCGAAGGCCAGATAGTCTTTTTTGTCACGGACTTCCCCATGGCAATATTGCAGGATTACATTGGAAACGGCTAACTGGCTGCCGTCATATTCGTCAATCTGTTTTTTGCCGTCCTGATAACGGTAGTAAAGATGATCGTCTTCATTATATTCAAAATAGGGGTTATAGACGCCATAGCCGCCGGCATTGTCTGTCCTTCCGCCGGGATAAATGAAAGCGGCATCCTCTTTTTCGTCATATTCCGCCCGGTAATTGTCGGCAATAAATGTGAAAGGAGGAACATATTGTCCGTCATATTCTGTTTCGTATTTTTGCCGTTTTATGGCTTTTTCCAATCCTTCCATGAACAAGTAGCCGGTGAATTCGGTTGCATATCCGGGGCGTTTGATCCTGTCGAAAGCCTCATCGGAAGGGTTATGGATGCCTTCTACGGCTGCGCTGATATTCTGTACGGTATCGCGGCTGAGAAGTTCTTCCACATATGGTTTTGCAAGCCCCCAGTTGCAATAGATGGCCTGATAGCCCATAGCCACATAGACGAAGTAGTCGCGGCTGCTTCTGATGGGGCCGATATGGTCAAGGCTGTCATAATCTTCAAACACTCCCATAAGGCGGGTTATCCTGCCCTCCACCGGGGCCTCGTAGATAATAGCGGCTTTGGAAAGCCCATATTGAGGCATGGCAGGCGCATTATTTGGTATCATTACGGCAATCGGCCTTCTTTCCGCTTTTTCCAGGTCGGTCCATTCTCCGGTAAGATAGCTTTGGATCCGCCCGTTTTGAACCGCCCGCTCTTGAATAACGGGAAGCCCGGACGGCTCCTCTTTCATTTCTTCCTGCTCCGGTCCTTCTTCCGTTTCGATCCCGGCATTGTCTTCCATCGTATCGGCAGGGTTTTCATTTGCTTCGCCAAGGGAAAGTTCGTCCGCGTTGTTTTGACCGCATCCTGCGAAGAGGAATATAAAACATAAAAATGCGGAAAATATTGGTATTGTAAAATACAATTTGTTTTTTGATAAATATTTTTTCTTTTTCATACGCTGTTTCCTCATTTTAACATAATTTTCTATTGTATCTGCCAAATTATTATACTATATGATAACGAGAGCTGTCTATGCTGTAAATTTGCCAAAACAGGCGGTAAGTGACAATAAAGTTACAAAACGCAACATTTGACAATTTTTGTAAAATAGTGTGAGAAGGACTTCTAGGGTTTGAGGCATTCCTGATTTTAGGATTTGTATGATTAATGATTGAAATAAAACATTTAGTATCATATAATGGAAAAGTCAGCGATCTCGCCGCAGGAGACGGAAAAACGGCGGTGTGGGAGGAAAATGTATGTCGATCGGGAAATGGGAAAAGAAGATATTTATAGTCCGTACCCTATTGTTTTTTTGCGGCTTTATCTTTCTTTTTTTCATAGTAAACAGGATATTTCTTTATAAAGACAATAATTTTTATAATTATATCAATTATATGCAGCAGCAAGGGAATTCAGTTGATGTATTGGTGATGGGTTCATCCCATTCCATCGACGCCGTGGATTCTTTGGAATTAGGGGCCGTATTGGAAGAGGAGTACGGGATCCGGGCCGGGGTATTTAATATGAGTATTACCGGTATGCGGATAGAACAGATTGCGTATCGATTGCAGGAGGCGGTAAAAACGCAGAAGCCCCGGCTTCTGATTGTAGAAACGTTTTCTTTTGTGCCGATGGAACTGAGCAATGAAGAGATGGTAAGGCGGTATGCGGCGGACTATATGCCGTTGTCTTTGGAAAAAGTGGGATATATCAGGAATCGGATAGGGGAAGGGGCGGAATCTTTTTATGTCCCTTTTATTAAATATCACACGAGATGGGAAGAACTGGGGAAGGATGATTTCCGTTCGTTGTCAAAAAAATGGCTGAAAGACATAAGCAGTCCTTATGGGGTTACGGTAGGCGCTAAGCCCGAGTATGAGGGAGAGCGGGATGACTATTTCCAACAGGATTTTACTTCCATATCAGAATGCAGGGAAATAAGCGATGAACAAAAAGAGGATGTGGAGGCTATATTGGAGACGGCCAAAAAAAATCAGATGAAGGTATTGTTTCTGTCCGTCCCGTATAAAAAACAGATGGACGTCCCGAGTACGGAACTGATCAAGTATAATAATTATATCAGGGAAATGTATGTGGATGATGAAAATGTATTTCTGCTCGATATGAACCTTCTGATGAATGGATTGGGTTGGGGCTATGAATATATGCAGGATGACGGACATGTAAACGATGCAGGGCGCAAAGAAGTGATGGATTGCCTGGCAAAGTATATTGGCACGAGTTTGGGGGAGGAATGGTTTTAAAATGGAATTTAATTCGTTGATCTTTCTTCTGTCATTCCCGTTTATTGCCGTTATTTATTATTTACTGCCGGGGAAATGGAAGACGTTTTGGATATTTGCTGCAAGCTGCGCTTTTTATATGTGCTGGAATTATAAATATATATTTTTGCTGTTAGGGGTGACGTCCTTAACCTATTTTTCCGGAATTCTGATGGACAGGTGCAGGGAACGGAAAACAAAAAAATATATATTGGTATTTTGCATTATATGCAGTGTTGTGATATTATTCCTTTTTAAATATTTTGATATGTTCATAGGGACGGCGGCGGCCTTAGGCAATCTTGCGGGGCTGCAAATCAGAAGGGTGAGTTTGGATCTTTTGCTGCCGGTAGGGATTTCTTTTTACGTCTTCCAGACATTAGGGTATGTGATTGATGTCTACAGGGGGGATGTGAAAGCGGAAAAAAATTTCGTGGACTATGGGGCGTTTGTTACTTTTTTCCCGCAGCTTGTGGCGGGGCCGATAGAAAGAAGCAAGAATCTGCTGCGGCAGATGAAAAAAAAACATGAACTGAATCCGGAGTATTGCGTTATTGGATTTAGCCGTATGCTGTGGGGATACTTCCAGAAAGTGGTGATCGCAGACAGGATCGCGGTTATTGTGACGTCGGTTTATGATGATTACCAGTCGTTTTCCGGGGTCTATATCATGCTCGCGACAGTGTTGTTTGCTTTTCAGATTTATTGTGATTTTGACGGCTATACCAATATTGCGATAGGCACGGCGAAAATATTAGGTTTTGACCTGATGACGAACTTCAACGCCCCTTATTTATCCCGCAGCGTGGCAGGATTTTGGCGTAGATGGCATATATCGTTAAGCGCCTGGTTCAGGGATTATCTTTATATTCCATTGGGCGGCAATCGCTGCGGCGAAGCAAAAAAGTACAGGAATTTACTGATTACCTTTTTGATAAGCGGCTTATGGCATGGGGCCAATTGGACTTACGTGGTATGGGGCGGCCTGCATGGGATTTATCAGGTTGCGGAGAGTTTTATCCGGAAAAGGTCCCGGAAGGAAAAAAAGGAGGAAGGCGCAGTTTCCCGTGCGCTGCAATGGCTGGGGACATTTGCGGCCGTTGATTTTGCATGGCTGTTTTTCCGCGCCGGCTCTATGGAGGACGCCTGCGGGATGATCGGGAGGATCTTTGGCAAATTTGGGATACAGGATCTCCTGAACAGGGATATGGCCGTGGCGATGGGGCTCGGCATCAGCAATATTGCAGTGCTTGCGGTGGCTTTGATCATTTTGGTTTTTTCCGATCTTATAAAGGAAAAGACGGACGTTTATAAAAAGATTTGGGAGATGCCGATGGGATGGAGATGGCTTGTGCTGTATATGGCAATATTTGTTATTCTTATTTTTGGCTACTATGGCCCTGAATACGATGCGGCACAGTTCATTTATTTCCAATTTTGATTCCCGCGGGCAACGGGCCAAATGGCTGCTGTCAAAAGGCCGGGAATGGTTTTTAACGAAGGCCTCTATTTACAAAATGATTTTTCTATGCTATAACAAACATGTTGACAAAATAAATTTTTCATTAGCAGAGTAGAAGTCTGTGCGTTAAGTGCCGCATGAACGGGGAGTTGTCATGCGGACGAAAAACCGGGTATGCCGGTTTGCGGTACAGGGTTCGCATCCCGCTGCTGCATACAGGCGTTCATATCTCCTTTATGCGGTTCAGGAAGACTGCTATAAAGGAGGTATTTTTCATGAAAAAACTAAAAGAAGTAAGAGAAATGTATGTAAGTTCTTTAAGGGAACTTCTGGTGACTAAAAATGTGGTTTTATGCGGATTGATGGCGGCGCTGGCGGTAGTCCTTAGCATGGTGGCTTCCATAGAGGTTGGCCCCTATATCAGGATCGGTTTTTCGGGGATCCCCAATCGCATCGTGGAATGTTTGTTCGGCCCGGTGGCAGGCTGCCTGTTCGGCGGGGCGCTGGACGTCCTAAAGTATATGCTTAAGCCTTCCGGCCCCTTCTTTTTTGGGTTCACTTTTAACGTAATGCTGGCCGGGATTATTTACGGTTCTATCTTATATAAAAAGCCGGTAACTGTAAAAAGGATTGTGACGGCGGAATTCCTTATAAAGCTTCTGGTGAACTGCATCTTAAATACGCTCTGGATTTCCATGTTGTATGGAAAGGGTTTTTTTGCCTTGCTTCCTTTGAGGATAGTGAAGAATGCGATCATGCTGCCGATAGACAGCGTAATCCTTTATTTTTCCCTGACATATGTGAAAAAATTGGTAAACAGGATAGGGTTGGAAGGGACGAAGCGGATGGCAGGAAGGGGTTAGTGTGAGAAGTGCTTCTAACCACTCGCAGCAGAGGCTGCTTCGTGGA
>CAOKPU010000051.1 GCA_948470755.1 uncultured Lachnospiraceae bacterium | reverse complement strand
TCTGACTCAAATTGCCGATTGATAAAATCAGCTATCAAGCTGATTTTTCAATCTAACGCCCCTCAAAATACTCTGCTTTTAACCGTTTCCTGTCTATCTTCCCATTCGGCGTCAGCGGCATCTGCCCTACAACAATATATCTTTCCGGAATCATATACTTAATCACTTTTTTCCGCAGCTCTTTCTTAATTGCCGTTTTTTCCGCATTCCCCTGGTAAATGGCCACGATCTGCTGCTTCGCCTCGTCATACAGGCAACATGCCCTGTCGATCCCCTGGATCATGCTTATGAATGTTTCCAGTTCCCCCAGCTCTATTCTATGTCCCAAATGCTTAATCTGGAAATCTTTTCTCCCTACATAAACCAAATTGCCGTCTTCACGGTAATAAGCAATATCCCCTGTGCGGTAAATGAATTCATGATACCCGGAATTCAGAGGATTCTGCACAAAGGCTTCCTTCGTCCTCTCCGGATCCCCATAGTAGCCCAATGCCAGTGTGGAACCCGCAACGCAGATTTCACCTTCCATATTGATATCGCAGACTTCCTTTTGCGTCTCATCCAAGAGGAATACTCTTTCGTTAGGGAACGCTTTCCCTATCGGAATGACTTCCCCGCACTCATCCCCCACAATATGATAAGTGCAATTACAGGTAATCTCCGTCGGGCCGTATAAATTCACAAACATTGCCTCGGGAAGCGCCTGCCTCCATTCCTGCAGATGCTTCCATGGCATTACTTCCCCGCTGAACAGTACTTTATTTACCGCCTCAGGGATCTTATAAGTAAACCCTCTTAAAGACGTAATCATACATAACGCGGAAACCGCCCATATCAAAGTCGTGATCTTCTCCTGCACAAGAATATCCAATACTTTTTTCGGAAAGCTGAAGCATTCTTTCGGAATGATATACATCGTAGCGCCGGTCAGCAGCATGGAGTAAATATCCTTCACGGAAACGTCAAAATCAAACGGCGCCTGATTCCCGATAATGTCCTCCGATGTTATATGAAAAATAGAAACAAAATAATGGATGAATTCAATTACGGATTTATGCCCTACTACCACTCCCTTGGGGATTCCTGTAGATCCTGATGTGAAATTGACATATAAAGCATCCGTATCGATGGATTTCTCCCTCACCTGTTTTAAAGCGATTTCATCCACCGGATGATCTGTCAAATCTTCGATAAAGAGTATCCTGCCGCCAAATTTTATTCCGGCCAAGCCGTCATATGAATTATGATCCGTAATCAGGCACGGCGCATTTAAAATATCCAGTATCTTTTCCAATCTCGCCTGCGGCTGCACCGGGTTCATCAGGCTATAACATCCGCCTGCATATGTGATCCCCCAAAAAGCCTCCAATGCAGCGGCCCCTTTTTCCATATAAACAGGGATCGTCCTGCCAAATATCGCGTATTCCGTCAATGCACTGCCTGCTTTTTTTGCATTCTGGCACAATTGTGAAAACGTACATTCCCGGCTGCTGTCTTTTACCGCAATTTTATCCGCGTAAGCGGCAGAAGCATTTTCTAAGAATTCTAATACATTTTTTTCCATAGTCATTCCATTCCTGCTTACGGTCAGTCCATCAGGCTCTCCACCAATTGAACAATAGCATCTGCGGTGCCAAAATTTTCAGGCGTTACCAGATCCACATCGATTACAATATTAAAAGAATCTTCCAGTTCGATTACCAATTCTACAATGCCAAAAGAATCCAAAATCTCCGCATCGAATAAGTTGCGGCCCGTATCTTCTACAATCTCTTCGTTAAATGACTCTAAAACTTTCAAAATCTTTTCTTTCATTTTTTCCTCCATTTCCGCGCTGCTTTTGCGCATAACGAGTTTGTGACAAGCAACGCGCAGACACAAATCCCGCGATTGAAAATTTTAATTTTCAATCTTTTTTCCTTTACCTATTACCATTCTGTTTTATTTCTCCTGCTTTCTTACCAATTTCCCGTATTCCCCGCATCTCGTATGCGCTTTATCCAGATAATCAATCATCTTCCCTGAAAGCGAAAATGTATAGGCCGCCTTTCCTTCCCCTACCAACTGCTGCATCATATAATTGGCCAGCAGCATATAGCAATTTGTATTCCTGTACTCGGTCTTTACAATCGTGCCGCTGACTACCGCTATCCCTTCCGCTTCCGCATAGGTCGCGCTATGGGCCACGATTTTCCCTTGATCGCGTATAATATAACTCCTGCCTGTCCGGGTCCGGATGCGTTCCGCAAGCTGCGCAGTCAGATTATCTACCGTATAATGCCCTCCTAATTCCTCATCCGAGCAAATCAGCCCCGCAATCTCCCTTGCATCCTCTTCCCTGGCCAGCTCCACTTTTTTGGGGTTTCTTATTTTTATATACTTATCCATAAGATATACCACACCGTAGTCGGTCTTATATCCATCCAGTTTTCTTGCCAGTTGTTCTATCAGGCTTTTCCTTGCGGATATCATAGCCACCGGATATTTCCGGGCCAGTTCTGCGATCCCTTCTATATTAAGCTGTTCTCTATGGCTGTAAAGTTGGAAACTGTCATAGTATTTCATAGCTACCCATACCAGTCCCCCCTGTTCTTCCTCGATCCATACTTTCATATTATCTGATGCAATGCCATAATTCATTACATCTATATATAGATAAAGGCAATCATGTAAACCCTGTTTCAGATATTCCAAAATCTTCCCTTTATCCTGCTCGTCCGCAATTCTCATACCGCCTCCATATAGTATTCCATCTCTTCAAAGTATACGTAGAACAAAATGCCTTCGGCATTGTGTTCGGAAGAACCTTCGGTTCTTCGTCAATTTATGTCCGTCTGACGACGGAATTTCCTATAAGGTAAAAAGTGTTCATCCTCCCGGAGGGTTTTATTTCATAGGAAAGTCTTTTCCTATGAAATAAAAACTGCCCCTATCCACATAGGGGCAGCCCGTCAAATTCCACTGTTTTTATGCCTCCATGCACATTACCGCCGATATCCTTTCGGCTTCTATTCCTATTGCCTGCATCCTTTTTCACTTGCAATCCCGGCAACGGCATTTATCGATCCGCTCATCATTCCTGCATACACAGCCTAACATTCTTTATATATATCGGCTATTATTGCGAATAATTAACCCCCGTACCTTAAAAAGAAAGAATCTGCTTAATCGCATCAATCAAAACGGCATTATCTTCTTCACTTTTTACCGCCAGCCGGATAAAAGACCCGCCCTGGAATCCCTTTTTTTCCGAAAGGTTTTTGATCAGAATATTATACTTTTTGATCAACAGCATTGCCAGCCGGAAGGAGGTGATTTCCCCTGTCAATTCGCACATGATATAATTAGCCTGTGAAGGATATACTTTTATCCCTTCAATCCCGCTTAACTGCTCCTGCATCTTGGCCCGCTGTTTTGCAATCTCATTGCAGGCTATGACATAATCATTTTTATAAAACCTCTGTATCTGCAAATAATATTCCGCAAAAGAATTGATATTCCAGATAGCCATTTTCCTTCTGGTTTCTTCCTGGATAGCCTGATTGCCGGTAGCCATAACCCCCAGCCGCAGCCCGGGCACCCCATAAGATTTACTGATGCTCTTTAACACAATCAAATGCTTGTATTTTTTTAACAGCGATTCCCTGATTAACGTATATCTGCTGCTGCCTTCGGCAAAGTCGATAAAGGATTCGTCCACCACGAGGAACACACCCTGTTTTTCGCATTTCTCCATCAGCCGCATCATTTCCGCATAAGTAAGGAACGCGCCGCTGGGATTATCCGGATTGACAATGAGCAGATTATCCGTATGCTCCGCTTCCTCCAAAAGCTGCTCCAAATGATACCGATAGCCATTCGCCCTGCTGTCGATTTCCCGTATTTCGCTTTGCGCAAAACATCGGATGTATTCATTAAAGGTGGGGATGCATACCGATACCTTTCCTTTAAGCACACGGCCAAGCACCTCGATCAATTCGGCCGCCCCATTCCCTACCAGAAGATAATCCGCATCCACCTCGAACATGTTGGCAGCGTTCAGCTTCTGGATATTCATACCGGAAGGATACTGGGTCAGCAGGTCTTTAAAGAAATAGGAAATCTGGTGCAACATTTTCTCCGGAGGATAATAGGGATTGACCAAATAACAGTAATCCTTGACTTTTGGGAACCTCCAATAACCACCGAAATGCAGTTCATACTTTTCCAGTATATGCCTTTCATCCGCAAAGATCGTATTCGCAATATCCAGATCCTGTGCATCATCTATTTCATACCAGTTTTCATCTTCCAACACATAGGCGCTTAACTCCGAGTTTTTAATATGGGCAAAAATCTTAAGCACCTGTTCATAATACTGGTTGGTCCCGTAAGCTTTCAGATACGCCCCCAAAAACGGCAGATATTTTTTTTCCGAGAACCCTTTGCTGAATTTATAGATATTAACTGTTTTATAATAACTGTCCACTTCTTCATATTTAAATTTTGTCTTATCGATAAAATCAACAATATTACTCCTGCGATCCAGCACAACCACCGTGCCGTCCATCCACTGTTCATATTTTGCCACGACTGCCACGTTTTTCGCTTCCGCATCCACCACTTTTTTTACAATATCTTTGTCAAAAATCAGATCGGATTCCAGTAAAATGGTGTCATCCTTCTGCAGATAATCCCTTGCCAGATAAAGCGAGTATATATTATTTGTATCCGCATAGTCATAATTATAAACATATTCAATGGAAATCCCAAAATAATTTTTAGAGGCCACGAATTCACGCACCTTTTCCGCCCCATATCCAATCACCATAACCAGTTTATGAATCCCTGCTTCCTTTAACGCATCCACCGCTCTTTCTAATAATGTTTTCCCGGCAACCGTTATCATGCATTTTGTGGAGTTTTCCGTATACTTTCCCATCCGGCGCCCCATGCCCGCCGCTAGAATCAAAGCCTGCATAGCTTTTTCCTCCTATGTCCGTATTTATTTTTTCGCTCATCCACATTTATAATATTGTTTATCCCATGCATTTGATCATATCCGCATCCATTCCCTATCGCTGTCTTGCCGCTGCCAGTTCCGCTTCCTGTTTTTGATAAAACGGATAGTCATGCAATGCTCCATACCTCTTCGGCGTCATGTAATCCGCCCCATAGATTGTCTTAAGAAGTTCCTCATAGCCGGCAGGAACCGGTATTGTAATATTTTCAAAAGGCATTGGGATGCTTTCCGCAAACCATTCCTTTTTATATTGCATATATGACCTTGTCCCCGGATCCGGGCGGAACATAAGAAGCGCCAGCTTATCCGCTTCTTCACTGCGGTACAGGCCGGCCAATTGATCCATTAGAAGAAGCATCTGCCTGACCAGGTTCTTTTCCCTGTCAATCCGCACATTGCACATATATTCTATTTCCTGCAGATTTTGTTCCAACCCTTCCGTATTCCCCAGCTTCACTTTCCATACGACGCCAAAGCAGTGCTGCAAGATCAGATACAAAACATCTTCTTCATTTTTATCCCGGGGAAGATAGTCTAACGGGAAGATATCCACCCCTACTACATAAGGGCATCCATGGAACTCCCGTAAAAAAACTTCTTCCAGGCTCACTCTTTCCCCGTTCACCACTCTCGTAAACGCTTCCTCGCTGTTTTCATCCCTATAGGCATTCACTGTCCGCCATCCGGCCGGCATCTCCCTTAACGCCGCTGCCAAAAACTTCTGATAATCTTCCCTTTTCATCGTAATATCAATGTCATCATCCCAAGGGATATATCCATGATGCCTTACTGCGCCTAATAAAGTGCCAAATCCCGCAAAGTATTGGATTCCATTCCTTTTACAGATACGGTCTATTTCCATTAACACTTCTATCTGGGCTGCCCATACCCCTTTCATAATGCCGTCCACAAAGAAGCCTTCCCTTAATTCCCCTTTAAAAAAATCTTCCCCGAATCGTTCCATCATCACTGCCTGCTTTCCCGCGCCTGGCTTTCCGCCTTTTCTTTTCTCATTTTTTCCAGTTCGATATCCTGCTGCTTATAAAAAGGATAATCATGCCCTGCAATATCCTGCTTCGGGGTCATATAATCTTTCCCATAGAGCCTGGGGAGTATATACTCATACCCTACGGGTACCGGCACCATAATATTTTCAAAAGGCATTTCAATGCTTTTTTCATACCATTCTTTCTTATATTTATATCTCCACTCCTGTCCCAGATCCCATACGACCCTTTCCATCTCCTGCGCCTCATCTCTTTGATAGATCTGCGCCATCTGCTCCACCAGCCGCATCAACTGATCATGGATATTGCCATTCCTGTCAATTCTTACATTGCACATTTCTTCAGCCTTCCGGATATCCCGTTCCGCTTCTTCGGATATCTCATCCACCACTTCCATTACCAATGCCAGCCTGTAAATATATTTCAATACCGCAAACCATACCTCATCTTCTTCCGGCGACTCGGCCAGATAATCAATAGGGAAAATATCGATTCCTACCACATAAGGACAGCCATGGAACCGGAGCATATGCTCCGCCCTCGAATCATATAGCTGGCCGTTTGTCACCCTTCCGAACAGCCGGTTTTTATCATTTTTCAGATCAAGGAACAACCAATCTTCCGGCAGTTCCTCCGGCAGTACGGAAATAAACTTCCGGTAGTCATCCCTCTTCATGGATATATCAATATCGTCATCCCAGGGAATAAACCCTTTATGCCTCACCGCCCCTAACAAAGTGCCGCAGTCCACAAAATACATAATCCCATTTCTCTTACAAATCCTGTCAATTTCCATCAGCACTTCCATCTGAGCCGCCCATGCGCATTTCATCTTCCGCTCTATCAGGAATCCTTCCCTCACTTCATCCTGAAAGAATCCCTCCGGAATCTGAATCCTGTTTTTTATAATCTGTTCCAGACCTTCCAACATACTCCACCGCTCCTTTCCTATAAGGATTATTTGCTTATCACTTCTAAAATGGCATCCACACGGTTTTTGTAAGTATGGGCTTCCTTTACTTTCCGGTAGCCGTTTTCCACAATCTCCCGTCTTTCTTTATCATGGGTTAAATAATAATCCACTTTCTTTTCCAAATCTTCATAATCCGTATAATAGACATAATCTGTCCCGTTTTCAAAATAATCGTCATATTCCCTTTGATAATTGCTCAAAAGAAACCCTTTATTTCCCATAATCTCAAAAGAACGTAAAGGGATGCCCGTCAGTATGCTTTTCAATGTAATGTTCAGATTAATCCGGGAACATCTGTATATCAGGGGGGCTTCCTTCATCACTTCCGCCGTACGTCGGTTCTTTACTTTGGGAAGCTCCGGCGTCTCGTCATAGGTATATAAATCAGTCTGATATTTCTCTGACAGCCGCTCCAACACTTCCGTCCTTTCTAAGGCAGTCACTCGTCTGGCAAGAAAATAATGGGCATATACCCACTCCAGCCGTTCAAATCCGTCCTGGTTTACCTCCAACGGGCAATGCCGCATTAGGTCTTCCATAATTTCCCGGCCAAGCATCTGCTCCAGCAGAAACTCCCCATAAATCTGTTTCTGCATTTGGATACAGCCCTCCAGATACCCTTTCGTAAAATCAGAAATACCGCTTAATCTTTCATAAAACCTGTTTTTCTTTTCCCGGTAAGTAGAACCGATAAATGAAACCTGGGCTTGGTAAAATCTTCTTTCTTCTTCCGAAACGGTATAAGCATCATACCGCCCCACCGGCGCGGCCATCGGCAAATAATATACCGTTTCCACCCCTTTTTCCCATAAATCCTCACAGGTCCCTTTATCGAAAACAAATACATAATTATAAGGAAAACTCACCGTATTGGAATATAGCTGTATAAACGGGCTGTCAAACGTCCAGGACACATATTTTACCCGGCAGGCATTACAGGCAATGGAAATGACCGGGAAATAATTAAAAGAAAACACAAAATCATAGTTTGCTTCCGCAATTTTTTTCACCAGCTTTTCGCACAGTCCCTTATTCAGTCTTGTATTTTCCGTTTCCCTCGGAAACGGTAAACAATTGACTTCCCATCCCCTTTTTTCAAACTCTTCTATAAGATCCGCCTGCCCTAGGCTTTTCCATTCCATGAACAGGATTTTCATGCCTTTTAACCCCTTAATAATCTTCGTTGGTGTTTAAATCAATCTGACCGTTTTTGAAGTATGGATTTTCATAAATAAACAAATCGCATAAAGAAAATGGGAATTGCTGTTTCCAGGCCACATAGTTAAATATGTTTTTTGCAATGGAATGTCCGTCATAAATCTCTCTCCACCATGCTTCCATTGTTTCGCGCATTTGACGGCTCCTATGATCCCTGATAATCACCCGGTTGTCGATGAGACCGTTATGCTCAGGATAGCCTTCTTTTTGAAACTGCAGCAGTTTCTTACGAATTGCTATATTTAAGTGATCCGTCCTCATATGGACGACGGACATATCCTCATAAATACAGTCCTCTTTCGCATCGGGAAAACATAAGAAGCTGTTCTTCTCCCCGTAAACTTTACAGAAACGGAATAAATCCCCCACTACTACCATATCCGGATCCACCCATACGCTGTAATCATATTCCGGCAGCATTTGATGCGCCATGATTGTATATTTGCTTCTTATATAATCGATGCCCATTCCTTCTGTTTTTTCTGCCGGCCGATATTCCCAGACTCCTTCCTTTTTGCCCCATTTGTCCTCTTTATCCGTAAAACAAAGATAGTCGACTTGTGCGCTGGCTTCTTCCGGCTGGTTTAATTTCTTTTCCCCCGTCAGAAAAGTGTATACCACGCCTCTTCCCTGCCCCAGCCGGCCATCCTCTTTTCTCACCAGCCCTTTTTGTCTCTCCTTATGGATACGGCACTGCATCTGTGCATTCGCCGTTCCCAGCTCGATAATCATCTTCCTGTATGGCTTTTGCCGGAAAACCTTTTCATCATCGCTCATTGCCGTATAAAAACTAATATAGCTGCATTGGAATAAATATAAAATACGCCCACACTCCTCCATATCCTTGCGTTTTACCGCCTCCTGCAGGCACTCTTTATAGATTCCGGGCAGATTGGCAAAGCCATAGTTTGACTCGCTCACAATATACTTCCAAAAAGAAGCCCCCAATGTACACTCGATCAGATTGCTTATTTCGTCCAAAGGAAAATTATCCGGCTGCATCATCCCCTCCCGGATTGCCTTCCGGATTTTCTCCACTAAATTAACGACATTATTATCCACTCTAGCCATTTTTTATTTCCACCTATCATTCTTCTATTTTATGCCCATCGTCTCTATGATCGTATCCAGCCGGTTTTTATAAGTATGGTATTTCTTCATTTTTTCATACCCGTTTTTCGCGATCTCCTGCCGGATTTCCTCATGGGTCAGGTAATAGTCCACCTTTTCCAGCAAATCATCGTAGCTGTCATAATAAGCAAAGTCAACCCCGGGTTCAAAGCAGTCCAGAAAATCTTCCTGATAATTAGTCAGCAGGAAACCGCCGCTTCCCATAATCTCAAAGGCCCGCAGCGGAATACCGGTACGGATCGAACGCAGGGTGATATTCAGGTTGATTTTGGAACACCGGAAAATATAACAGGACTCTTCCCGGCTCCCCGCCATCCCCTTATTGATGATCTTCGGAAGGAAAGGGGTTTTTTTATGGGTATACAGATAAAACCGGTATCTCTCCGACAGCAGTTCCAGCACCTCCTGCCGCTCCATAGCCGTTACGCATTTCGGCAGTATATTCTGTCCAAAGTACTTTGTATAATCAAATGTTGTATCCTCCCGTAACACAATATTGGATACCTGCCGCAGCTTATCCAGAATATCCGCAGGAAGCATCTCTTCCAACAGAAGTTTCCCGTAAATCTTTTTCTGCGCCATCATCAGGCCGTCCACATATCCTTTCTCATAACTGCCCAGATGATTTAATCTTCTATAATCATTAAACTTATTTTCCGTATAAATCGAACCGATAAATGATATGGGTACCGAATAGATTTCCCTCATCTCATCGTCCATCTCATAGGCATCATATTTTTCCACGTCAGCCGCCAATGGCAGATAATATACGGTATTGATCCCTTTTCTTTTTAACTCCAGATAGTCTGTCTTATCAAAAAGAAAGATATAATTATAAGGGGAAACTACCGAACAATGCCTTAGCCCCACCAAAGGGCTGTCATACACCCATGATGCATATGGCACCTTGCATACGCTGCAGGCAATGGCTACAATGGGGAAATAATTCCATGAAAAGACAAAATCATATTCCTTTTTCGATATCTTAGCTATGATTTCCTGTTCCAGCCTTTGGTTCATATAAACATCTTCCGCACGGTTCAAATAATATCCATCCACTTCAAATCTGCGCCTGTGGAATTCCTTCTCCACATCTTCCCGCCCATAAGAATTCCACATGATATGCAATACTTTCATGGCACTATATTCCCTTCATCTGTATTAATAAATCTTCTATCCGATTCCGGTAAGTATGTCCGGATTTTATCTTTTGATAACCGTTTTCCGCAATCTCCATCCGTTCTTCTTCATGAGATAGGTAATAATCCGCCAGATACAGCAATTCCTCTTTACTGGAATAAAATACATAATCAACGCCCGGTTCAAAATAATCAAAAAAATCCTCCTGATAATTGGTCAATAAAAAACCACCGCATCCCATAATATCCATCGCGCGGAGGGGGATCCCGGTATGAATGCTGCGCAGCGTCATATTAAGATTGATTTTGGAATTCATAAAGACGAGCGGCATCTCTTTCATATAATCCACCGGCCCGCAATTGGCCACATGCTCCACATGGGAATCCTGCTGCGGGGCGTACAGCTTTACCATATGATTTTGCCCCAAAGCCTCCAATTGTTCTTTTCTCTGTTCCCCTGTCATTTTCCTCGCCAAAAAATAATTGGCGTAAATCCATGCATCCGTTTCCCATTCATCATCTTCTTTGGGGATCGGACACACCCTTCTAAGTTCATAAAGTATATGATCGGGCAACAGTTCTTCCAGCAAAAAGCTTCCGTATACTTCCTTCTGCATTCCCATAATCGCTTTCAGATATCCGGCCGTATAAGCATTCGCCTGATCAAAACAACGGAAAAAGTCTTGTCTTTCTTCATTATACGTAGAACCTACAAAAGAAATATCAGCGCAAAAATCCTCCTTCTTCCCTGCTGCAGCAGCCCTCATACTGTCATAATAATCGACAGGCGCCGCCATCGGAAGATAAAACGCATGCTTTACTCCATGCTTTTTAAAATCAAAATATAAAGATTTATCAAAAAAGAAAATATAATTGGTATCCAACATCGTATATTTGGAATAAAGGAGCAAATATGGATTATCATAAATCCATGCCGCATATTTTATGCCGCATTCATTACATACCTTGGCCGCTACCGGAAAAAAATTAAAGGAAAAAACAAAGCTATACTCTTTTTCCCGCAAAGCTTCCGTTAATTTTCCACACAGCGGCTCATTATTCCGCATGTCCTCTTTGCCAAAAGGCCATGCAAAAACATCGATCCCACACCCCGCATTACGCAGCTCTTCCATAACATATTCATGGGCAAAGCTATCCCATTCCAACATTAAGATGTTCATGATTCTTCTCCATACCAAGTTTATTTCTTGTCCTAGCCAAATTCCACATTAACAGGTCTATTTTCTTATGAAATTAAAAGAGAGCTGAAATTTCCAGCTCTCTTTGAAACACTTTATAAAGTGCTGTACTTCGCAAATACCTAATAATTTACTGAAGTAAGGATAATACACCCTGATTTGTCTGGTTAGACTGTGCCAACATTGCCTGGCCTGCCTGAGCAAGGATCTGGTTGTTGGAGTAGGTAACCATCGTCTTAGCCATGTCTGTATCACGGATACGGGATTCTGCTGCCGTTGTATTCTCAACAATGTTATCCAAGTTGCTGATAGTATGCTCTAAACGGTTCTGAACTGCACCAAGAGCGGAACGCTGGGAAGCAACTGTTTCCATTGCAGACTTAACAGTATCAATAAATGCAGCAATGCTAGCATATGTGCTCTTTGTTTTCCAGTCCTGATCGCTCAGCTTTGAATTCAGCTTAGAAGCTTTCATGTTGGAAATCTTAACAGTCATTGTCTCGTTCTGCTCATTACCAACCTGGAATGAGTACGTAGCTGTAGCAGACAATACTTTCTGGTCATTGAATTTCGTTGTGGTTGCAACACGGTCGATTTCAGAGATCAACTGGTTGATTTCATCAGAGATATAACCCTTCTGTGTAGAAGTATATGTGCCGTTTGCAGCTTTAACTGTCAGCTCGTTCATTCTCTGAAGCATATCACTAACTTCACCCAAAGCACCTTCAGCAGACTGTACTAAAGAAACACCATCCTGAGCATTTGCAGATGCCTGATCCAAACCTCTGATCTGACGTCTCATTTTTTCGGAAACGGAAAGGCCTGCTGCATCATCTGCCGCACGGTTGATTCTGTAACCGGAAGCTAATTTCTCAGTTTCTTTTGCCTGTTTGCTTGTTGTAACACCCAACATCCTGTTAGAGTTCATAGCTGTAAGATTGTGTTGTACTACCATAATATATTCCTCCTTGAATATTAAGTGGCTTCCCTGCCACTTCGTTTTTTATGTCCGGCAAAGCCCTAGGTTACTCTGCCATCCATTAGTTTACTAAGTAATTTGCTTTACTTGTATATTATATCGGAATGATTCCCGAATACTTTATACCTGAAATTAAATTTTTTTATTTTTTTTTGTCCATAAATTGAGGCGACACTATCTGCGAATTATTCATACTGCGGTAATAATTTAAGGCGGCCTGGGAACTTCTCCTCCCCTTTTTCAGTTCATGCCTGCTTTTTGCAAAAAAATCTTCCGCCAGCTTTTTATTCCTTCTCTCCTGCGCCTGGATCGCTACGCTCTTCTCCGTCACTTCCGTAATCTTTTTCTGAAGCGCTGCAATTTGAGGTTTATACCTTTCCCGCCCGTCCATAAGCTGTTCCTTAATATGCTCATAAAGGCTTTCAAACCCTTCGTCCAGCTTGCTCAATTCATCGATCAGGATCCCTTTTTCTTCAATGCTGCCGTCAAATTCCTCCTCCTCCACAGGATCCCCGCTCAATATGCGTTCCTGCCGCAGGCATAATTCTTCTATCCTGCAAAGCACATCCCATTTTTTCGACAGGCTTTCTTCTAAGACCCGAAGATAATTCTCCATCATACCTTACCCTTTTCTGTTCAATCGCATAACTTCTTTCCATGTGTCCCTTACTGCCCGCAAATGATCGCATACTTCCCGTAAAATTTCCCCGTCTTTTTTTACATTAGCCTCTACCAAACGCCTGTCAAGATATACATAAATATTTTCAAAGTCACGGGCTACCGGATATTTCATATCCAGAGTCTCACGCAGATACCGGACGATCTTCTCTGTCTTTACGATATTATTATGGGCTTTTTCCATATCTTTGTGTTCCAAACCTATCACGGCAATATTGCAGAACTTTATGGCACCTTCGTAAAGCATAAGCGTCAGCTCTGCGGGCGAAGCCGTCATTACTTTATTATTGCTGTATTGTTCAAATCTGTTTGGTAGTAGAGCCATAGTTTTACATTCCTCCTAATAAGCTTGATATCGCGCTTTGGTTGGACTGCATCTTAGCCAGAGCAGTTTCCATAGCCGTAAACTTATTATACCATCTGTCCTCCATAGCCGTCAATTTCTGTTCCTGCTTTTTAATCTTATCCGAATAATTATTATAATCTTCCTGCATCTTTTTATCATCATAGAATGAACCGAAAGTCCGGATCCCTTCTACGCTGCGGGACTGCTTATCCAGTTCCGCATACAGGTTCTGGGATAACTGGGCAAAGAAAGCGATGACCGTATCCGGATCCGAAGATATCGCAGCCTTCAGGTCGTTAGCCTTTGAACTTACCGCGCTGTCATCTTCATCACCGTTAATGTGATATGCATTTTTTTCATTTTCCCCGGAACTGAAATAGCCAAGCGTTTCAATACCGAAATTGGAAAGATACATTTGTTTCCCATTTACCATCGCGCCCTGCAGCATAATGTTTTTCATAGCCGAGGATACGGTAGACAAATTGGAATCCCTGCGGAGTACGGCATCCTTGATCTTCGTTTCCCATTTCTCCACTTCTTTATCGGACAGTTCGCTCTTTTCATCATCCGTCAGCGGTTCATATCCCTTTGCCGCTTCTGCATTATAGAGCTTATCCATTTCATTTATTAAGGAATTATATTCCTTCAGGAAGTTCTTTACAATATTATAAATGCCATCGGTATCCTGTCTTGTGGTCAGGGTTACATTTTCGCTGCTCGCCTGCTTTGCCGTAATCGTAAGGCCGTTTACTTCAAAGGTGTTGCTTTCCCCCTGGTATTTTACGCCGTTCAGCCAAATCACCGCATCCGACCCTGGCGTCTTACGTACATCGCTTCCGCTCATCGTGCCATTTATGATATTATTGGCTGTGGCGATTTTGTCATCCCATACAGCAGTGACATCAGTTACAAGCTGGCTGCTGGCAGTAATATTGCCGTTGCTATCTATGTCCATGTTTTTTTCCACATCGTTGATGGAACCGGTTGTTTTCGTCAAAGCTTCTTTCGACTTCTCATAGCTTTCGATAGCAGCCATTTTTTCCTGCAGCCCTGCAAGCTCTTCTTCATCGCTTTTGCTTGCGCTGCCGTTTTCAACATCCGCCTTCAACTGATCAATCCGGCTCTGCATGGTTGACTTATTCGCTACCGCAGTATCAATATCTTCATTATTATATTTCTCAGCAAAAGCTTTTTTAGCGTCATCTACCGCTTTCTGCTGTTCATCCTTTGTTTTTAAGAGGGATTCCCTCTGAGCGGTCAGGGATTTTAGCTTTGCGGCCACATCCGCATCTATAGCCTTCTGCTTTTCAGCCGCACTCATATTGGCATATTTCCCGTATTCCGCCTTAGCCGCGTCATCATAAGAAAGAATGCCAAGAGCTTTCAAAGCATCGGTCCCGTCCGCATTGACTGCCGTAATGGTAAAATCATTCTTCTCGCCGCTCTTTGTTGATGCAATATGGAGCCTTTTATTTTTCTCATCAAAATTAGCTTCTACACCTGCGCTTTTCAGGGATTGTACAAAATTGCCGACCGTCATATCCGACGTAATGTTTATTTCCGTAGTCTTCCCGCCCGTCGTCAACCGGATCGTACTGCCTGCCGCAATACTGGTCCCGTCCGCCATCTTGATATCTGTCAGCTTCGTTCCGTTCGTTACTGCGCCCTCCATCTGTGCGCCTGTCATATAGCCTGTAGTTGCCAATGATTCTACTCTCAATGTCTGGGTAGCATTCATGGCATTGTCACCGCTGATCACATCCGCAATTGCCGGATTGGAAACATCCGTTACCTTCTTGCTGTAATCAGAAGTCATCCTCATATTGCCCAAGGTTGTCTGGAACAGCTTATAAATCTTAGCATTCAATTCTTTCCAGGCTTCCTGTTTCCACTGGAGCGTTGTCTGCTTTTTCTTAACGCTGTCAACCTTGGTCCTCTGGGCTTTTACCAGTTCCGAAATAATGGATTCCGTATCCAGCCCGGAATTCATACCTGTAATCCTGATTGGCATATCTCTTTCCTCCTATCTTTGTCCGCCGCCTTAGCGTCTTTCATCAATCATAATCCCGGCCAGTTCCCATACCTTTGCGATCATATCCAAAGTCTCTTCCGGCGGGAATTCCTTAATCACTTCCTTCGTATCCTTATCCACAATTTTGATCATTACCCTGTTGGTCCCATCGTGGATTCCAAAAACAGCCTCTGAATGGGGCATGTTCTTATTCAGTTGCTCAACAGCTTTCTTAATCTTTTCGTTGGAAGCCTGCTGCTGTTCCGCATTCTGATTACCTGCGCCCTGTCCGTCTTTACCATCCGTGCCGTCTGTTTTTGCAACGGATATTGTGACCGGATCTACATTCGCTGACTGTGCAGGAGTGGAAACTTCCTTGTTTTCCGCCACTTCACTTGTTTTGACCGGTTTCTGAACCGTCTGTGACTGAATTGTCATTACACTTCCTAATGGTTCTATAGCCATTGTTGATCACCTCCGTGTGATGTTAAAATTTGTTAAGTAACATAATGATACTTATCATTTACGTCTATATAATATATCGGACGGATTTTATAAAAATTTACCTTTTTTTCCGGGAATTTCAACGCCGGTTAAAAAGAAGACAGCCGCCGCAGCCCTGTCAGGCGGCTTCTGTCTTCCTAATATTATCTTATCGCTATTCCAGCATCTTCCTCAAAGCTGCCATGCCGTCTGTATTTACCGCTTCTTTATTCGCATCCTGTATCTGCACATAGACTTCTTTCCGGTATACCGGCACTTCTTTCGGCGCCGTAATGCCTATTTTTACCTGTTCACCCTTTATTTCGAGGATCGTAATCTCCACATTATTGTTGATCACTAACGCTTCGTTCTTTTTCCTGGATAAAGCTAACATCTATTCACCCGCTTTCCTTGCCTGCAGGATATCATAAATAGGAAATTTTACCTTATACTCATCCCCTTCCACAATCACCTGGCAAGCTTTTTGGTTTGCCCCGTTAATCAGAATCGGGCCTTTTAGATTAACCGTCATTTTTTCGAGTTCCTGGGGTACCGTCACCGTAACCAATACTAACAGTTCTTCCTGATCCCATTCCCCGTCTTCCCCTTCCGCCAATGCTTTCAGAAGTTCATCATTTACTTCCGGATTATAATCTTCTTTCACCAAAAGAGGATCCATTACCGGTATCGCAAATCCCGGCTCTTGCATGGACTGCAGCCAATGGATCGTCGTTATGCCGTCCTCCTCATCATAGAGCAAAACAAACTGGGTTAAATCCGGGAATCCGATAATCCCGCCCGGAAATGTGATGATTTTTTCTTCCGAAACCGTAATCTCTCCGAATACTTTTGTTTGTAATGTCATACCTTCTCCTCGTCTCCTTCATTATAACCGCCGAACTATAGGAACCATCATCCGCTCCTTATATATAATTCATCAAAGAATTCTGCAGGATTTTACCCGTTGCCAGCAATGCGGACTGGTAAGAATATTCCATACTGGTCAGCTTTACCGTTACTTCCGTCACATCGATATCTTCATTAGCGGACTGTAAAGTTTCAAACGTCGATTTCTGCGTCATCAGACGGTTGCTTATCAAATCAAGGCGGCTCGACCTCGTACCATTATCCGTAATTGCCAGGCTGGTGGAATCCGAGATTTTCTGCGTTTTTGTAATCAATCCTTCAAACATCTTCTGCATATTCTCCCGGACATAGGTATGGGCTTTTTCCGCCGCATCATAGGTTGCTTTTAAATTCGCATAATCCGGATGGTCTTCATCCATCGTATCCATCATTCTTTCCAGATCCGTCTTAACCGCTTCGATTTCTTTTAACTTGGATAAGGCGTTTTCCATATCATCAATATTGCGATCCATATCCATAGTAAATACTTCATTGGCCGTCGTGTTTACACGGATCTTCTGATTATAACCAACATCGTATTCTAAGAACTGGGTAACCCTGTCGCAAGGGATATATGTTTTCTTTGTAGGCGGATTGGTCGCCGTATCTTCATATTCCGCATGGTTATATTCTATTACATTTGCCGCATCCGTAATATCCGAACATGCAAAATAATGCTCCGGACGCATATCGCCTTTCTTCCAACTGTCTTTTTCATAAGAAACCCTGATCTCTGCGCCCGGGGTCATATCCGGGTTGTTTGCGCTGTTAAACTTAGCATCATATAGATCGGCTCCTATCAGGATCTCTCCTGTTTCCGGTATCATTACGGCCTTCCCCGGATTCTTTATGACATAATCATACGGGCTGTAGGTATGGTTGGCCGGATTCGCATCCGAAGTATCCGTCACTACCGTCGATGAAATCACTTCAATATCCCCTGCCGTCAGAAGATCCGTTTCCCTGGGAGGGGTCCCGGTTACCGCCGCCGCCTTCTTATCAGCTTCCGTGATGATTTTTACCGTTGGTTTATTCGTATTATCGGCTTTTATATTGTCATACGAAAGCCTGATACGGTAGATATCGGAATTCGTGATATCTTTCTCTTCTTCCGCAATGCCGTTCCCCGGGTCATAGCTTTCCTTGCTCACCCCTCTTAAAGTACCGATATTCGTATAATTAATCGTATCTACCGAAGAAGAATCCAATTGTTCCGTAATGGAATATTTCCTATAATCCCGATTATTCGCATCCTCCGGCAGATTCTCTATAAATGTGAGCGGCGTATCCGTACGGTATCCGGTAAACATATACCTTCCCGCGTAATCCACATTCCCTGTCGAATAGAATTCTTCTTTCAGCTCTTTTAGCTGTGCGATTACGATCGCTATATTGCTGGAATCAAAGTCCTTCACCGCGCCTTGGGTACAAAGCCCAACCATACTCTTTAAGATCTCAGACGTTGTCTCCAGCGCGTCCCCCGTTACTTTCAGCCAGCTTTCCGCATCTTTCGCATTTTTCTCATAAAACTGGGTAATCTGGGACACATCGCTGCGCAGCCTTAACGCACGGATCGCGATAACCGGATCGTCCGACGGCCTTGTAATCTTTTTCTTCGTAGACATCTGAGTACTCAGCTTATCCGTCAGTTCCTTATTATTGTTGATATTATACAGCGAATTATTCTGCATAATCTTATTCGTCATTCTCATATGGCAACAATCTCCTTCCGCCGTTTTTGCCGCCCAGTCTTCCTTCTTAAGATCTGCTGCGGCATTCATTCTTAAACGCCCGTCTCCAATATCAGCCTGTCATAGATCTCCGTCAACGTCTGCACCATTTTGGAGGATAAGGTAAAGGAATTCTGGAATTTTACCATGTTGACCGCTTCCTCATCTTCATCCACGCTGGAAATCGACATTCTCTGGTTTTCAATCGTAACAGCGATCCCATAATAGGTATCATAAAAGTCTTGCGCATTCCTGGCATTTAAGGCCACATCCGACAACAGAGTCTCAAGAAATTCTTTTGCAGTGGCATTCCTGAAGTTAAACTTCGATTTATCCTGCAGGGCGTCGATCAGCTCCGTCACTTTCCCAAACTCCTCCACCCCAATATTCGGTTTGGAATTCGTCCCTAACAAATCCGGTTCTGCAGCCAAATCGTCATTAATTTCAATATTAAAAGCCGTCATCTCATAATATTGATCCGCGTCCAGAAAATCGTCCATCTCATACTGGGAATCCAGGATGTTGCTTCCCGCCACAGGCTTCCTTGCAGTAAAAAACATCGCGCCGGCATTCCCCTGCTTATCAAAACCGCTTGTAAATATCTCATTTACTTTCGCCGCAAAAGCGCGCACAAATTCATTCATCTGGGAAAGATAATATGGGATTCCCTGATAATTGATATCAACGCCGATTTCGGCCTCCCATCTTCCGCTGGCTGCCGCCGACGTAACTACCGTATCGCATTTTTTATCGTCCATGATAAAAGTAAACGTACCGTCATCGTTATATTTCCAATCTTTGTAATAATACAAAGTATTTTTTATCATAACGCTTCCGCCCGTATCCGAAAGATTGCATTTATTCATATTCAATAAAAAGTCTCTTTCCGCCTTTACCGTGACTTCCGTACCCTGCGCCCCTTTATTTACTTTGATGACTTCCCCCCTGAACGCCTTATTATTGTTGCCGTCGCGCATAGCAACAAGGCCTTTTAAAGAACCGCCCATGGAAGCGTTGTTCAGATTAAAATCATTGCCGTTATCCCAATAGATATCATACAGCCCATCCGCATCCGTCTGGTTGACCTTCTCATAATCCGCCCTGGAACGGCATTCCAGTTTATGATATTCCCCTCCGTCCACAATCGGCTGATTGCCGGCAATACTAACCACAAACCGGGTCCCCCCCGTCTCTCTTTCCGGATCATATTCATCCGTCACCGGATATTCTTTTGTCTCTATATCCACGATTTCCGACAGTTCATCCAACAGCAGGTCCCTTTTATCCCGCAACTGGTTCGCTATCGTGCCTGTCATTTCCACCACATTGATCTGTTTATTTAATGTAGCGATTTCCGATGTAATGGAGTTAATACGCTCTACTCTCAGCTTAATCTCTTCATTCACATCTTTCTGTAAAGACTGCAGATTTCCCGCCGTATTATTAAAATATTCGGCTAATTTCTGTGCAGCCGCGATGAACGCCGCTTTTGCATCCCTGATGCTGGAACTGGTGGTAACGCTCTGCAGGGAATTCATAAACTCGTCAAAAATAGTCGCAAACCCGGTATCACCGTCATCGTCCAGATATTGCTGGATCGTATCCGTATAATATTTTTTAATATCATACTCGCCGAGAGTGGAATTATTATTGCGGAACCTTAAATCATAAAACTCATCCCGGATACGCTCGATTGCCACTACGTCCACGCCTGCCCCGGCACACCCATAGGTAGTAAAGAGCCTGAGGGGATCCGCAGCTTCCTGCGTTACCTGCTGTCTGCTGTATCCGTCCGTATGTGTATTGGAAATATTGTTGGCGGTGGTGTTCAATGCCGCATTTGCCGCCCTGATCCCTGATGATGCAATCGATAAACCAAAAAATTGTGATGGCATTTACTTCACCTTACCTTCCTAATGTATTAAGCACATGTTCGATCATTTCATTGATTACGTTCACATATCTGCTGGATGCATTGAATGCATTCTGGAATTTGATCATGAACTCCATTTCTTCCGAATCCGAAACGCCTACAATCATTTCCCTTGCGGAAAACGTCTCATTCACCACTTCCGCCTGCAAATCCGCAATCTCTTTATTAGCTTCCCCTGTAATGGAAAGCTGATCGATCAGGTTTGCATAATATCCTATCAGAGAAACCTTTGTCTCAAGATTCGGATTCAATGTATGCGTTTCTTCCGAAAAGGCCGCTTTCAACCTGGCCGTCGTCGCCTTATCCTCCGAACCGTCTTTCAAACGGAAAGAAAGCGTTCCCGGTTCCCTCTTTAAATCATCGTTTACGATCATATTCCCAATGGTGAAACCTTTCTTCGGATCATCGGAGATCGTTTCAAACATCTGGATCGCAATAGGATTGCCAAAGGCATCTTTTAGAACATTGCCGTTTTCATCTTTGGCTTTCATATAATCCGTATCCGGCTCGCTTTCCGCCGCCTGGCGAAGGATGTCATTGATTGCGGTCACTACTTTATTTACCAACTGGTCAAATTCCGCCTGGATATTCATAATCAGCGACTGGGAAATATCCCTGTTGTAAATCTCAATATTTTCTTTGGCTACATCCTGATAATTCGCTCTCTTATCCCCTCTTGCATACAACAGCGCCCTTAAGGAACCGATATCCGTATTTAAAGAGGAACGGATTTCCTGAGTCATATCATAAACGGAGGCCGACTCCAATACCGGCACCCTTTCGCCCCAGGCCGTCATATTATAATCCGCCAACTGCGGCCAATAAGGAGTATAAAGGCCCGTATCCGGATCCGCATACACATCCATCTTATTTACAGATTCCGTTTTTACAAAATCCACTCCTTCAAATTTAACCGTGACCGCTCCGTAAATATCTTCTTCATAACTGATTTTGCCCATTTTCGCCAACTCATCCAGGATATAATTCCTCCTGTCCCTCAAATCGTTGGCGTGTTCTACTTTGCCGGCCTCCGCCCGCATAATTTGCTTATTTATTTTAACCAGCTCTTCGCCATAATCATTAATATCGTCAACAGCATCCTTGACCTGCTGGTTCAGATTATCCTGCATTTCGCACAGGCCGGTATATACCAGGGAAGCCCTTGTCAGGAATTCATTGCAACGGGAAACAAGAAGGTTCTGATTGGTCATGTTGCAAGGATCTCTGTCCAAATCCTGAATCGTCTTCCAAAGGTTGCTCAAAGATTCGGAAAACTCCACTCCCTGGAATTCCCCAAATAAATCTTCCATTTCGTCTATTACCTTCGTATTCGTCTCATAAAACGCGCTGCGTCCCGATTCTTTACGATAGGTCTTATCCAAAAACATATCCCTGACCTGTCTTGTTTGGGAATAGTATACGCCCAGACCATACTGCTGATAAGAAACAGCCGAAGCGTTGACAGAAAGCGTCTGATAAGTCCGCGTATTAAGCAGGATCTGTTGTCTGGTATAACCCTTCGTATCCACGTTCGTCATATTATGCGCCGTGGTATTCATCGCATTTTGGCTCGTCTGCAATCCAGACGCCCCTACATATAAACTTCCAAATAATGGCATGATATCACCTCTCCCCGGGATTATTGCTTTGCATCAAACCCATTCCTTTGTACCCCGATCACGCTGCCGGCGCTATATGCGCCTTTATTATAATTCGCCGTTTCGGGGGCTGCTTTCATTGCCTGAAACATGTTTATGTCAAACTCAATCATTTCCAGCGCACTTTGTATCAGCTCTTTGTTCTGCTCGTTGACCTGCTGTACTTTGTGCACCACCGCTTTAAGCCTGTCATGAACTTTTGCCAGCTTCTGCTGTTCCGCCGGCCTTGGTTCCAGCATCTGAATAATATTTGTCAGTATCAAATCTTCAACATCCCTGTTTACTACGTTGGCAATATCCTGAATCACTTCCCGCCTTTTGTTATCTAAATTATTGATTCTGCTTGCAACGATTTGTTCTTCATCCGTGATTTTCGATAATTCTTCCAGATTGCCGGAAATAATCACCGGCTTTTTCTTTGTAGATAGCTCCAGTAATTTGTCATATTCTTCACATATATTGCCTAATACCGTGATTAGGTTCTCCATCAGACTCGCCACGAAACTACCCCACTTCTTTCATTCTCTGTAATAACTTATCAGCAAATTTACCTGCGTCCACTCTATAAGTACCTGACTGAATACTATTTTTGAGAGGAGCAGTTATTTCTTCCCTGATATCCCGGCTCGCGGCAACTGCCTGCTTTGCTGTCTGGTAATCTTTGCCAAGGCTGGAAATCTGCAACTGATCTGCAACGCCGGCATTCGCTTTCCTCCGGGTATTCTCAGTTTTTGATGTCTTATATATCTGCTGAACTTGTGTATATGCCTCTATACGCATG
>CAOKPU010000050.1 GCA_948470755.1 uncultured Lachnospiraceae bacterium | reverse complement strand
TTCTAATCACTCGCAGCAGAGGCTGCTTCGCGAAGAAGTTCTAAGTCTCACGCAGAAGAATGCCCAAAATACAGGCATTCTTCATCAGGATTTGCGCCGCTGCGAAGCAGCGGCATGGGGGTTAGTGTGAGAAGAACTTCTAAGGCTCAACGGCAGTGGTATGAGGCTTAGTATAACAGTTTAGGCAGATTTTCGTATGCTGCCGTAAGTTTTTGAAGTGAAGTTTAAAAATACGGAAAGGCTGTGCGGCGCGCAGTTTCCGGATTCTGGAAGGGGCATGGATATAAATATGGATATTATACTGAAATTGAGTGAAGAACTGGCCGTTCAGAAATGGCAGGTGGAAGCGGCGGTAAAACTAATTGATGAGGGGAATACCATTCCCTTTATTTCCAGGTACCGTAAAGAAGCGACGGGTTCTCTGAACGATGAAGCCCTCCGCAATCTGCATGAAAGGCTTTTGTATTTGCGCAATTTGGAGGAAAAGAAGGAACAGGTGATTGGCAGCATAGGGGAACAAGGGAAGCTGACGGACGAATTAAAAGAAAAGATCCTTGCAGCCCAAACCCTTGTGGTCGTGGAAGATTTATACCGCCCATACCGCCCAAAACGCAGGACAAGGGCGAGCGTGGCGAAGGAAAAAGGGCTGGACGGCTTAGCGGAGTGGATACTGGCGCAGGAGGCCCCGTATTCGTTAGAGGAGGAAGCGGCTAAATATGTCAATGAAGAAAAAGAAGTAAAGACCGTGGAGGAAGCGGTGCAAGGGGCCAAAGACATTATTGCGGAAAGCATTTCCGATGAGGCGGATTACCGTATCTATATCCGCAATATTACGATGGAAGAAGGCTCTATTGTCAGTGCGGCAAAGGATGAAAAGGCGGAAAGCGTATATGAGATGTATTATAACTATGAAGAACCGGTAAAAAAAGCGGCAGGCCATAGGATACTTGCTTTAAACCGCGGGGAAAGCGAAAAGGCGCTGACGGTTAAAATTGTGGCGCCGGAAGAACGCATCCTCCGTTTTCTGGAAAAGAAAGTGATCACATCCGATAACGAGATTACCGCTCCTGTATTGAAGTCGGTAATCGATGATAGTTACCATCGTTTGATCGCTCCGGCCATTGAAAGGGAAATCCGCAATGAATTGACGGAAAAAGCGGAAGATGGGGCGATTTCCGTATTCGGGAAAAACCTGGAGCAGTTATTAATGCAGCCGCCGATTGCGGGAAAAGTGGTGCTTGGCTGGGATCCCGCATTCCGGACGGGGTGTAAGCTTGCGGTAGTGGATGCTACGGGAAAAGTGTTGGATACGAAAGTGATCTTTCCTACGGCGCCCCAGAATAAGGTAGCGGAGGCCAAGGCGGAGTTAAAAAAATTAATCAGGCAATATGGGATATCCTTGATTTCCGTAGGAAACGGCACAGCTTCCCGGGAATCAGAGCAAGTTATTGTAGATTTGCTGAAAGAACTGGATACGCCGGTACAGTATGTTATTGTAAATGAAGCGGGGGCTTCTGTTTATTCGGCGAGCAAGCTGGCGACGGAAGAGTTCCCCAATTTCGATGTTGGCCAAAGAAGCGCTGCGTCTATTGCCAGAAGGCTGCAAGACCCTTTGGCGGAATTGGTAAAAATCGATCCTAAATCAATTGGGGTAGGCCAGTACCAGCATGATATGAACCAGAAGAAACTGAGCGAAACGCTAAGCGGCGTGGTGGAAGACTGTGTGAATAAAGTGGGAGTGGATCTGAATACCGCTTCCGCATCGCTACTGGAATATATTTCCGGGATTACAAAGGTCATAGCGAAAAATATTGTGGATTACAGGGAAAACAACGGACGCTTTACCAGCAGGAAACAACTTTTAAAAGTAGCTAAGCTGGGGCCTAAAGCATTTGAACAATGCGCAGGCTTCCTGCGTATTTTGGATGGAGAGAACCCATTGGACGCGACAAGCGTCCATCCGGAATCCTATGAAGCGACTTTAAAGCTCCTGGAAAAACTGAACCTTACCATGGAGGATGTGAAAGCCGCCCAAAAAAAAGCGGCTTTGGAGAAAGGGAAAACAAAAAAACCCGCTCCGGCGCAGGAAAAGAAACAAAATAGGGCCATCATCCGGAATACGGGGACCGCTATGGGAAAAGCGCTGGCGGCAGCTATGGGAAATATGGCTTTGGAAAAGGAAGATGCGTCATCCTTGGCGGCAAAGAAGGGAGAAGGCGCGATTGCATCCGGCTCTTTGGAAAAGAAAATCAAAGATAAAAAGAAATTGGCTCTGGAGTTGGGCATAGGGGAAATCACATTGACAGACATCCTGAAAGAACTGGAAAAGCCTGCAAGAGATCCAAGGGAGGATATGCCCGCCCCTATCCTAAGAAGCGATGTGCTGGAAATGAAGGATTTAAAACCTGGCATGGTTTTAAAAGGAACGGTGCGCAATGTGATAGACTTTGGCGCTTTTGTGGATATAGGGGTTCATCAGGACGGGCTGGTACATATTTCCCAGATTACGGATAGGTTCATCAAACATCCTTTGGAAGCGGTGAGCGTAGGCGATGTTGTGGATGTCCAGGTGATTTCCGTAGATACGGTGAAGAAAAGGATTGCTTTGACGATGAAGATAAAAGAGAATGGCGGTAAAGATGGCAGATAGTAACAGTTCAGCCCAGGACTTTGCACATGCTGCAAAGTCCGTGCGAAAGAGTGGCAGTTGGAAAAATCCGGCCTCTTTGCCGAAGGCAAACTTCAAATAGGCCGGATTTCGTAACTATGAGGCCAAAGGCTGAATAGTTACGGCAGATAAAGCATAAACATAAAATTATCTTGACAAAACCCATCAGCCGCTATATGCTTATAATGAATCAAATAAATGTGATAATTCTTCGGGGTTGGGTGAAACGATATTATTCGTCATTCCCTACCGGCGGTGACAGTCCGCGACCCGCTTGGGAAAAGCGCAATGCTTTCCGGCGGCTGATTTGGTGCAATTCCAAAACCGACAGTAAAGTCTGGATGAGAGAAGGAAAAGTAGGATGCATGTCTTAGGAAAAGGAACGGGCATTAAGAAAAAGCCCGGGAAGTGGATAAGGCGGCAGAATTACGGAAAACAGCCCCGGACAGTTTTGTCCGGGGTATTTTGCTGCATAGGAAAGACCGTATGGCTGCAAACAACCAAAAAGGAAAGGCGTTGTTGCGGTAAAGCGCTATAAGAAAAAGGCATTCCTATGGGCCAAAACCCTCCGGAGGATATACACCAGAACATATACTTTTTAGTTTTGAGGAGGAAATGAGATGAACAACTTAATGCAGTCGGTAACGGAGAATCTGATCTTTGTCCTGGAGTTTTTAGGGATTGTGGCATTGATGTTTGCAATCGCTTATGGTGCGGAAAAACTGGCAAAAAAGAAAAACGGGGATACGGAAAGGGTTCTTTCCACAAGGAAAATAGCAGTTATTGGCGTTTTTTCCGCAATCGCTTTTATTCTTATGCTTTTAGAATTCCCGGTGCCTTTTGCACCGGCCTTTTATGAGCTGGATTTCAGCGAAATCCCTGTACTGATCGGGACCTTTGCTTTTGGGCCGGTAGCCGGCATAATGATTGAATTCTGTAAAATATTGTTAAAACTTATCTTTAAAGGGACCACTACCGCATTTGTAGGCGACCTTGCCAATTTTGTGATCGGATGCAGTTTTATCCTGCCTGCTTCCATTATATATCTGAATAAAAAGAAGAAAAGCACGGCGATCGCCGGTTCCGTAACGGGCACCCTGTGCATGACCGTGTTTGGCACCGCCTTTAATGCGGTTTATCTGCTGCCAAAATTTGCCCTATTGTACGGCCTGCCGTTGGATGAGATCGTAGCAATGGGGACTGCAATCAATCCGGCAATTCAAAGCGTAGCGACGTTGGTTGTTTTCGCGGTGGCTCCTTTAAATATTTTAAAAGGCGGAAGTGTTTCGCTGGTAACAATGCTGGTTTATAAGAAGCTTAGCCCTATATTGAAAGAAGGGCATAAGGCTGCGGTAGTGGGGAAAGCAATGGAAAGCGAAGTTTAAAGATAAGATCCAGGCTTCAAAAGGCTTGGTGCGATTAAAATAAAAAAGTTGGAGAAAAAAGGCATGTTGTTCCGTTATATTCTATGGATGACATGCCTTTCTTAATTTTATTTAAGAAATTTTTAAGGTATTTCTCATGGTATTGTTAGGATTTTTCAATATAATGGAACAAGTAGGGAAGCTTTGTGTTTTCGGCTATTTTACGGAAGACACGATAAAAATCCCTTGTTTGCGTAAATTTATATTGACAAGAGGTTGACAAATTCTATAAAAGCGATTATTGTATTAGACAAGTAATACAGTAAGACAAATGAGGGGATGTTAAAACTTACGTTGAAATCCTGAAAGCAGAGCATGGATGGAAGCGGAAACAGAATGGAGGGCCAGTAAAAATGGGTGCATTGGTTGATATCCGGGATATTTGCAAAGTATATAATCCCGGGGAGAATGAAGTACGGGCGCTGGATCACGTGGATTTGCAGATTCATGAAAACGAATTCGTCGCTATTATCGGCCAGTCCGGTTCGGGGAAGTCTACGTTGATGAATATGCTGGGCTGTCTGGACGTGCCTACCAGCGGTACATATATGTTGCATGATAAGGATGTATCCCATATGAGCGACAACGAATTGTCCGATATCAGGAACAGGGAGATTGGATTTATCTTTCAGGGATTCAACCTGATTGCCAACCTGACCGCATTGGAGAATGTAGAACTGCCGCTGATATACAGGGGGGTAGGGAGAAAGGAAAGGGCGAAACTGTCGGAAACGGCTTTGGAAAAAGTGGGGCTGGGCAAGCGTAAGACGCATAAACCTTCGGAGATGTCCGGCGGGCAGCAGCAGAGGGTGGCGATAGCAAGGGCGATTGCGCAGGCGCCGCCGATTATCCTGGCGGATGAGCCTACCGGAAATCTGGACTCCGGTTCCACAAAAGAAATCATGGGGATTTTAAAAGGGCTGCATGAAGAAGGCAGGACGGTGATCCTAATCACCCATGATAATGAGATAGCAGCACAGGCGAAACGCGTGATTAAAATAATGGACGGCAGGATTGTAAGCGATTCTGCGGATAAAGAAGAAAGTGAAGAAGAAGCCGTTGCAGGAGGAGGGCAGAATCATGAGCGATAATAATATGCAGAAAGCCGGAGGAGTTATGGAACTGACCAGGCAGGAAAAGAAAGAACAAAAAAGGCGGGAAAAAGAAGAAAAGAAAAGGCAGAAAGCGGCCAATAAGACGCCTATGGATCCGGCGAAAAAGAAAAAAATCATTAAGCGCAGCATAATGGGCGGAATAGCAGGCGTGTTTGTGCTTTTTATCATAGTATCCAACATTTCTAAAGCGAATGCAAAGCCGATGGTTTATACTATGCCGGTTGCCAAAGGCGACATTGAACAGACGATTAACACCAGCGGCTCCGTTGTATCGGGAGAAGTAAAGACTTATTTTGCCCCGGTGAGCATTCAAATCGGCGCGATTCAAGTAAATGCCGGAGAAACGGTCGGAAAAGGGCAGCCAATCCTTACTTATGACGAAACGGATCTGGCGAATGAAAAAAGGACGGCGGAATTGAAGCTGCAGGCGAATGAGGGCAGTTATAAAAGCTCTATACAAAAAAACAATGAAAGCCTTGGCGATCTAGGGGAAGCCAATGTGAACCTGGGCGTATTGGAGCAGCAGATTACGGATATTGATAATCATATCAAAGATTTGCAGCGGCAGGTGGATGAGAAAAAAGCGGCCCTGGCCCATGAGGGGGCATTGCTCCAGATATCTTTGATAGATTGGGCGGATCAGCCGGATTCCGATGAATATGAAAACCTGCAAAAGCTGGTACAGCTCAATACTTATGAACAGGCCAACAATGAACAGATCCGGGCATGGGAAGAGGAAATCAAGACCTATACGGAGATGTTGAGCAACTGCAAAGAATATAAAGCGGAAATGAAGTCTCAGAAAACGTCCGCCGAAGGCACAAAGCTGAACCAGGGAGGCAAGGAAGAACTGGAAGCAAAGAATGAAATGGAAAATATTGAGTCCCAGGAAACCCTGACGGCCATTCAGGAGACGGAGAGCGGGATTCTTGCGGAATTTGACGGCGTAGTGACAGAGATGAACGCGGTGGAAGGGAAAACCCCTGCCGTTGGAGAGCAGTTGTTCAAATTAGAAAGCACGGAAAATGTAAAAGTCAGCATATCTATTTCCAAATATGATTTGGAAAAGCTGAAAGTAGGCCAGAAGGCGACTGTCACCATAGGCGGGATGGTTTATGACGGCGAAGTGAGCAAAATTGATAAAATGGCGACAAAGAATGCCAGCGGCGCTGCGGTAGTCAATGCCGATATTAAGATTACCAACCCGGATGAGAACATATTCCTTGGCGTTGAGGCGAAGATTTCCGTCAGTACATCGAAATCAGAAGGGGCGCTGCTTGTTCCATACAGTGCGGTAAATTCCGATATGGAAGGCAATTTTGTATATGCGGTGGAAAATGGAGTCGTTGTGAAGAAGCCGGTACAGACGGGTATTTCTTCCGACTTAAATATTGAGATCATAGAAGGGTTAAACGAAGGCGACCAGGTGCTGACGGAAATAAGCGGCAGCATTGCCGAGGGAATGGAAGTCTCGGCAGTGCCGATGCAGTGATGGGGGGCTTAAAATGGCACAGATATGGGAATATATAAAAATTGCCCTTATGAATATAAAAAGCAATAAAGGCCGTTCCGTCCTTACCATGTTGGGCATTATTATCGGTATTGCTTCGGTTATTATGGTAATGGCCATCGGCAACGGCGTCAGGGGACAGATCAACGAAGAACTGGAAAGCATGGGCAGCGGCCTGATTGAGCTTTATCTGGATACTACGTTGGAGGATGTAACCATGCGTTTTAGTGAGGAGGATTTCGATCTGATCAGAAGCCGGGTAGAGCATGTAAAAGGCGTTACGCCTGTACTCGGCGGTTGGGGGCAGGCGAATGGGGCAAAGGGGAATTTTGAGGCAAGGGCCATGTGTGGCACGGAAGGTCTTCAATATTACTCTGCCAACGGAGGCCCGGTCATCAAAGGGAAGTATTTTACGAAGGAAGACGTGGAAAGCGGCAACCGTGTCTGCGTAATTTCGGAAAGCAGCGCCATCAAGATGTTTGGGACGACGGATGTAGTCGGCATGAGTTTTGAACTGTCATTATATGGTATTTCCAATGAAGTGACGATCGTGGGGATCCGCGAGGACAGCGCGGGAGTGATGGTAAATACGTCCATGAGTTCGCGTATCGATCTGGAAATGCCATATACGGTATTAGGGAATGATTATTATTACTATTTGGGGGAATTCAACGATATCCTTGTATTTGCGGATACTACGGAATATTGCACGGAAGTGGCGCAGAAAACGATCGCCCTTTTGGAAAATAAATATAATGTCCGTGGCGAGGGACAGATCCAGGTACAGAGCATGTCGGACATGTCGGCCCAGTATGACAGCATACTAGGCGTTATTACTACATTTATCTCTTTTGTGGCAGCCATATCGCTGCTGGTAGGCGGTATTGGCGTTATGAACATCATGCTTGTATCCGTAACGGAACGTACGAGGGAAATCGGCATCCGCAAATCATTAGGGGCAAGGACGGGTTCCATCCTGCTGCAGTTTCTGGCGGAGGCGGCGATTATTACTTTGCTGGGAGGGCTGATCGGTATTATACTCGGCATTTTGGGAGGCAACGCCATCGGTTCCGTAGCCGGAGTGCCGGCGAAGACGCAAGTGTCCACTATTATTGGCGCGACGGTATTCTCTTCGGCGGTGGGGCTTTTTTTTGGAATCTATCCGGCAAGGAAAGCGGCAAAGCTTAGTCCTATCGAGGCGCTGCGGCACGAGTAGGGAACGAAATGATGCAATGGACAGGAATATTCCGGACGATCTGTAATGAAGATGGATATCGGGCGGAATATTCCTTCTTTTTGTATAGAAACGCAGTTATGCGTACGGGATAAAAGCCGCGCTGTTTAAGATCCTGGACGCAAATGGCAACATCCCCTTGCACTTTCAAATAATTCCAGTATAATAAAAGCAATGGAAAAAAGCAGGGATTAGGGCGCCTCCAAAAGTATGGGGAGGGTTTTATAAGGAGCTGACAGGAATGGAACTGGAATTTGATGTTAAAATCACAGAAAATATATTGTATGATTATATGCTAAGACATACCTATTACAGTGCGTCGGGACTGATTGGGACGATAGTGGGCGCATTGATGATCGTTTATTTTTTTTCCGGGGGAGGGATTATTTTCCTGATTGCAGGGCTGGTGATCCTTGCTTATCTGCCCTGGACGCTTTTTTTAAAGTCAAGGCAACAAATGATGAACACCCCGGCTTTTAAGGAGCCGCTGCATTATAAGCTGACCGAAGAAGGCATAGAAGTATCCCAGGGGGGACAGGTGCAGATGCAGAAATGGGAAGATATGTACAGGGCTGTTTCCACCCAGAGAAGCCTGATTGTTTATACCTCCCGGGTGAATGCATCCATTTTCCCAAGGCAGGATCTGGGGGAATTGCTTCCGGGCGTGATCGCAATGATTTCGGCCCATATGCCTCCGGCAAAAGTAAAAATCAAAGGGTAGAGGAGAAGATGGGAATGACAGTGGAGTCTTACAGTGCGGAGGAGACGTTTGCTTTTGGCAGACGGATCGGGGAAAAAGCTTCTCCCGGCGATGTATATACCCTGATTGGGGATTTGGGGGCAGGAAAGACAGTCCTTACCCAGGGGGTCGCAAAAGGGCTTGGGATAGAAGAGGCGGTGAACAGCCCTACGTTTACGATATTGCAGATATATGAAGAAGGGCGTCTGCCTTTTTATCATTTTGATGTTTACCGCATCGGATGTGTGGAGGAGATGGATGAAATTGGCTATGAAGATTATTTTTACGGGAAAGGGGTCTGTTTTATTGAATGGGCGGGCCTGATTAAAGAAATCCTCCCGGAACATCATGTGGAGATCAGGATAGGCAAGGATTTGGGCAAAGGGCCGGATTATAGAAGGATAACGGTGGAAGATAAAAACATTTCCGGCAATGTGACATGATAAACAACGACGGCAGAGGGCAATGCGGGGCTGCGCCAGATAACGGCCCCGATGGCGCTGTTTTTTGGCAGGAAAAAAGGAAAAGGGAAAAGTATGAAAATATTGGCGTTGGACAGTTCCGGGCTGGTGGCTTCCGTAGCGGTAATGGAAGACGATGTGCTGATGGCGGAATATAGCATCCAATATAAGAAAACCCATTCGCAGACATTGGTGCCGATGATGGAAGAAATAAGAAGGACCATTGACTTGGATCTGGCGGCTTTGGATGCAGTGGCGGTGGCGGCGGGGCCGGGTTCTTTTACCGGGCTGCGCATTGGTTCGGCTACGGCAAAAGGGCTTGGGCTGGCATTGGACATCCCGTTGATAGAAGTGCCTACGCTGGAGGGGCTTGCCTATAATTTATATGGTTTTGAGGGCTATGTATGCCCGATCATGGATGCCAGACGCGGGCAAGTATATACGGGGATTTATGAGTTTGTGAAAGAGGGGGCGGAATGGAAAGCCCCGGACGGCGCTGAAAGGATGGGGGAAGGATCCGTCGCGGAAAGCCAAATGGAAGGTTATAGGATGCGCACTGTAAAAGGGCAGTCGGCGCTGGCTGTGGAAGAAATTGCAGGAATCTTGAATGATTTGGGCCGTGAAGTCATATTTTTAGGAGACGGGGTACCTGTTTTTAAGGGCAGGCTGCCGGAATTGATGAAGGTCAAATATAGCTTTGCCCCGGCCCACATGAACAGACAGCGTGCGGCGGCGGTTGCTGCCTTGGCTGGTATTTACTATAAAGAAGGGAACATAATCCCTGCCAGGGAACATGCACCTATTTATCTGCGTATGTCCCAGGCGGAAAGGGAGCGTAAAGAAAGGGAAGCGGGAAGCCGATGATTACGATAAGACGGATGACGGAAGAAGACGCAGGGCAGGCTGCAGCGTTGGAGGCCGGGAACTTCTCCGATCCATGGACGGAAAAGGCGTTTTTGGAAACCCTTCGCTTGGATTATGCACGGTATTATGTGGCGGAAATGGACGTTGGGGCAATGGAAACGGAAAAACCGCCGCAGGAAGAAAAAGGTTTTCAACAAGGGGAAAAAGAGAAAGCGGAGGCTAAGGGAAGAAAGCGTATCATCGGAGTCTGCGGGCTCCGGATGATTGCCGGGGAGGGTGAGATTACCAATGTATCGGTAGATCAGGACTATCGGAAAAAGGGGATCGGTGCGGCCATGCTGGGCCGTGTGCTGGAGGAAGGAAAGAAGCTTGGGATAGAAGCGTTCACATTGGAGGTGCGCTGCAGCAATCAGCCGGCAATCCGCCTTTACGAAAAATTTGGCTTTATAGGGGAGGGGGTACGGAAAGGCTTCTATAAAGCGGCTTTAGGAAAGGACGGGGAAGCGCGGGAAGACGCCCTTATCATGTGGAAAAGGCAGGAAAGGAATGGAGGAATTACCACTGTTTTTACTGCCGAAGCCCATGTATAATAACAGATATAACGGTTGACTTTAGTACATCTTGGGAGGATGAGACAATGCGTAAATATCTGGATGAAAATAAGAATGAACTAGTTGATGTTATCTGCAACGGATGCGGGAAACATTTATTGGTAGAAAATGGAATTTTAAAAGAAGGCTGTTTGGAAGCGGATGTAGTCTTCGGATATTTCAGCAAAAAGGACGGACAGATACACAGTTTTGATCTGTGCGAGGACTGTTATGATAAGATGATTGCCGGATTCAGGATACCGGAGCAGCGGCGGGAAGCAACCGAGCTGTTGTAGCGTCCCCGGCCCGGCGGTCAGGATAGGAGATGTATGTTAGATATTTGTTTGCTTGGGACAGGAGGGATGATGCCGTTGCCTTACCGTTGGCTGACTTCCTTAATGGCAAGGATTAACGGGAAAAGTATATTGATTGATTGTGGGGAGGGCACGCAGATTGCCATGAAGGAAAAGGGCTGGAGCCCGAAGCCGATTGACATAATCTGCTTTACCCATTATCATGCGGATCATATTAGCGGACTGCCGGGAATGCTTCTCACAATGGGTAATGCAGAAAGGGTGGAGCCGCTTCTTTTAGTGGGACCCAAAGGGCTGACAAGAGTGGTTTCGGCTTTGCGGGTAATCGCGCCGGAGCTTCCTTTTGATATTCGATGCGTGGAGATTTCGGAAACGGAACAGAGTTTTGAATTTGGCGATTTTAGGATAGAAGCTTTCCGTGTGAACCATAATGTGATATGCTATGGATATAACATAGTGGTGGACCGTATCGGGAAATTCCAGGTGGAAAAAGCGGAAAAGCTTGGGATTGAACGCAGATACTGGAACCGTCTCCAAAAAGGGGAGACTGTGGAACTGGATGGGAAAACGTATACTCCGGATATGGTACTTGGAAAGGCAAGGAAAGGGTTGAAAGTAACTTATTGTACGGATACGAGGCCGACGGAGGGGATTATCAGGAATGCTGCGGGGGCCGACCTTTTTATCTGCGAAGGGATGTACGGGGAACCGGAAAAGGAAGAGAAGGCAAAGGAATATAAGCATATGACGTTTTATGAAGCGGCCAGGCTGGCAAAGAAGGCTGATGTGGAAAGGCTGTGGCTGACTCATTATAGTCCATCCCTCGTCCGGGCGGAGGATTTTATGCGGGATGTAAAGAAGATATTTCCCCGGGCAGAGGCGGGCAAAGACGGCAAAAGCGTGGATCTTATGTTTGAAGAGGATTAGCATTATGAAGAAAAGCAAAAAAGTGAAAAAAGATTACAGCGCGGTAAGGGTTATTGTCGTTGTCTGTATCCTGGCGGCGATGGCATTAGGGTTTTATTATTATATTTCCCATATGGACAAAAGGGGAGGGGAAGATGAGGTAACGATTACGAAATCGCAGCAGGTATTGTCGCGGAATCTGACCTCGAATTATCCGGCTTCCCCCAAAGAAGTGGTTAAATATTACTGCGAAATCACCCAGTGCTTCTATAACGAATCCCATACGGAAGAAGAGGTAGAGGCGCTGGCTATGAAAATAAGGGAACTTTATGATGCGGAACTGGTGGAAAGCCAGGAAAAAGAAAAATATCTGGAAAGCGTAAAGGTAGATATCCTTTCCATGGCGGGAAATGGGATGACGGTTTCCAGCTTTGGATTGCCAAGCAGTACCGATGTGGAATACTTTTCCAGCAACGGCGACGACTGGGCTAAGATGTACTGTAACTTTAATATCAGGCAGGAAACAAAGATGTTAAATACGATTGAGCAGTTCCTTTTGAGAAAAGACGAAGACGGCCGCTGGAAGATTTACGGCTGGCAGTTAGTAGATTAGTGTGAGAAGAACTTCTAAAGCTCAACAGCAGTGGCTGTTTCGCTAAGAAGTTCTACGACTTGCTTTGCAAGTCTTTCTCACACCGAAAAATGCCCAAAATACAGGCATTTTTTATCAGGATTTGCGCTGCCGCAAAGCAGCGGCGTGAGGATTAGTGGGAAAAGGGTATGGATATGCTGGATATGGATAAGGAAGAAGAGGTGCTGGTATTGGCGATTGAAAGTTCCTGTGATGAAACGGCGGCTTCCGTTGTCAGGAATGGGAGGGAAGTGCTGTCGAATGTGATCTATTCGCAGATTGCGCTTCACACGGTATATGGAGGGGTAGTGCCGGAGATCGCATCCAGAAAACATATTGAAAAAATAAATCAGGTCATAGAGCAGGCGCTTTTGGAAGCGGGTAAAAAACTGGAAGAGATGACGGCTATTGCGGTTACATACGGCCCGGGCCTTGTGGGGGCGCTCCTTGTAGGTGTTTCCGCGGCCAAAGCAATCAGTTTTGCATCGGGCATCCCGTTGATTGGCGTACATCACATCGAAGGCCATATCAGTGCGAACTATATTGAGAATAAAGAATTGGAACCGCCTTTTGTATGCCTTGTGGCGTCCGGCGGGCATTCGCATTTAGTGTTGGTGAAGGATTATGGGGAGTATGAAATTATCGGACGGACCCGGGACGATGCGGCGGGCGAAGCCTTTGATAAGGTGGCCCGGGCTATTGGCTTAGGTTATCCGGGCGGGCCTAAGATCGATATGGTATCGAAGGAAGGGGATCCGGAAGCCGTTCATTTCCCGAGGGCGAAAGTGGCAGGGGCGGAGTACGATTTTAGTTTCAGCGGTTTGAAATCAGCGGTTTTAAATTATCTGAATTCCTGTGAAATGAAAGGGGAAAAAGTGAATGCGGCCGATGTGGCGGCTTCCTTCCAGAAAGCGGTAATCGATGTATTAGTAGAACATTCCATCCATGGGGTGAGACAGTATGGGTACGATAAGTTCGCGATTGCCGGTGGTGTGGCTTCCAATTCCGCTCTTCGGGCTGCTTTGGAAAGGGAATGTCAAAAGAACGGGATCCGTTTTTACTATCCTTCTCCTAAACTGTGTACGGATAATGCGGCTATGATCGGCGCAGCGGGATATTTTGAATATAAGAAAGGCGTGCGGCATGGATTTGACCTGAATGCAGTTCCCAATTTAAGATTGGGGGAGGGGATAAGATAGGTATGGAGAACGGTGTCATATGGCTCCGTTTGGAAGATTTCGAGCAAATGCGGCGCTTGATAGGAAGAGGAGGCCGGAAATGAGAAAGGACTGTGCGGCGATCGTATTGGCGGCGGGGCGGGGGAAACGGATGCAGAGCCAGGTCCCTAAGCAATATTTAATGTTGGAAGATAAGCCGGTCATCTATTATGCATTAAAAGTTTTCCAGGACAGCTTTATCAACCGGATAATATTGGTAACGGCTTTGGAGGATATTGATTATTGCCGGAAGGATATCGTGGAAAAATACGGGTTTGATAAAGTGATGGATATTGTGGCCGGTGGAAAGGAAAGATATCATTCGGTCTACGAAGGGCTGAAAGCGGTAAGGGCCGATTATGTTTTCATCCATGACGGCGCCCGGCCTTTCGTGACAAAGGAAATATTGGAGAGGGCTTATGACTGTGCCGTCCAATATGACGCCTGCGTGGTAGGGATGCCGGTAAAGGATACGGTTAAAATAGCGGATGCTGATTGTTTCGCCGTATCTACGCCAAGCCGTGACCGGGTATGGATGATACAGACTCCGCAAGTGTTTGCTTACGACGTCGTCTTTCGGGCCTACACCGTATTAATGGAAAAGGAACAGGAGCTGCTTAGGAAATCTGTTAAGATTACGGATGACGCTATGGCGGTGGAGGCTTTTACGGAGCGGAGGGTAAAACTGGTGGAGGGAAGTTATGAGAATATTAAGATAACGACTCCCGAAGACCTGCAGATTGCCAGGGCTTTCCGTGCGGGACATAAGAACGGCAGCGACAGGCCGGAGTAGGAAAAGGAAGCTTGGAGGGTTGTGATGTTGTGGAAACAGTTATATCCGAAGAAAGTGGTTGCGTCTGTTTATGAGTTGGATTGGGAAAAAATGTCGGAACGCTATAAAGGCGTGATATTTGATATCGACAATACTTTGGTTCCTCAGGATGCCCCGGCAGACGACAAGGCAATCCGCCTTTTCAGGGAAATCCATAGGCAGGATATGAAGACGATGCTGGTGTCCAATAATAAGAAACCACGGGTGAAGGCTTTTGCGGACAAAGTTGGAACGGGATATATTTATAGAGCGGGCAAGCCTGGAAAAGGAGGTTATGAGGAGGCGATGCGGCGGATGGGAACGTCAGGAGAGGATACCTTGTTTATCGGCGACCAGATTTTTTCGGATATCTGGGGCGCCAACCGGGTAGGCATGGATACGGTGCTGACAGAACCCATTGACCGGTCTACGGACGAAATACAGGTGACGGTGAAAAGATGGTTCGAGAAACCGTTCCGCAGAGAGCGGGGCAGCGTTCAATAGGTCAATGACAGAAAAGATAAAAGGATGTTTTCCTGAAATGAATTTTAGGGAGATGTCTTTTTTTTGTACAATTTGACGGGCGATGCCGATGGATAGCCTTTTGTATGTAAAAAATTTCACAAAATGTAATTTTTTTTAAAAAAATAATAAACTTTCTAAAAACTTTATAAATATTTACAAAAATTAGGCGGATGCTATAATAGGCATACCAGTTGATCGTAGTGCGCACATGATGAAATTGGAAATTGGAAAATTCCAGAAATTCAAAAAGGTATAGGAGGGTAACAATGAAAACATTTATTCAAAAACTGGGCAAGTCATTAATGGGACCTTTGTCAATTATTGTCGCAGCCGGTTTGTTATTGGGGCTGGCATCCACGCTGCAAAACCCGAATGTCTTTGGAAATGCACTGGCGAATGTAGAACTGGTAAACAATTTTGTCAGTCTGATCAATTCTCTGGCAGGCGGATTGTTCGGTTTACTGCCGATTCTGTTTTGTATGTCCGTAGCGCAGGGTATGTCAAAAGAAGATAAAGAAATCGCAACTTTTGCATCCATTATCGGTTTTGTATTATTCCATACGACGATCCGCTTCCTTCTGCAGTTAAAGGGGATTACAGCAGAAACGGTAAGCATAGATTATTTGGTGTCTCAGGGGGCAAGTGTGCTGGAGGCAACGCAGAAAAATGCGGCTTATGATACGGTAATGGGTATTTTTACATACCGTATGAATATTTTTGGAGGTATTATCGTGGGCCTTTGGAGCGCGATGATCCACAACAGGTTCCATACCACGCAGCTTCCTACCGCATTCAGTTTCTTCAGCGGCAAGCGCTTTGTACCGATTATGATGGTGGTAACCATTCCCTTTTTAGGAGTTGCCATGTTTTTGATCTGGCCGTTGTTCAATATGGTTATCAATGGATTTGGAGGCTTGCTGTCGCAAGCCGGCGCATTTGGGACCTTTATTTACGGGTTCTTGGAGAGATTGCTGATTCCGACAGGATTGCATCATATCTTGAACCAGCTTATCCGGTTTACGCCGATTGGCGGAGCTGCTATGATTGATGGGGAACAGATATCGGGCGCCTTGAATATCTTTAATGCTTTGTTGATGGATCCGAACCCGGATATGGATGTTATGCGTCAAGCTACCCGCTTCCTGACTCAGGGAACGCATCCGTTTATGGTATTTGGTTTGCCGGCGGCATGTTATGCAATGTACCAGACGGCGCTTCCTAAAAACAAAAAGAAAGTAAAAGGCGTGCTTTTGGCAGCAGGCTTGACCAGTTTCTTCACAGGAATTACAGAGCCGATTGAATTTTCCTTCTTTTTCATCTCTCCGTTATTGTGGCTGTTCCATGCATGTATGGCAGGTTTGTCCTTCTTGATCAATACATTGCTGGAAGTTTGCATCGGCAATGCCGGCGGCGGCTTGATTGATTTGGTGATTTTCGGCGTCCTGCGGGGAACGCAGACAAAATGGATTCTCAATGTGGTGATCGGCCTGGTTTATGCGGTGATTTACTATCTGGTATTCAAATGGGCGATTGTGAAATTTAATATCAAGACGCCCGGAAGGGAAGATGAAGCCGATGAAGTAAGCTACGAAGAAGAAGTAACGGAACTTGGAAAGAGCATTATGGAAGCTTTGGGCGGAAAAGAGAATATTGAGGAAATCGATAACTGTATTTCCAGATTGAGGCTGGTCCTGAAAGACACTTCCGTAATCAATGAGAACGGGTTGAAAAAGACGGGATCTTTGGGAATCATTAAAATCAACGAAAAGAATCTTCAGGTTGTTTACGGGGCGAAAGTCGAGAAAGCGGCAGCCGAATTAAAACGAGCGGTAAAATCGAATTAAAGTATTGGGGGAAAAGATATGCAGACAAAAGTAAATCGGATTCAAAATGACATTGAAACTTTGGCCAAATTTACTTCCACCCCGGGAAAGGGAGTGACCCGGTCTTCTTATTCAAAAGAAGACCGGATGGCAAAGGAATATTTTATAGAAGAAATGAAAAAGCTGGATATTGATATTCATGAAGACAGTTTTGGAACTTTGTTTGGGCGGAAAGAAGGGACTTTGAAAGACGCCCCGGCGGTCATGTTTGGCTCCCATTATGATTCGGTAGTGAACGCCGGAGCTTTTGACGGAGTTGCGGGTACCGTGTCTGCTTTAGAAGTGATGAGGGTACTTACGGAAAACGGGTTTGTCAATGATTATCCTCTGGAATTGATTGTCATGAATGCGGAGGAAGGGGAGACTTTTGGGCCAAGTACAGGAGTTACCAATTCAAGGGCAATGATGGGGACGATCACACAATATGAATTGGACACGGTAAAAAACCGTTTTGGACAGACAAAAGCCGAAGCGATGAAGGAATACGGGCTGGAGCCGGATTTAAATGAGGCGGTCAGGGATCCTAAGACGATTAAAAATTTTATTGAAATGCATGTGGAGCAAGGACCCGTTTTAGACAGGGAAAATGTAGAAATCGGGCTGATCCAGTATCTGGCGGGGATTGGGCGGTATACGATCCGTTTTCACGGGGCGACTGCGGATTCCACTGCGCCTATGGATACAAGGAAGGACGCTTTGGTGGCTGCCGCTAATTTTATTGCGGAATTTGACGGGAAAATCAAGGAATTAGGGCCGGAAGTTACCGGAATGGTCGGCAAGTTGGATGTTACCCCTAACTCAAATCAGTTTGTCCCCGAATATGTAGAGGGAAAAATTGAGATCAGGACATTCGGTAAAGAAATCGTGGAAAAAGTCGATTTCAAGGAAATGATTGAAGGCCTGCTGAAAAAAGTGGGTGAAAAGTTTGCAATCCGTACGGAGCTGCAGGAAATTCGGAGGATAAACTATCCCAATCCTACAGGTCCCAGCATTATGAATGGGGATAATGTGAAAAAAATGCAGCGCATCTGCGATGAGCTGGGCTACAGCCACATGCTTATCAATAACGGTACCGGCCATGACTCGATGATTATGACGGATTTTGTGGATACTAATATGATTTATGTCCCAAGCAGGAATGGGGGAGTGTCACACTGCCCGGAAGAATGGACGGATTACGAAAGTGTAAAAAAGGGAGCGGATGTATTGCTTCATTTGGTGATGGAATTGAGTAAAAAAGAAGAATAAGCTTTTCCGGTGAAAGGAGTTTAAATGAAAACATTAGAGGATGTTGTCTATAAACAAATATCGGAACCAAAAGAAGACTGTAGCGGGGTTCCCGTGCTTTTAAGCGACGAGACTATGAAGGAACGCTATGAAAAGGTACTGGCGCGGATGAAAGAAGAGGGGATGGATACGCTCGTCATTTATGCGGATTTGGAGCATGGCAGCAATTTTGAATATCTGACCGGTTTTCTTCCCCGCTTTGAAGAGGCTTTGCTTGTCCTTCATGCCAATGGGTCAAACTATATGGTGATGGGAAATGAAAATCTCAATAAAGTACCTCATGCAAGGCTGAAAGCGGTCCCGATACATGCGCCTTACTTTTCGCTTCCTAATCAGCCGATGGAAGGCGGCAGGAGCTTCTTGGATATTTTAAAGGAGGCTGAAATAGGTGATGGGCTGCGGATAGGCATTGTAGGGTGGAAGAATTTTACATCCGGACAGGAAGACAACCTTCAATTGTTTGATGTCCCGGCTTATATTGTAGAGCGGATCCAAATGCTTGCAGGAGATTCCGGGAAGGTTTTTAATGCTACTTATCTGTTTATAGGAAATAAAGGAGTACGCTGCCGTAATAATGTGAACGAGCTGGAGCATTATGAATTTGGGGCGGCGCTTGCTTCGGACCGTATGCTGAAAGCGATGGATCGTTTGGACGTGGGAGTAAGTGAGATGGAACTGGGCGGAATCTTGAATGCCGGGGGACAGAAAAACAGCGTCGTGACGATTGCCGCTTCAGGAAAACGGTTCGTCAAAGCCAATTTATATCCCACTGGCAATACGGTAAAGATAGGGGATCCTATTAGCCTGACCATCGGATATAAGGGAGGGCTTTCCTCAAGGTCGGGATATGCGGCAAAGCAGTCTTTGGAGCTGCCGGTAGAAATCCGCGACTATGTAGATGTGGTTGTAAAGCCTTACTTTGGTGCATATGCCGTATGGCTGGAGCAAATCCACTGCGGCATGAAGGGAGGCGACTTATATCAGCTAGTGGAACGCATCCTGCCGAAAGCAGAATATCATTGGTCGTTATGCCCGGGGCATCTGACGGCGGATGAAGAATGGATGTCTTCCCCGGTTTATGATGGAAGCGAGGAGATGATAGAAAGCGGAATGCTTTTCCAGATTGACATTATCCCTTCGCTGAACGGTTATGGAGGGACTAGCGCAGAAAGCACAGTCGCTTTGGCGGATACTGCTTTAAGGGAAGAAATCCGGGAAAAAGCCCCTCTTTTGTGGGAACGGATAAAAGCCAGAAGAAATTATATAGAATCCGAACTCCATATATGCCTACATCCGGATGTCCTTCCAATGTGTTCCACAGTGGCTTATCTGCGTCCTTTGCTGTTAAATAAAAATATGGCGATGGCCATCAGCCAGGATTTGTGTAAGACGGAAGGAGAATGAGAATGTTTCAATTTTTCAAGAAATTAGCGGGAACGGAAAACAGCCGCATCGTAGCCCCGGCTGACGGGGAAATGTTTGCGATTGAGGATGTGAAGGATGATGTATTTTCCCAAAAGATCCTGGGAGAGGGTGTGGCCTTCCGCTATGAGGGGGACTCGGTGACGATATGCGCTCCTGCGGATGGGATATTATCGGTTATGTTCCCGACCGGCCATGCATTTGGGATTACGATGGCAAATGGCGTTGAGCTTTTGATCCATATCGGGATCGACACGGTATCCGCAAAGGGGGATGGATTCCAGGTGCTGGGGAAAGAACAGGGCGATAAAGTGACAGCCGGGGAGCCGGTGGTTTGCGCGGACTTGAAGAAACTGCGTGAAAAATTTGACATGTCCACCATGTTGATCATATCGAACAGCAATGGGAAATCAGCCCATTTTACGGAAGTCGGAGAAGTGAAAAAAGACCAGCCTGTTTGTACGCTGTCATAATGAGGAATTGGCAGGGCCGGCGGCTTCCATTAAAAAGTATATAATTATAGAAAGACATATGAAAAAAGACTGCCGCTCAGGCTGAAAACAGCCGGGCGGCGTCCTTTTTCTAATTTATAGGATCCGGGGAGGGGCAAGAGATTCATTCGGCGGCCCGGACCTTTATAGGAAAGGCCTATTCTTTATGATCCAGATAATTAATGTAGGCATCATAAAGCAAATGAAGGACCAAGTGAAGAGTAAGGTAAGAAGAGCGGTTGACATTCATATCCAGGTCGACATGGGTACTCTGGAAATATAGATTATATTTTGAAAGAGAAGACAATTCATTGTTGTTAAAGCTGGTAATGGACACAATAGGAATATCCAAAACACTCAAATTGATCAGGATATCCCTGTATTTATCTATTTTCCCGGACCAGGACGCGATAAAAAGCAAATCCTGGGTGCTCATGTATTTTTTTAATATCTTCAATTCAGTAGATGACGGAACAATAATGATTTTTTTGTTTACATTGAAAAAACATCTGGCCGCTTCCTGCAGCATTAAGCTTTGTCCCTGGCCGGTGCCATAGGCATAGACCGTATCTGCCGTGTCGATCATCTGGCATATTTCAAGTATATGTTTGTTTTGCTGGAAAAATTTGATGGTCTGGGAAATATCCTGATTCAGTATTTCTGTCATATTGATGTTTTCCGGACTATTTTTCTTCTCATCATCTTTCAGGAAATATTTGAATTCGCTATATCCGCTAAAATTAAGCTTCTGAGCCATTCGCAAAATAGTAGCGGTAGAAACATTACATCTTTTGGCAAGTTCCGCAATGCTGAGTGAAATACAGACATGCAGATTGTTTTGTATATAAGTTAAAATATATATATCGACCGTATTTAGTTTTGAATAGTTTTCATTAATGACTACATCTAATTTATATCCCATGGGCAATTACCTCGTTCTTATTTATTTTACCACAAAAGTAAAATATTAAGAACCTTTTTGTAAAAAAGTGTGTGGCAAACCGCACTTTTTTGCCTACGTGAGATGAAGAAATAAAAGAAGCGTAAAAGAATTTGCCGTTCCGATCTGTTATTTCTGCTTTCCCACCCGAAACAGGGATGTCATTTTTTCCGCAGAAGTTTATTCGTTCCCCGGAATCAAACTTATCTCCGTACGGATTCAAAGATTGGCGCCTTTGTGAATACCCTCCCCGGACAGGCGGCAAGATTCCCGTTTATGAGAGATGCTTAAAACAAATAGCATGGATAAAATATTTGATAGGATTATTCTGATTATCATTAATTCATCTGCTCCCGTTTCTGTTACCGTATGTAATGAGTTGTTTATAAAATTGTTAAATAAATGTTCTGATACGCCTATCCAAAGCGTTCCGGCCAATGCTGCGCACATACCCCATTCATAAGCCAGGATTCCGGACAATAGCATATATCCTATGCCTATAAAAACTGCCATAACCATATCCATAGAACCGTCAAGTACGGGATTTATTACGTTGGTAATGTGCCATATCCCAAAAAACAGAGCTTGTATTAGATTGGCGGCCTTTCGGGAGCGGCATGGTAAGCCGATTTGATAAAACAGTCCTCGAAACAGTCCCTCTTCCGCATAAACATTTACTACGTTGCCAATCATGCATACTATCACTGCCAGCAATGAACTGCCATTTGAATGCGTCTGTGTAAATGAAAAATTTGTAATATAAAACCGTAAAGACGGGTGTTTCCCTATTGCAGATAATACAATAAATTCTGCAGCGTAAGAAAGAAAAAAGGTGCTAACGCCAAGAGCAAGACCATATTTCAAACCAGTAAATACCCCTTGTTTTGAAAATCCCAAATCACTCCAATGAAGCTTAAGCATATCCAACGCAATCCATATCAGCAATATGCAGCAGATTTTATGTATTATATTTTCGCCAACCCATGTTTGGTCTGTTTTTATAAAAATGATTTCTATCACTCTAATAATCATTAACAAAAGAAATATTATACTGATCACTCTGATTGTCCTTCTTTTTTCCACGTTCCTTTTCCTCCGGATAATTTTGGCGGCTGCCTATCTTAGTCTTGTTTTTTATTTCTGTCCTTAATTAGGAAATTGATTTCTTTTGCTTCCTGTTTCATTTGGAGCAAATTCAAAAAGAGTGAAATAATGTACAATATAATCCCTATGCAGGCAAGCGGCAAAAACGACAAACTCGTAAACCACTGGAATAACCGTCCGGATACAAGAAGGACACACACTATAAAGGTGATTTCCAAAACCGTTTCAGTAAAAATATTTCTTAATTCCATTCTGTTAATGAACATGATACCCAAATGAGCAATGACATTTACGCCAAAAGCCTGAAAGACTGTTTCCAAATAAATACAGCTTGCATGAAAGGACAAAGCGGCAACTGAAAGCAGCAGTAAGGAAATTCCTGTTGTAGCGAAAATATTTACAATATTTTTTTTCATACTTTTTTGCCACCTCCTAATACTTTTCTTACCTCGCTTAAATAATTGCGATTGATATTAACTTTTTCGCCATTTTTTAAAGTTGCTTCCATTTTGCTATTGAAAAGAGGCCTGATGCTTTCCAAAACGTTTATATTTAAAATACATGATTTGCTGATTTGAACAAAACCATATGTTTGTAATTGGGTTTTTAGCTGGTATAACCGGCAATCTATACGGTACACTGCATTTTCAAGATATACAAAAGTTTTTTTGTCAACGCTCTCTATATAGTAAATATCCAAAATATTTATCATTCTCTCGGTATTATCGCCGAAGCATTTGATCTGCATATTAAATGACTGTAAAAAATTTATAATGCGATTAACCTGATTGTCCTTTTGAGGATATTTAATCATTATTTCTATTTCATTACAGGATAAATCCTGTTCTGTCTTTATTTTCATTTTAATCTCCATTCCGAAGCGTTTACGCGACAAGACCATCAGGCTGTTTGTGACGCTCCGGCACAAACAGCCGTGTGAGAAAGACTTGCAAAGCAAGTCGTAGAACTTCTTAACGAAACAGCCGCTGCTGTTGAGCTCAAATTGCCAAAGGCAATCCGAAGTTCTTCTCGCACTAATCCTCCATGTCAGAGCAGTTTACTGCGATGACACGCGTCGGGAATTTGAAATTCCCGACTGCGATCAGGGCAATTTGAGGCTCCGGTTCAAATTGCCGATTGATAAAATCAGCTATCAAGCTGATTTTTCAATCTATCATCCCTTTAAAAGTTATAGCATAGTCTTTCGCCAAAAGAAATGTTCTTATATCTAAGATACATTTTCCCTTTACCAAGATGCAAATATTGCCGGATTTTCTGCAATATAAAATATTTAAAAAAAGATGTTGACACTTTCCGACTTTTTTGCTAGAATAATCCTTGCCTTGCCGAGGAATGAATTTCCAAACAGGATTTTAAGCCTGTGATAAAAAGGCAGCACTTCATAAGTGCCAATGCAGTGTACGACATGGAGGGGTATCGAAGTGGTCATAACGAGGCGGTCTTGAAAACCGTTTGTCCGCAAGGGC
>CAOKPU010000049.1 GCA_948470755.1 uncultured Lachnospiraceae bacterium | reverse complement strand
AAGAAGTTCTACGACTTGCTTTGCAAGTCTTTCTCACACCGAAAAATGCCTGAAACGCGGCATTTTCCAGACAAGCTTGCTTGTCCTGGGATTTTAAGATTCCGCGAAGCGGAATCATGGCGGTTAGCGTGAGAGGGCGTTAAGAAATATAGGAATTAGGAGATGGGAAGAGAAGGGATAGAGATGGAAAGGGAAAAATTGGGATCACGTTTGGGATTTATATTGCTTTCGGCGGGATGCGCTATTGGGATTGGAAATGTATGGAGGTTTCCATATATTGCAGGAAGGTATGGCGGAGGGGCTTTTGTCTTGTTTTATTTGTTCTTTCTGGTCATTATGGGACTGCCGGTTATGACGATGGAATTTGCCGTAGGGCGTGCCAGCAAAAAAAGCATTATTAAAAGTTTCCGGCAATTGGAGAAACCGGGGACGAAGTGGCATCTGCACGGCTATGCAGGGATGGCGGGCAATTACTGCCTGATGATGTTTTATACGACGGTAGCGGGCTGGATGCTGTATTATTTCTACCTGATGCTGACCGGGCATTTTGACGGGGCGGATGCGGAAATGGTAGGGCGGATCTTTGGCGGTATGCTGGCAGAGCCGGCGGTTATGGCCGCGCTTATGTTTATCGTAGTGGCGGTAGGTTTTGCCATTTGTTCGGCTGGACTGCAAAGCGGTGTGGAACGTATGACGAAAGGAATGATGGCAGCGCTTCTTGGGATCATGATATTGCTTGCCATCCATAGCCTGACGATGGAAGGCGGACAGGAAGGCCTTGCCTTCTACCTGAAGCCTGATTTTGAAAGAATGATGAAAGTAGGCATTGGGGAGACTATGGTGGGCGCTATGAACCAGGCGTTTTTTACACTGAGTTTAGGGATTGGTTCCATGGCTATTTTTGGAAGTTACATCGGCAAGGAACATTCCCTTCTAAAAGAATCGGTCAATATAGCGGTACTGGATACCTTTGTTGCCATTGTAGCGGGGCTGATTATTTTCCCGGCATGTTTTTCTTTTGGGATCAATCCTGACAGCGGCCCTTCCCTCATTTTTGTTACCTTGCCCAATGTATTCAACAGTATGGCGGGTGGAAGGATATGGGGGACATTGTTTTTTGTATTTATGTCATTTGCGGCGTTTTCCACTGTGTTGGCCGTATTTGAAAATATTATTTCATGCACTATGGATTTATGGGGGCTTTCCCGCAAACGCTCCTGCCTGATTAACTTTATCTTATTGTCCTTGCTTTCTTTGCCTTGCGTATTAGGGTTTAATCTTTGGTCCGGTTTTATGCCCTTTGGCGAAGGCAGCAATATTTTGGATTTGGAAGATTTCCTTGTCAGCAATTTGATGCTGCCTGTCGGTTCTTTTGTTTATCTGATGTTTTGCGTATCGAAAAGAGGCTGGGGGTTCGATAATTATCTGGAGGAAACAAATACCGGAAAAGGGATGAAAATGCCGAGGGCTTTTAAATTTTATCTGCAGATTATCCTTCCGGCTTTGATAATGTTCATTTTTGTCAAAGGAATCATTGATAAATTTTAAAGGGCCGCAATGGGATTGGCAAATGAGGGCAACGACGGCAAAAGTCATAGGATTGCCATACTGCTATGGCGATACGGGCATAAATAAGGATAGATGGGGGATTGGATGAAGATTTCAACAAAAGGTCGTTATGCGGTCAGGGTAATGCTGGATCTGGCGGTGAATGACGCCGGGGAATATATCAAAGTAAAGCAGATTGCAGAACGCCAGGGGATATCGGAAAAATATTTGGAACAGATCATTTCTATTTTGAATAAGGCGGGATATGTAAAAAGCGCAAGGGGGGCGCAAGGGGGATACCGTATTGCCGGGAACCCTGAAGATTATACGGTAGGTATGATTTTGCGGCTTACCGAGGGGAGCCTTTGCCCGGTGGCTTGCCTGGAAGATGGGAGGAATCAATGCGGGCGCAGCGCTACCTGTGCGACTCTGTCTGTATGGAAGGAATTGGACGAAGCGATCAACCATGTGGTGGATGGCGTTACCATTGCGGATTTAACAAAAAAACGGGGCTGAAAATTTCAATTTTCCGGTTTACTTCTATCTAATTATGCATTAAACTTAAGGATAAGGAAAAAGATACAATAATATCGTGGTAAGGAGGATTCACATGACGGAGTTGAAGGGAAAGTCGGTTTTTTCTGGGATTGCCATCGGTAAGATTGCAATACTGAAAAAAGACAATCAAAGTGTAAAGAGGATTCACGTAGAAGATACTGCAGGCGAGATTGCGAGAATAGGGGCGGCGAAAGAAACGGCGGTTGAGCAGTTAAAGGCTTTGTATGAGAAAGCGGTAAAAGAAGTAGGGGAATCGGGCGCGATGATTTTCGATGTCCATCAGATGATGCTGGATGATCAGGACTATCTTGATTCGATCACGAATATGATTGAAACACAGAATATTAATGCAGAATATGCGGTTGCGGTTACAGGCGATAATTTTGCAAAAATGTTTGCGGAAATGGATGACGATTATATGAAGGCCAGGGCGGCGGACGTTAAGGATATTTCAGAGCGTTTGATCCGCGTCCTGCAAGGAAGCAACGGGGAAGGGCTGGAAGCGGATGAAGCGACAATCGTAGTTGCGGAAGATCTGGCTCCCAGTGAGACTGTGCAGATGGACAAGAGTAAAGTGCTGGCTTTTGTGACAAGATTCGGTTCTTCTAATTCCCATACCGCGATCCTGGCCAGGACGATGAATATTCCGGCTCTTATCAGTGTGGATTATAACGATGAGATAGATGGAAAAATGGCTATTGTAGACGGGTTTGAGGGCAAGATGATTGTCGATCCTGAAGAAGATGTCTTAGAGGCTTATAAGAATAAGCATCAGGAAGAAGTGGAAAAGCGCAGGCTGTTACAGGAGCTGAAAGGGAAAGAAAACGTTACAAAGAGTGGAAAGAAGATTAATATTTATGCAAATATTGGAAAAGTTTCCGATGTGGCGAATGTACTGCAAAATGATGCGGGGGGCATTGGCCTGTTCAGAAGCGAATTCCTCTATCTGGAAAAGGATACTTTCCCAACGGAGGAGGAACAGTATCAGGCATATAAGCAGGTTGCCGAAACGATGGCGGGTAAGAAGGTAATCATCCGTACGTTGGATATCGGTGCGGACAAACAGGCGGATTATTTTGGGCTGGATCATGAAGAAAACCCGGCAATGGGATACCGCGCGATCCGCATCTGCTTAAATCAGCCGGACATTTTTAAGACGCAGTTGCGCGCATTGTTCAGGGCGAGTATCTTCGGCACCATTTCCATTATGTATCCGATGATTATTTCGGTAAAGGAAGTAAGGCGGATTAAGGAAATCGTGGAAGAGGTAAAGAAGGAACTGACAGAAGAGGGAATCCCTTTTGCGGATGTAGAACAAGGTATTATGATCGAGACCCCGGCAGCGGTTATGATCAGCGATCTATTAGCAAAAGAAGTGGATTTCTTCAGTATTGGCACCAACGATCTGACCCAGTATACATTGGCGATAGACAGGCAGAATGCAAAGCTGGATAATATTTATGATTCCCATCATGAAGCCGTCCTCAGGATGATTAAGATGGTTGTGGATAATGCCCATAAAGAGGGTATTTGGGCAGGGATTTGCGGCGAATTAGGAGCGGATACTACTTTGACGGAAGAATTCGTCAAGATGGGCCTGGATGAACTGTCTGTGACGCCTACCTTTGTGCTTCCGGTAAGGAAGATAGTGCGTGAGATGGAATAAAGAAACGGCTGCAAAGGCGGTATGAAAGCCTCTTGCTTTTTGAAAGTGATATAGGGAGTGGGAATAATGTTATCAGCATCGGGAGCGGAGCTGATAACATTATTTGTGTGAAAAAATTTAAGGATAGTCATTTGGCGGTATATTTTCAGACGCGGCTGGATATCCGGGAAATGTAGGAGAGACATTATGGCAAAAGATACAACAAAGGATATGACGCAAGGGTCGCCGATGAAGCTGATTCTTGGCTTTTCGGTGCCGCTGCTGTTTGGGTTTTTATTCCAGCAGTTTTATAGTGTAGTGGATACGATTATAGTAGGCCGTTTTTTAGGCGTGAATGCGCTGGCGGGCGTAGGCAGTACCGGGTCGTTGAATTTTTTGATCATTGGTTTTTGTATGGGTGTATGCAATGGTTTTTCCATCCCTTTGGCGCATAAATTCGGTGCAAAGGATTATGCCGGGCTGCGGCGGTTTATGGCTAACGGCATGTGGCTGTCGGTTCTTTTTTCGGTGGTCATGACTGCGGCCACAGCGGTTTTTTGTCGACAGATGCTGACGGCGATGAAGACCCCGGAGGATATTTTTCCCTATGCATACCAATATATTTTCATTATTTTTCTGGGGATTCCGGCAACTTATCTGTACAATATGCTTTCGGGGATTATCCGGGCGATGGGGGACAGCAAGACCCCGCTTGCATTTTTGACATTGTCGTCCTTTTTAAATATTGCTTTGGATTTAATATGCATTATTAATCTGGATATGGGAGTCGCCGGGGCGGCGGTAGCTACAGTGGTTTCACAGGCGGTTTCCGGCGTGCTTTGCCTTATTTATATGGCAAAGAAATTCCCGCTCCTAAGGATCGAGAAGGGGGAATGGGGGATAAACCTGTCTTATATGGGTACACTGTGCGGAATGGGCGTGCCTATGGGGCTGCAGTATTCTATTACGGCAATCGGCAGCGTCATCCTGCAGTCGGCGGTAAATACGCTGGGAGCGGCGGCCGTGGCCTCCGTTACAGCGGCAGGTAAGGTTGGGCTGTTTTTTTGTTGTCCGTATGACGCCATGGGTTCAACGATGGCAACCTATGGGGGGCAAAATGTTGGGGCAAAAAAGCCGGAACGTCTGGGACAGGGGATAAAGGCCTGCATGGTCATTGCGGCGGCTTATTCAGTGGTCGCTTTTGCCGTATTGTATTTTGCCGGCGCGGAACTGTCCGCCCTTTTTATGGATAACGCAGATGAAGGTCTTTTGGCTGACGCGAGGATGCTTCTGGTGATAAACAGCGTTTTCTATATCCCGTTAGCGGTTGTGAATATTGTACGTTTCCTGATTCAAGGTATGGGATTTGGGACATTTGCTATTTTGGCCGGGGTGTGTGAGATGGTGGCAAGGAGCCTGGCCGGGATGTTCTTAGTACCCAGGTTCGGTTTTATCGGCGTATGCTTTGCCAGCCCTCTGGCGTGGATTTTTGCGGATGCATTCCTGATACCGGCATATATCCATGTACGGAAGAAGTTGGAGAGGATTTACGCGTCCGGTCAGGAGGATGCGCGCCGTATGCAAAAGGAAGATGGCTGCTGATGCAGCCGCACGCACGGGACAAAAAACTGCACTGCCGGGGATTTTGCACGCTTATATTAATTTGCAGATCTTCCTGTCGTAGGTGAGAAGCCCATTGACTTCTTCTTCTACATCCGATAATTGTGTATAAACGGTGCCGCATAGCCCTTTTGCAATCAGGGGCTTTAGATCCTTTTGGATAAGTTTGCGAAAGTAATTATGAACGCTTTTGAAATCGCCGCCGCCTTGGTCAAACCAGCCGCTGGCCTGGTCGATAAGCCGGGAGGGATCTTTTTCCCGGATAAGGCCGGTGATCCGGTTGGTGTCGAACTGCCCCCAGCCTTCGTTGAAGGGGACCCATACGGCGATGGAGGGAACGTTATACAGATAATCGACGGTGTCCAGGCATTCTTTTGTCCTGCAAAATCATGGCAACATGCAGGAACTTTTTGAATATTTAGATGAATCTGATGGAACGCAAAGGCTATTTGATCTTATTCCCCTATTTTATGAACAAAATGGAAATAGCGTCATTTTTATTGATGAAATTGACAGGAGCCTTCATACGAATCTTACCCGGAAATTTCTTGAGTTGTTTTATAAATTGACAGAAGACGATGCGAGCCAAATAATCGCAACAACGCATGACTCTAATTTACTGGATTTGGATCTACTCAGGCAGGATGAAATTTGGTTTGTAAAAAGAAGAGAAGATCATAGCTCAAATTTGTATTCGTTAAATCGCTACAAAGAACGTTACGATAAAAAAATAGACAAAGAATATTTGCTGGGACGTTATGACGCTATACCGGTATTTGATGATGGGGTGTTGGAGGATATAAATGTATAATCGTTATAGGTTAGCATCAACGGTATATGACCGGGAAGAGGAGACTCGGAGAATCCTTCCGGAAAAAAGGGTCTTTTTGTCTGTAGAAGGAAATGTGGCAGAAAAAGAATACTTCGATGGCTTATCAAAAAATAGAGTGAAAATAGGTATTGATCTAAAATATTTTATAAAGTTGTATACCCAGTGCTGGCTAACAATAGGGAAGATAACAAAGGGAAAAGCCAAAAATGCCGATATTATAGCAAGCCAGTTCCATTTAAAGGAAAAAATATATATGTATCAACAGAATGGTTTGATGAGAGCAGAAAAGACTTGATTGAATAGTATAAACAGCATACATAAAAAAATTAATGTTAAAAATATTAAAGATTTTTCAATTAAACAAAATACGGAGTATATGGGTTTTTGATAGTTTATGATGCAAAGTGGAGTGGAGGTTCACAAAATGGCAGAGAGTCAAAATATAGAATGGAAAGAGTCATGGCGTGACGAATACCTTAAATGGATATGCGGTTTTGCAAATGCACAGGGCGGCAAAATTTATATTGGAACACGAGATGATGGAACGGTAATTGGAGTTAGGAATTCAAAAAAGCTGTTAGAAGATATTCCCAATAAAATTCAAAATAAATTGGGAATTATGGCAGATGTGAACCTACTTACTGAAGGAGAGTTGGATTATATTGAGATAGTAGTTAATCCATGGTCGTTTCCTGTAAATTATGATGGGGAATACCATTATCGAAGCGGTAGCACGAAACAGTTGCTTCGGGGAAATGCATTGACGAATTTTTTAATGTCAAAGACTGGATTGAAATGGGATGCAGCGACAATATCTAATATTGGGGTAGATGATTTAGATCAGGAAAGTTTTGATATTTTTAGAAGAGAAGCTTTGCGAAGCGGGCGAATGACAAAAGAAGATTTGGATATTGCGAATGTAGAATTGCTAGAAAAACTGGATTTAATAATAGATGGAAAGCTTAAACGTGCTGGAGCATTATGTTTTTACCGTAAACCGGAAAAGATTATTGGTGGATGTTACGTGAAAATTGGAAAATTTGAAGGCAGTGAGTTATTATATCAGGATGAAGTGCATGGTTCTTTGCTTATTTTGGCAGACAGGGTGATTGACCTGATTTATTTAAAATATTTGAAAGCGGCAATTTCATATTACAAAGAAACAAGAGTAGAAACCTATCCTTTTGCTCGTGATGCCGTAAGAGAAGCCGTTTTTAATGCTTTGATCCATTGTAATTGGGCTGATAATGTTCCAGTACAGATACGCATTGAAGATGATGCCATGTATATCAGTAACTGTAGTATGTTGCCTTTTGGCTGGACAGTAGAAACACTTTTAAGCACCCATGTATCAAAGCCATACAATCCTGATGTTGCAAAAGTGTTCTATCGTGCAGGATATATTGAAAGTTGGGGACGTGGTATCCAGAAGATTCGGGATGCATGCAAAAATCTTGGAGCGGATGATCCTAAGTATATTATTCATGGAGAAGATATTATGGTGAAATTTTCTGCCCTCCAAAGTGCTAAAGTATCAGATGCCAAAGCCCTAAATGTCACAAAAGATGTCACAAAGGATGTCACAATAGAAATAAAAATATTAGCTATGATTAAAGAAAATGCCTCTATTACTACCACGGATATGGCTAGGCAGTTATCTGTTAATAGAAGAACAATTCAGAGAGGCTTGGAGGTATTAAAGAATAGAGGTACGATTGAACGCAAGGGTGGTAAACGATACGGTTACTGGGAAGTTTACGAATAGTTTTTTTTATTCCCATCGTACCATTGCCTGAAGGAAAGGGGTGATGTCGGCTTCAAAAGGCAGATAGCCGCCGGAGTGCGTACATACGGTCTGGCCGTTCGGATAGACATGGGCTGTCTGATCCGCCGCCCCGAAGTGCAGGATCAGCCGTTTGGGGGACGGAGAGCGGCCGCAGGTGGAAGATAGGGAAGCATATTCGCCGGATGAAATGTAAATAGTGCGTTCATACCACAAGTATTCTTCCGGTTGAAGCTGTCTTTCCACTCCGGAGAGGATGCTTTCCGGAGAAAAAGGGACGAGGATTCCCCATCGTACTCTTTCGGTGCATCGGGGTTGTTGGCTATGCGGGGACAGACCTATAATGAAAGAAGCGCTGCCGGATGGTTATGCGGCAGCGCTTCCCGATATAAGGGGGTAAAGAAAATCTATATATAATTCAACAACCAAATATCGGTGCTGAAGGATTTTTGATTCTTATAGGAAAGTTCTTCCAGAAAAGAATCGTGAAGTGCGGAGTATTTGCTCCAATTATCGTCTGTTGGTATGATGTCCGTAATTGATACGGGCACTGTGTCTTTATGCATTTATTTTCCTCCTTTGGATAAATTTAGTATAGGGCCAAAATATGGACGATATGTGTTTATAGTCTTAAGGATCCCTTATTTTTCTTAGGAAAAAATGAGAGATTTCTTAATTAACTATAAAGCCTGGGACAAGGCGGCGGATGGATTTTCAATCTTGTCAATCGCCGTCATAGCATGGTAGAATATAAAAGTTCAGGAAAGGCGGACTACAGATATATCTTATGAATCAAAGGCCGTTTTTATGACAGCTTTCTTTCTGGCGGCAATTTGCGGCCGGGAGACGGCATTCTTCATCCTGATTTGTCAGGATGGGAAAGGGAATGGGATAAAGGGATGAAATATGTGAAGCAGTTTGGAATCCTATTGTCGGTTACGTTGGCGGCGGAATTCATGGAAAGCCTGGTCCCACTGCCGGTCCCGGCAAGTATATATGGCCTTGGGATCATGCTTGCCTTGTTGGCAGGCGGTTTGGTGAAAGTAGAGTCGGTAAAGGGATGTGCGGATTTCCTGATTGAAATTATGCCGTTGATGTTTATTCCGGCGGCGGTGGGGCTGATGGATTCTTATCATGAATTGAAAGATATCCTATTGCCGCTCATTGCGGTGGTTGTCGTTACAACACTGGCTGTCATGGCGGTGACCGGGAAATGTGCGCAAGGGATAATCAGGAATAGGAAAAAAAGGGAGAATGGATAGGAGGGGCAGATGGCAGGGTTTCTTGAGAAGTCATTGTTTTTTGGAATGGCAGTCAGTGTGATTGGGTATGAATTAGGGCTGGTGTTGAAGAAAAGGCTGAAAAGCCCGTTATGCAACCCTCTTCTTATCTCGATCGCTTTTGTAGTGGCTGTGTTGAGCATTTTTAGAATAGATTACAACGATTATTATGAAGGCGGGAAATATTTAAGCTATTTACTGACTCCGGCTACGGTATGTCTGGCAGTGCCTCTTTACCAGCAGATGGAATTACTGAAAAAAAATTGGGCTGCCGTAATCATTTCCATTGTATCCGGGGTATTTTCCAGTTTGGTAACGGTGTTTCTCATGTCAAAGCTTTTTGGCTTCACCCATGAACAATATGTAACGCTTTTGCCAAAATCTATTACAACGGCAATCGGGATGGGCGTGTCGGAAAAATTGGGAGGGGTGGTGACTATAACCGTCATTGTCATTATCGTTACGGGTATTTTGGGAAATGTGGCTGCGGAAAGTGTATTTAAGTGGTTCCATATCCAGGAGCCGATTGCGAAAGGGTTGGCTCTTGGGACGTCCTCCCATGCTATAGGGACGGCGAAAGCGATGGAGTTGGGAGAGATTGAAGGGGCGATGAGCAGTCTTTCCATTGTGGTATCGGGTATACTGACGGTCATCGCCGCTTCTTTGTTTGCCCCGCTGATATGAGGCTTATATGCATTTGCATTAGTTCCGTATTGCGATCCGGGTGTCCAAAGGCCCATTGGAATGTTTCGTGCAACGGAGTGCGCGCAAATCTATTGCGCCATCTACCAGGCGCTCCGCCGATGGTTTTTTGACGCCCGGATCTTATGGAGTTTTTTCAAAGACAGGAACGTGGTTTTGTGTCAAATGCTTTACTTCCGTTGTTATGGCTTCAAATTTGTGTATGAGGGAAACCGATAGCTCTTCTGCAGTGTGGTAAAGCTCCTGCGCTTTTTCCGGTTTATCGGCTTTGAGGCTGTCTAAAATACTCTGCCCGGTCTTATGGACTTCTTTATGAAGCGGGCCGATTTCGTTCCATAAGGACAGGATGCGGGGGTTGCCTGGCGTCCTGGAATAATAGAAATGGCCGAACGCGCACTTCAGTTCATTGGTCTGCAAAGCGGAGGCAGTCTTGGCTTCAACCATATGGTGTAGATTGTCCAGCCATGCCTTATGGGCGTTGATAGCGGACGCAATCTGTTGGTTGAAGGAATCGTTATCCGTCATGTAAAAAGGATCGTTCGTCATTTGGCCGATTGTTTGGTTTAGCTTGGATAATTGATCTTCTGCCTTTTGGAGCGGTTTGTCGATATCCTTTAAGCCGCTGTTTACTTGCGCCAGATAAGCGGCGTCTTCTTGTAAGTAAGAAATCTGATTGGTTACTTCCGTAGACTGTTCTTCAATCTGCCCCAAAGAACTGCTGATCTCCGCGCTGCTGCCGGCAATAATATTGATCTCGTTATTGATGTCAATGACTTTCTGACGGTTTTCCTGATTAAGAGCATCGATCTCCGTAAGCTTTTCCGTCATCCGGGTTAAAGCGTCTGCAGTAGAGTCAATGCTTTTCTGGCTTCTTTGGGAAGCATTTCCGACTTTTTCCACGAATTGCCCCATGTTGGAGGTGAGAGAGTTGGTTTGTTCTGCCAGTTTGCGGATTTCATCGGCGACTACGGCAAACCCTTTTCCGGCATCCCCTGCCCTTGCAGCTTCGATGGATGCGTTCAAAGCCAGAAGATTGGTCTGGGAGGAAATATCGTTGATGGAGGAAATCACCTCCTGCATCTGCCCGATCACTTCTAAAAGGGATTCCATATCCTGCTTCATTTCCTGAGAAAAGGATGAGGCGGATTTGGATATGTTGACGATAGTGTCTATGCTTTCTTCGCTTTGCTGGGTATGTTCAAGAATATCGGCGGCATTGACCGATATTTCGATAATGGACATAGACTGCTGTTCCTGTGCCTGGATGACTTCATTTGCCGTTCTGGAAGTCACTTCAGAAGCGGAACTGAGGGAAGATATGGAATTGCCCAGATAATCGCAGATTTTACGCAGCATCCCGGTTCGTTCGTCAAGGATAAGGGATATTGTGCTGAGGTTCATTGCGGAATCCAGGGCGAGGGTTGATATGCTGCTGAATTGCCTGCGTCCTTGCTCCAACCGCTTGTAAATGGCATAAGCTTCCCGGTTTGCAGGCTGTTCAGTCATTGGTGTAAGGGTTGCCAGTTCTTTTAAGCCATTTTTGTTATTGCGAAACATCTGTATACCTCCCTGAAAAAATTACATATTTTTCATTACATTTTGTCTTCCTATTTTATCACATTTTACAAAAATGAACTATAAAAATGTAAAAATTTATTTATACTTTAGATTCGAGTGTCAAAAGGCCTATCCGGCGGCCCCGCCTGGCAGATGGCACGCTAGATTCGTACGCACTCTGTTGCACGGGACATTCCGATGAGCCTCGGAAAGCAAAAATCGTGTTCAGTAGAAGCTTCCGCGATTTTAGAGTCTCCTCTCCATCGTGCAAAAGCCGTTTGTACAAATCTAGCGTGCCATCTGCCAGGCGGGGCCGCCGGATAGGCCTTTGGATACTCGAATCTACTTTAAAAATCAGCAGTAAAATGTTATAATATATAAAAAGCAGACGGTATGAAACAGCTTTTAAAAGCCTGTTTTTGTTTTGGACGGACGAAAAATATATGAGGCCAGGGAGGGAAAGGAATGACAAAGGAGCAATATTTAAGGGCGGATAAGAGGGTGCTTATGTTAAGCGGGGCAACGATATTGTATATGGTGATATCCATGATTTATGCAATTGTGCGGAAGACGGCAAATACCGGGACCTATGTACAGCTAGTCATATTTGCATTGGCGTTTTTGGTCAGCGTAGCCGGATTTTTGATATTTAGAGGGAGGAAAAAATGCGGCATTGTCCTGACCGGCATGGGGGCTCTTTCTTTTCTGACGATGATGTGTTTAGGATCAGAAGAACTTACTTATGTGTATGCCTTCCCTATTTTAATAGCGGCTATTACATATCTGAACAAACGTTTTGCCGTATATGGGACGACGGTGATCTTGATCGCAAATGTGATCAGGACGTCTAGGGACGTTTCTTCGGGAGTAATGGATATCGGTTTTGTCATGATAAGGTGGACGATCACCATACTGATATGTATTGCCGTTTACAGCGTTATGGATATTACGCAGAAATTTAATGAGGAAAATATAAATCAGATTAAGCGTGCGGCGGCAGAGCAGGAGCGTGCGGCGGCGAAGATGGTAGTTACGGCGGAAGAGATCAATAAGAATTTTGAATGCGCTAACGAAATGTTGGAAAAACTGAAAATGAGCATTGATACAAACAGTTTTTCCATGAACAATATAGCAGAAAGCACGGAAAGCACGGCGCAGGCGATTCAGGAACAGGCCAATATGTGCAGCTCTATTCAGGAAAGCTCAGACCTGGCGGGAAAAGAAACGGAAAAGGTAGCTGAGATCTCCAAGTCCGCTTCCCGGAATGTGGAGGAGGGGGCAAGGTTGGTGCGGGATCTGAAAGAGCAGGCCAGAGGCGTGGAGTCTGCGAGCAAAGAAACGGTGGATGCTACGGCGAGGCTGACAGACCGGGTGGATAAAGTCAAAAATATTATCGGGGATATCCTGAATATTTCTTCCCAGACGAATCTGCTGGCATTAAACGCTTCCATAGAAGCGGCGCGGGCGGGGGATGCCGGAAGGGGATTTGCGGTAGTGGCGGATGAAATCAGGCAGTTGGCGGAACAGACGAAAGAAGCGACAGAGAGGATTACCGGTATCATTAAGGATCTGATCGAGGATGCAAGAAGCGCATCGGACAGCCTGGGGCATTCCGTAGAGTCCATTAATAAGCAGGCGGAAATGATTGATGTAACGAAGGAGAAGTTTGAAAAGATTGATGGTGAAGTTACGGAGTTGGCGGACAGCCTTCATAATATGGAGATGACGATTGGGGAAATCCTTCAGGCGACAGGCGTTATCACCCAAAGCATAGCGCACTTGTCGGCGACAAGCCAGGAAGTGGCGGCTTCTTCGGAAGCAGGGGTAAAAACGGCTTCGGAAGCGGCGGAGCAGATGGAGGAATGCGGAAAGGTGCTGGAAAATATCCGGGCCTTGTCCCTGGAGTTAAAAGCGTCTGCAAAAGGGTGAGGGACAATATAATCATGGAAGAAAAGAGGATATCGGATGGAAAAGGTAATTGAAAATTTCTTAAGATATGTACAGATTGACACGGGATCTGAGGATGGGAGCATGTTTTCCCCTTCTACTGAAAAACAGCATGACCTGGCAAAGGTTTTAGCGGAACAGCTTCAGAAGATGGGGGCGGAGGAAATTACTTATGATATGAAGCATTGTTATATCTATGCGTCCATCCCGGCTTCCAAAGGATGCGAGACATCGCCGGTGATAGGGTTTATTGCCCATATGGATACGGCGCCTGCGGTGACGGGAGCAGGAGTAAAGCCCCGGATGATTGAAGATTACGACGGGAAAGATATCGTTTTAAATCCGGCAAAAGGGATTGTAATGAAGGTGTGCGATTTTCCGGAACTGCCTTCGTATCGGGGGAAGCGGCTGATCGTGACCGATGGCACGACGCTTTTGGGGGCGGACGACAAAGCGGGCGTTGCAGAGATTATGGCGATGGCGGAATATCTGCTGGATCATAAAGAAATTATCCATGGCAAAATACGGATTGGATTTACCCCGGATGAGGAAGTGGGCGCCGGAGCGGATTATTTTGACGTAAAGCTTTTTGGGGCGGATTATGCTTATACGGTGGACGGAGGAAAGCTTGGTGAATTGGAATATGAAAACTTCAATGCGGCTGAGGCGAAGATAATAGTCCATGGAAGAAGCGTACATCCGGGAGAAGCGAAGGACAAGATGCGTAATGCCATTCTTATGGCGCAGGAATTCCAGTCTATGCTTCCGGCGGCGGAAAACCCAATGTATACTTGCGGTTATGAAGGGTTTTATCATTTGGATTCTTTGAAAGGCACCGTAGAAGAGGCGACGGCGGAATATATTATCCGGGATCATGACAAGGGGAAGTTTGAAAAGAAGAAAGAATATTTCCTGCATGTCGTGGATTTCCTGAACGGGAAATATGGAGAAGGCACATTCGATGTAGAGTTGGAAGATTCTTATTATAATATGAAAGAAATTATAGAAAAGCATATGCATCTGGTGGAGAATGCAAAGAAAGCTATGGAGGAGCTTGGAGTGGAACCCAAGGTGGTGCCGATCCGCGGAGGCACTGACGGCGCAAGGTTGTCTTTTATGGGCTTGCCATGCCCGAACTTATGCACGGGAGGACAGAATTTTCACGGAAGGTTTGAATATGCTTGTGCGGATGAAATGGAGAAGATCGTAGGATTGTTGATCAAAATAGCGGAAAAGTATGCGTAGGGTAGCGTGAAGAGAAGTTCTAAGGCTCAACAGCAGTGGCTGTTTCGCCAAGAACATCTAGGGTTCGCGCAGCGAACCGCCCTTCACGCAGAAGAATGCCCAAAATACAGGCATTCTTCATCAGGATTTGCGCCGCTGCGAAGCCGCGGCATGGGGGTTAGCGTGAGAAGAACTTCTAATCACTCGCAGCAGAGGCTGCTTCGCGAAGAAGTTCTAAGTCTCACGCAGGAGAATGCCTGAAATGCGGCATTCTCCGCATTGATTTGAGATTCCGCGAAGCGGAATCATGGTGGTTAGTGTGGAAAATAAAAATGGATATCCTGCGACTATGACAAACTATGGCGTTCATATATTGTAATAACATTATTAGCGGGTGTATATGATATATGAGCCAATACATAAAAGGGATTGTAAAACGGGTGGGAAAAATCATACCGGAAAGGAAGGAAGGGCAGTCAAAAGAGGGGTATCGGAATTTGCTGCTGGTAAAAGGGGCAACTGCGCTTTTATTTTTGCTGACTGCTTTTGCGTTGGTAAGAGGGGTGGCGGCGGTGATGCCGGCTTCCGTAACAGTGAGCAGCAGCGTGAACGGGAAGCTTTTGCCGATCAACAGTGTGGAGACGGACAAAAGGCAGGTGGCCCTGACTTTTGAGGCGACTTACGGGAATGAGGATATTCCCAAAATACTGGATATTCTGGAGAAACAGGATGTCCATGCAACATTTTTTCTGACAGGGGGATGGGTGGAAGAATACCCCGACAATGTAAAGGAGATTCTTGCGGCAGGGCATGATTTGGGGAATGTGGGCGACAGCCATAAGCATATGCCCCAGCTCACGGCGCAGGAATGCCAGGAGGAGATAGAGCAGGCGCATACAAAAGTGCAGGCGTTGACTGGATATGATATGTTCCTTTTCAGGCCTCCGTATGGAGATTACGACAATCATGTCATAAGCAATGCGGCGAAATGCGGCTATTATTCTGTCCGCTGGGATGTGGATTCCCTCGATTGGAAGGATTACGGCATAGATTCGATATTGGACCAGGTGCTTAAGGAAGGGAAGCTGCAAAACGGTTCGATCATCCGCTGCCATAACGGGGCAAAGTATACGGCGGCAGCTTTGGAAAAGATGATTGCGGGCATCAAAGAACAAGGGTATGAGATCGTACCCGTATCCCAGCTTATCTATAAAGAAAAATACCATCTGAATACGGAAGGAAGGCAAATAAAGAATTAAAATTACCACTGATCCCAGGTCAGATAAACCAGGGTGGTTAAAAGGAGGGTAAGGCCCGTGCAGGCGCGTATGATGCGGGATGGGACGGAGGGCCTTGTGCGGCCGGTATAAAGCTTATGGCCGTCGGCCAGGCCTACGGCGATATAGAGGAGGCAAATAGCGATATAACGGAAATCGCTGCTGCAGGTATACGGATATTTGAGCGAAAAGGCGACAAAACTGAATAAAAAAGAAAAATAGCCGGTGGAGAGGAAAATTGCTTCGATACCGGCTGTCCTGTCGGTCAGGGACTGTGCCGGAGTATTTTTTGGAACCATCTTTTTGTATTGCGCCGCAAGAAAAAGGATGGCGGAGGCTGTTGCCGTCAGAATGGCCAAGGGATATACAAGACGGCATAGGAAAAGGGGGAAACCGGAAAGTTCCTGCGGGTATGTTTCGGTAAATAAAGAGGTTTGGAACATGATGACCCAAATATTGTGAATCACATCTCCGCTTAAAGGGTGGAAAGGAAAGGAAAAATGCCAGTCGGCAAGGGCGGGGAGGCCGATCCTGTCCCAAATGCCGTAATGGCCGGTATACATGACGGAAGCTTCCGTAGCGGAGGAAATGCCGGGCTTTACATGAAAGAGAATCAGATTGCGGATGATCCAGGATAATCCGATAGCGCCGGAGGTAATGCCGAACAACGTATAATTCCTGACGGAACAATAAATAATGCGCTTATCCCTGGTGCGGATGGAGCTGATAAAATCAAGAAGGAAAATAAGACCGACAGGAAGGGCGATGATAACGGCGTTGATTTTGCATAACATTCCAAGGCCGATAAAAAGAGCGATGAACAGCAGGTTTTTTAAGCTCTTTTTTTGAATCCAGCATAAAACGGAATATATGCAGCATGCCAGAAGCAGGGTGGATAGCATATCGTTATTGATGCTGCCGGACATAATGGTGAGGGCGGGGTGGAAAGCGGCGAGGGACAGGCCGGCAAAAAGCCCATGATTCTTCGCTCCGGTTTTTTTGAGGACCAGATAAGTAAGAAGCATGAAGAGGCCGGAGTAGGACAAAGGAAGTATTTGAAGATTTTCAAAGGCCAGGTCTTCCGGCATTCCAAGCGTGGTCAAAAGGATCAGCCAAAGGCCCGATATGACATAGTGAAGCGGCGGATGATAGTAGGAAAAGAGCTGATAGGGGTTAAAATCCGGCAGTCTGCGGAATTTATAAATGTATTCTATGTAGCCGATATGTCCGGGATTTACCTGGCTGGTAGCGATCCCGGTGTAAACGCCTTCGTCGTGCTGTCTGTCATAAAGGCCGGATAAAAGGACATAAGAGCAGCGGAAAAGCATCCCTGCAAAGATGATGGCAAGTGCGATGGCATCTTCCGACAGCTTTCCTTTTTTATGTAAGATAAAGAGGAGGACAGGTACGGGAAGAAAAAGAACGAAGCATCCAAGCCGTATAAAATCCCGTGGAATCCGGGAAAGGGAAGGGATCCCCTGCAAAAGGGCGGTAAGGAAAGAGAGGAAGAAAATTATAAAGAGAATATATTGGTGGATGCGGATGTATTTAGAATGGGGATTTATCATATGTAGTCAAAACCTTTCCTGGAATTTTTTGGCATGGTCTGGCGTAAAGAGTCACTTTTTTGTATAATAAGAAAAGAACGGATTAATGTCAATACTTTTATGATCCGGATAATGGAGGATCTGTCCGGCAACGTTGTCTGACGGATTATATAATCAGGCGGTTTATAAAAAACACGCGCTATTTTGAACGCGGGAGCGTCCGGAATGCGCCGGGAACGAGTCTGAAAAATACGATAGGGAGAAAACGCCAATGGGCAGGATGGGACAAATGAGAAGCAAAATAAAAAAAGGCGGCAACGGTAGAAGCCATAAGGGAGGGGTGGTTTGCCTTTTTCTTTTTATAGGGGTTATGTTGGCAGAAATTTTTATCTTTAATTTTTCCGCATGGAAAAGCCTGTTTTATAAAGAAAGATTTGTTTTTGATAAGATAGAGATAGAGGGAGGGACGCAAATAGCGGAAGGAGCCAGGGAATATGAGGTGGAAGAGGGCATTTTGGTTTTGCGTGTGGCCGGGGTGGATGAAGAAATACATAATCTTCTTTTTGCTTTGGATTTTCCGGGGGAGGAAGGCGTCCCTTATACGGTGATGCTGACAGACGAGGGGAATGCCTATCCTTATTCTTTGCCGGAAGGGATGCTCATGCCAGGGATTGAAAAAAGTTATTATACAAATATTTATCCGGCCGGGAAGGTGGGGGATATTACGGTACAATTCCAGGTTCCTGCGAAAAGCGTGGTAGCAGTAGACGGGATCTGCGGGAATGCCCGTATTCCTTTTCTATTCAGTGCAGGAAGGGCCGTGCTGCTATTAGGGGCGGCAGCTTTGTTGTATGGGGCGTTCAGGGGGAGCTTAGGAGAAGCAAAGAACCAGTGTACAGGTACCAGGGGGCAGCTTCTGACAACGGCAGCGGCGGCGCTGCTGCTGACAGCAATGGCATGGAAATTGGCTCATATAAACCCGATATGCGTGACGTCGCCCTGGCCGCACCATAAACAATATCAGGAATTGGCAGAGGCTATGGCAAAAGGACAGGTTTCCCTTGATTTTGAACCTTCGGAGGGGCTTTTACAGGCGCCAAACCCATATGATACCATTTATCTTCAGGCAAACGGCATCGATTACAGGGCGGATTATGCCTATTTTGAAGGGAAATATTATGTATATTTTGGGATTGTGCCTGAGCTTTTGCTTTATCTGCCCTGCTATCTGCTGACCGGCCATCATTTGCCGAATTATATTGCTGTTTTTATTTTTTACAGCGGTTTTATCCTTGCGGTTTTTGCCCTTCTTTGGGAAATGATAAAAAGATGGTTTCCCAAAACGCCCTTTGTTTTTTATATCATGTTAAGCATCCTTACCGTATGCTCCGGGAATTATTTATTTGTCATTGCAAGGCCGGATCTATACGATACGCCGATTATGGCGGCGAACATGTTTACCGCGGCGGGTTTATGGCTGTGGATCAGGGGAAAGTATGCCATTTCTTCAAAAGGCAGGAGCATATGCTACTTTTTAGGGTCGCTTAGCATGGCGTTGGTAGCAGGCTGCCGGCCGCAAATGCTTTTATTTTCTTTTTTGGCGATCCCGCTTTTCTGGGAAGAAGTGATAAGGAAACGGGAATTGTTCGGAGGGAAAAATAAAGGGGATACCGCCTGCATCTGCATTCCTTACCTTTTGGTGGCAGCGGGGATTATGTATTACAATAATGCAAGGTTCGGATCTCCTTTTGATTTCGGGGCCGCCTATAGCCTGACCAGTAACGATATGACCAAACGCGGCTTCAATCTGCATCAGGCATGTCTTGGATTATGGCATTACTTTTTCCGTCCGCCGGTAGTGGAAAGCGATTTTCCGTATCTTAAGGGTGTCCAGATTGCTTCCGGCTCTTATATGGGGAAGTTGAACGCAGAATATACTTATGGAGGGCTGCTTGTTGGCAATGCTTTTTTGTGGATATTGTTTTGGATGGGAAAAGGGAAAAAAATATTAAAGGCGAAGGGGGTTTATGTCTTTGCTTGCGCCGGCATTGCAGTGTCGGTGGCTCTTAGTGTTGTAGATGTGACGGGGGCGGGCATTTTACAGCGTTATATGGTAGACATGATATGGGGGGTCTGGCTGGCGGCAACGCTGCTTTGCCTTGCTTTGGCGGAAAAGGCTGGAGAAAAAGGGACGCAGCGCGGACTGATGATCTGCCTTGTTTTGGTTTGTTTTTTGCAAATGTTTTATGGGTTCGGCATTGTATTGGGAAATGGCGACCTGAGTGTGAATGTAAGGACATCCAACCCCGGGTTGTATTATTACGTAAAGGAATTAATGTCCTTTTAGCAAAAGGGGCAAAGCCGGTAGACGATTCCGTTTATGCGGTATGGATGTCGGCTTTGTGTGGACAAAAAGGCCAAAATTATATTCTGTTTTCCCGTTGACGCTGTTGTGACGGCATGCTATCATGATTCCACAATATTTGTGAGAGATTATAAATGATGTGAAACCTATCGATTGGAAGATAACTTCTAATGGATGGGTTTTTTTGTCCCTTTTAGAGTAATTTGCCAAAGCATTGAAAATTAAAAATTTCAATTGCAGGATTTGTGTCTGTGCGTTGTTTGTCACAAACCCGTTATGCGTAAAAAACAGCGCAGAAATGGAGAAAATATGTTGAAAAGAAGAAAACGGAATTATAAATATCGGCTGGCCTCCCTTTTTCTGGGGGTTTTTTTAGCAACGCCTTTTCCGGTGAATGCAGAAGAAAATTTAAAAATAGTCCAAAAAATCCATCATGTACATATAGGGGATCAAGAAGAAGGAGGCGCTTGTTATAAAGAGGTCAGGCATATCCATAACGGGGATGAAAAAGGAGGGGAATGCTTCCGTCTGCCGGTATACCATGTTCATGAGGGAAGTAAAAAGGATGGGGGAAAGTGCTATCAAAAGCCGGTGCTCCATGTCCATACAGGATCTAAGACGGCGGGAAAGGGCTGTTATGGGACGCCGGTGTACCATAAACATACGGGAAGCGTAAATGCTGGGGGAGGCTGTTATGGGACGCCGCTTTACCATAGACATGCAGGCAGCGCGGCTATTGGAGGCGGTTGCTATAATCTGCCGGTATATCATAAGCATACGGGAAGCCAGGCCAGTAAAGGCGGCTGTTATGGGACGCCGGTATATCACACCCATACAGGAAGCATGGCGGTTGGGGATGGCTGCTACCGCACGCCGGTATATCATGTACATGATGGGAGTGAATCGTCAGGGGGGAAATGTTATACCCCGGCAAAGCATCAGCATGGGGATGGCTGTTATCAGACGGCAAAGTGCGTCCTGGAATATTCGGGGGATCTGAATATCCAGAGGGAGGAAAAGGGATATTGCCATTATCACGGAGAGACAAATGTGATGCATTTCCGGGCCAGGTTTAAGCATTTATCATGCGGCGGAGGGTTTACCGAGGATGGGAATACGACATGTTGGCCTTGTCAGAATATGAACTCGGAACACACTTATAATAAAATAATCTGCAATAAAAACGAGGGCGATCCGGAGGGGTATCGGCTGACTTGCGGAAAAGGACCCGGGACAGTGGAATCATGGGCGATAGGCTGTGGAAAGAATGGTTCCCATATTGAAAAATATGCCCTAAGCTGCGGGAAAAGCGAAAAGTCAGCCGATTCATATAAGAGGAATTGCAATACAGATGACGGACAGATCGAAAGCTACATGATGAATTGCAATAAAGCGGAGACGCATATAGAGCATTATGCTTTGAACTGTAAGAAAACGGAAAAAGATGTGGAAGCTTATGATATGAGCTGTAGTAAAAATAAAGAAACGATAGACAGCTATGCGCGTTCCTGTCCAAAAACAGAAGAAACGATAGATGGGTACGTTCTTTCCTGTGGGAAAAATGAAGAAGAAGGCTATGCGGAATTCTCGGTTTGGGCGGAGGATCCTGCGTGGACTGATCAAAAAGTAGCCTTGCAGGCCTCGTATCAGGATCCTGACGGTTTCCTGCAAGTACTGCCGTCTGTTTTTGGCTGGAAAGGAGAAGGGGTGGACGGCAGGGAAGGAAGCGAGGTAGAAGTGGAGGAAAACGGGATTTATCAGGTGTATCTGCAGGCGGAAAATATGGATATCCCAAAAGAAGAACTGACGCTATCCATCGAAGTAAAAAATATAGACCGTACGCCGCCTTCTATAGAAGAAATCACATATTCGGAAGAAGAAAGGGTGGAAAGCAATACGGTAAGAGTAATGGCAGAGGATTTGCAGCCGGACGGAAGCACCGGAAGCGGCCTTGCAGATGAGGCTTATTCTTTTGACGGAGGACAGACCTGGCAAAAGGAAAATCTGGTGGACTATAAGGAAAATGGGGAGGTCGTAATCGCGGTAAGGGACAGATGCGGCAATCTTGCCTCGCAATCCATAGAAATTACCAATATAAAAGAAAAAGGGGAAGAAGACGGAGATCCTGATAAAGATAGCGGGCAGGAAGATAACAAGCCGGACGGAAGCGATGGAGACGGGACGGACAAAGAGAAAGAGGACGGGACGGATAAGGAAAAAGAGGACGGGACGGACAAGGAAAAAGAGGACGGGACGGACAAAGAGAAAGAGGATGGGACGGACAAGGAGAAAGAGGACGGGACGGACAAAGAGAAAGAGGACGGGACGGACAAGGAGAAAGAGGACGGGACGGACAAGGAGAAAGAGGACGGATCGGATAAGGAGAAAGAGGACGGATCGGATAAGGAGAAAGAGGATGATGCGGATAAGGAGGAAGGAGACGGCATAGAAGACGAAAATGAAAGTGATCCCGGGCAAGAGGAAGAAGATGGGAAAGATAAGGAAAAAGGAGATGGTCAGGACAAGGAGAAGGGGGATGAGGAGGATAAAAGGAAGGGAGACGGACAGGATCATAAGAAAGATGGTGAAACAGATAAAAAAGAGAAAGATGGTTCAGATGGGAATAAAGAGGATGGGCCTGATAAAAAGAAAGGCGGAGACGATGGGCAGGATGAAGATTTTAAGGATGGGGAAGATAAAAAACAGAATGAGAAAAATAGAAAGAAAAAGAAAAACGGCAGCCGAAAAGAGGAAGGGGATGTAAGGGAAGAAAAGGTGAAAGAGGAAGATGCCGAAGAGAAGAGGGAACAAAGAAAGGATATGGTTACAATGCCAAAGCAGGAAGATTCCCCCAAAGAAAAAGTCCGGGTGGAGATGAAAGAGAACGGAGCGGAGCCGAAAGCGGAAGGCCGGGCTAAGCTGCTGCGTGTTGGAACAGTGGGAAAAGTGGTAAAAGCGGTAACTTTTACGGCGGGCAGCGTAATGGCGGCAGCAGGGCTGATCTATGTCATTTATCTGATGTTCCGCAGCATACAAATATACGATTGCGATGGGGAAGGGAACTGCCGTTACGCCGGAAGCTGTATTATGAAAAAGACGGAGGAGGGATTTGAAGTGAGGATCCCCCATATGATATGGGAATGTTCTGCTACGGGACAATACAACCTAAAGCCGGGAAAAATATTTGCCGGAAAAAATAAAGGGAAAGAGTTAATGGTACTGGCGGGGGAACAGAAGGAATCTGTCTGGATTGATAAGGATATTCCTTTGACGATCACAAAATATGTATAAAAGTGATATGGATGCCGGGGAATAAACAAAAAGGAAGCGGCGGACGTAAAAGATATCTGTCCTCTGTTTTATCCACAGCAAAAATATACATAAAATTAAGAAGTTAATATGGTTTGTTTTCCGCTAAAAAGAGCATTTATCCAATAATCCTAGGAAACCTGCTGTTGGATGGGAGCAAAAAGGATGTATTAAAAGTACAAAAAAATGCATATAAATTCTTGATTTTCCTAATTGAACATGATATGCTGGCCTATAGTAGTGTGAAGAGAAGTTCTAAGGTTCAACAGCAAAGTCTGTTTCGCTAAGAAGTTCTACGACTTGCTTTGCAAGTCTTTCTCACACCGAAGAATGCCCAATTGGCTGTTTGAGTAAGAAGGGAGGATTGTTATGAAAAAAATGTTAGCGGCAATGATGGCAGCGTTGTTATGCAGTTGTCTTTTGGTGTAACGCGGCACTTTGTAGTAGACGGAAAAAGCATTTTAATTTCGACAGTA
>CAOKPU010000048.1 GCA_948470755.1 uncultured Lachnospiraceae bacterium | reverse complement strand
AGAGCATCTGCCTTACAAGCAGAGGGTCATAGGTTCGAGCCCTATAGGTCCCATTCCATATATTGTTTTGACAGGCAATATGGTTGAAATAATATGTGGCTGCCTTGCTGGTGTGGCGGAATAGGCAGACGCAAAGGACTTAAAATCCTTCGGTGGCAACACCGTGCCGGTTCAAGTCCGGCCACCAGCACTATTTTTTATTAGAATCCATAGTTTCAGTTGGACGCTGAGGTGGATTCTTTTTTTTGCTTAAAAGTATATTGCCTTTGGTATTATTGAAGAGTTAAAAAGCGTGACACAATGACGACTTTACGCGTTTTTAACTCTTTTTTCCGCGCAATAAACAGAAAACCAACAGAAAGGCTTTGTTGCCGGTAAAGCGGTTTTTATCCCTTGACAAAAAATGACTATTAGAGTAGTATTATATTATCGCGATGACTATTGCAATAGTTGTAAAATGAGGTGGCCTTATGAGTATAAAATTATATGATTCGGAATTAAAGGTAATGGAAGTATTATGGAAAGAGGGTGATATGCCTGCAGGCAGGCTTGCAAAAATCTTAAAAGAAGAGATTGGCTGGAATAGGAATACTACATATACGGTAGTGAAGAAATGTATAGAAAAGGGCGCTGCAAAACGTAGGGAACCGAATTTTGTATGCAGCGCCGCAATCACTAGGGAACAAGTGCAGAATTATGAAACGCAGGAACTGATTGGCAAGATGTTCGATGGTTCAAAAGAAAAATTTTTTGCAGCGTTTCTGGATGGGAAAAAACTGTCCAGGGAGGAAATCGATAATCTGAAAAAAATGGTGATGGAACTGGAAGGGCAATCGGAGGAGGACGATGGGATTAGTTGAAAGGAGTGCGGCGGCGGGAATCCTTATAGCGTTGGCTTTTCTGCTCCGGAAATCAGCTTCCGGCAAGCTGCCTAAGAGGGTATTTGTCTTGTTGTGGGAAATAGCAGTGCTGCGTTTTCTTATACCTGTTTCTTTTCAGGTGGGGAATGTATTTGCCTTCCGGCAGGCGGGTTATAGGATGATTTATGCTATGAAGGGAGCGGCAGAGGTGGTTCCCGGGGAAGAAACGTTGGGGTTTTTACAGTTTCTTTTAAAAAATGTGCGCCTGATATGGTTTGCGGGAGCGATGCTTCTGCTTGCATTTTTTTTGGACGGGTATAGAAGGGCGTATTGTCTGTTCAGGGAGGCGATTCCTTTAAACCATGCTGCCAATATTGACGCGGATGGGAAGGGATATTGTCATTGGCTGACGGATGGGGTAAAAATCAAGGTATTGGATAGGATTGCCGCGCCTACGACTTATGGGATTTTCCGGCCGCACATTATATTGCCGGCGGCGATGGATTTTACGGATAAGGATATGCTTTCTTACGTTTTAGGACACGAAATGGCGCATATAAGGCATAAAGATAATTTTTGGAAACTTTTGGCTATCGCAGCGCTTTGCCTTCACTGGTTTAATCCATTGGCGTTTGCAGCGTTCTTCTTTCTGAATAGGGATATGGAGATTGCATCTGATGAGAGCGTCATTTCTTCCTTGGATAAAAAGGACAGGAAAAAGTATGCAATGACGCTTGTAGCATTGGCGGAAATGGGGACGCTGTTTCCTATGATGTGCAGCGGCTTTGGTAAGAGCGCGGTTTCGGAAAGGATAAGGGAAATTATGAATTATAAGAAAATGACAAAAGTAGGAAGTATATGTGCAGCTCTTGTTGTGCTGGGAGGTACGATGGTTTTTGTATCCGCAAAGGAAACTGGGACGGAAGCAGAGGCTTTCCATGCAATATGGGTTGACGGGGAGGGACCCGGCATAAAGTATTATGAAGAAGTTGTAAACGTGTATTTTGAGGCCGGGATTTCTGAAGAAAGAATGAAGGAAATCGGAAATGAATTGCTGAATCTGGAAGGAGTGGAAGGCGTGGGGTTTACTTCGGCCGAAGAGGCCTGGGAAATCTTTGCCAAGGAATATCTGGAGGGAGTGGAAATTGCCTTTAAAGAAAACCCATTAAAGGATTCCGCCAGCTATACGGTTTATTTAACAAAAAAAAGCGGGGAGATGATGGATGCGATTAAAGAAATCGAAGGAGTAAGGCGGGTTGCGGCAGACTGAACCCGTTTGCACAACTTCTTTTTGTGCAGTCTTCCGAGCCGGTTATGACGATGGGCTTTTTGACGCCTAAGCCTTTATAAGAAAGCCCCGGTTGGCATGAAGCACGAAAGAAAATAAGAGATTGCCGGATGCGGCATAGACGGTGCGGCGCAGTTTCATGTATAATAGGACTTAGATGTTGCCTTAATAATAAAAAGGTAAAGTATTAGAATGCAGGGGGATAATCTATGTATACGGTTGTAGTAGCGGATGATGAGGAAGAACTGCGCCGCGCCATTGTCCGGCGTATTGATTGGGAAAAGATAGGATTCCAAGTGGTGGGGGAGGCGGAAAATGGGGTTGAAGCATTGGAACTGGTGGAGAAGAAAGGGCCTGACTTACTTTTGACGGATATAAAGATGCCGTTTGTATCGGGAATTGAACTGGCGAGGCAGGTAAGGGAAATCCGGCCCACGACGCAGATTGCCTTTTTAAGCGGATTTGACGAGTTCAGCTATGCGCAGCAGGCGATTCAATATAATATTATCAGTTATATGTTAAAGCCTATTTCCATGGCGGATTTAACAAAAGAACTTATTGTTATCAGGGAAAAGATAGACAACCTTTTTCTGGAGTTCCGTAATAAACGGCGGACGCAGATGGACAAGTTCAGTTTCCTTATGCCGCTTATTATGGATGGTTATCAACCGGAAAATGCACAGGAAGGGGAAGATTTCCTGACAAAAGCGGCGGTTGAAAGCGGGGTGTTAAAAAATGACCATAACGATTTCCGTTATGCTGTGATGATTGCTTCGATCAGGGATGAGGAAGGAAAGAACCGTACGGATGCGGCGCATGTATATTCCGTGGACAGCATTCTGAAAAAATATATGCGGCATGAAAGCTTTTACTGGAATGGGCGGGTGATCTCGCTGTTAATTGCCACGCCGGCGTCTTTTGACAAATATCTTCATATTCTCGTGGGGGATGTGGTACAGAGTACGGAACGGATCATGAACCTGAATTGTTCCATAGGGGTCAGCAGGATTACGGAAAAGCTATCCGAATGTCATGAAGCTTATGTGGAGGCGGTGAACGCTTTGGGATATGCAGGGAAGGCGGACAGCGGTATACATTACATTACGGATGAAGAACATGCGGAAGGGATCGACGTTCAGGAAGTTTTGGGGATTGTGGCAGAGGTAGAGACGCTGATCCGGGGAAGCCGGACGGAAGAGAACCTCTCTTTGGAGGATTATCTGGAAAACCTGTTTGGGCGGATGCGCGAAAAGAAGGCGTCGAGGGCCGAAGCCAATTATCTTATGGTGCAGCTTCTTGCAGCGGTGTGCAAGATTATTTATGCGGTGGCGGATGGGGAGGAAATTGAAAGGATGCAGAAGGACACGCTGTTGCAAAGCGTTGTTTTTCAGGATGGCTCATACAGGGAAATGCAGGGAAAGCTTACGGAATTCTGCTTAAGCGCAAGGGAGATGATTGGCAGTCAGAGGAAGAAGAGCAGCAAGATTTTATGTGAGAAGACTTTGCAGATTATCGAATCGGAATATGGAAGCGGGGATGTATCGTTGGTTTCTGTCAGCAATGAGATCGGCGTCAGCCCGAATTATTTGAGCGCGCTGATAAAAAAGGAGACCGGGAAGACTTTTATAGACCTCCTGACGGAGAAAAGAATAGAAGCGGCGAAGGGGCTTCTGATGTGTACTTCAATGAAAATCAAAGAGATTTCCGAAAAATGCGGTTACAGCGACCAACATTATTTTAGTTATTGTTTTAAGAAATACAGCGGCATATCCCCTAATGCTTTACGGCGGCAGATGAAAACGGAGGGGGAAGCGTGAGAAGGAGAAAAAGGAAGGAAATACATGGGACGATCGCAATGCATCTTTCCTCCATAATGAATCTATTTGTGGTGGGCATGGTATTGCTGGCTCTTAGCGGCGGCCTGGCAGTCTTTATATCCGTATTCCGGCGTTCGGTGGAACAGAATGCGGTGATCAGCAGCGAGCAGGCGGTAGTGCAGGTTTCCAATACGGTTTATAATTATACGAAGGACATGGAAGGGATCATGGAGCTGATTGAGGATTCTTACCGCGAGGAAAAGGGGATAAGGGATAATGCCTTGAAAACACTGATCCGTATCAGGAAAGATGTGATCGCCATTACCAGTTATGATGAAAGCGGGGAAATGGTGGATTCATGGACGGGGAATTATAGTCTGAAAGAGAAGATATTGAAGAACTTATCCTATATCCGGAAAGAAGAAGGGGCGGAAGACAGGCTTCTGATATCGGGGCCCCATGCGGAGACGTTGTTGGAAAATTATTATCCATGGGTCGTTTCAATCCGCAAAGATTTGGAAACCAGCGATGGAAGGAAACATGCCGTGGTGATGGACGTACGGTTTTCCCAAATTGCAAATTATGTGGATGAGGTAGGCATTGGACAGCATGGCTATTGTTTTATTATGGACAAAAACGGCAACATTATCTATCATCCCCAGCAGCAGTTGATCTATTCCGGCTTAAAGCAGGAGCAGACGGATATCCTAACGGATCTGGAGGATGGCGCGCTGGTAAAAAGAAATGTCATATATTCGATAAGGTCATTGGATAACTGCGATTGGAGGATCGTAGGGGTAAGTTATATCGATGAACTGGTAACGGGTAAAGTTTTGGATGCTATAAGGATATTGCTGATTTTAATAGCGTTTTTGTTAGTGACGGTGTTTTGCAGCAGCTTCCTTTTATCAAATATGATATCGCGCCCTATTCAAAGCCTGGTAAGAGCAATGCGGGATTTTGAGACGGACGCGGAGGAATTCAATTATCAGCCCGTACATGGGAGCAAAGAAATAATCGCCCTGTCGGACTCCTTTGACCATATGGTTGACAGGATACAGGATTTGATGGAGAAGGTACGCCGGGAGGAAGTTACTTTGCGTAAAACGGAATTAAAGGCACTTCAGGCGCAGATTAACCCTCATTTCCTATATAATACGTTGGATGCGATCGGCTGGATGTGCGAAGAGGAGCGTACCAGGGACGCGGTGGAAATGGTGAATGCCCTGGCAAAGCTGTTCCGTATCAGCATCAGCAAGGGACATGAACTGATCCCGATTGAGAGGGAAGTGGAACATGCCAGGAGTTATTTGATGATCCAGAATTTCCGTTATAAGAATCAATTTACATATTCTTTTGAGGTGGAAAAGGGCTGCCTGCCGTATTTATGCAATAAAATCACATTGCAGCCGATTATTGAGAATGCGATTTATCATGGGATCAACCGGATGGTGGATGAAGGGGAAATCATAATCCGTATTTTTGAAGACGGCGGCGATATTGTTTTTTCCGTATCGGACAACGGAGTGGGAATGAGCAAAGAACAGTGCAGGAATATTTTAAAAAGCGAACCGGGCGATCAGACAGGTATAGGCATTAAAAATGTAAATGACAGGATTAAGATATATTTTGGGGAAGAGTATGGAATTACGATTCGGAGCGAATTGGATGAAGGGACCTGCGTCAGCATCCGCATGCCGAAAGTGGAGGAGGACCGGTATGAAGTCTAGCGGAAACAGGCAATTGTATATTTTTGCGGCGGTAATGTCCGTTTTGATGTTATTTTTGACGGGCTGCAAACAGGAAAGCGAATCGGCGAGGAAACATCATGTGGCTGTAATAACCAAATCCATGGATTCCGCTTTCTGGAAGTCGGTATATGCAGGGGCAGGGGCGGCGGCCACGGAGTATAATCTTCAGGTCAGCATGGAAGGCCCGAAGCGGGAGGAAGATTATGAAACGCAGAACCAGATGATTGGAAGGGCAGTGGCGGAAGGGGCGGAAGTGATCGTTTTTTCCGCAGTTGACTATAATGCCAATTGTAACGCCATCAATGAGGCGGCAAAAAGGGGAGTGAAAATCGTGGTTATAGACAGCGATGTAAACAGCAGCCAGGTGAGCTGCCGGATCGGGACGGATAACCATGAGGCCGGACGGATGGCCGGGTTTGCGGCCTTAAAGGCGGAAAACGAAGAACTGTATATAGGGATCGTCAACTATGACATCAATTCGGCCAACGGCCAGCAAAGAGAAGAGGGGTTCAGGGAAGTGGCCGGGGAGGATGAACGGGTAAAAAACATGTATACGATCAATGTGGTATCGGCAACGGAAGACGCCAGGGAAGGAACGGTCGGGTTGTTAAAAGAGCATCCGGAAATCAATGTGGTCGTTACATTTAACGAGTGGACGAGCCTGGGGGTAGGCTGGGCGATACGGGACCTTGGGCTGGCGGAAAAAACGCAGGTGGTGGCTTTTGACAGCAATGTAGTATCGGTGGGTATGCTGGAAACGGGGGAGGTGGACGCGCTGATCGTACAGAATCCGTATGCGATGGGATATCTGGGCGTGGAAGAAGCCTACCGGCTGATAAACGGCGGAAATGGAAACGGGGCTGTGATTGATACGGCGACTATATGCGTGACCAGGGAAAATATGTTTGAGCCGGAATGCCAGAGGGCGCTGTTCGCATTCGATTGAGGAAATGGATATTTTGTATATAGAATGAATAGATTATGAACAAAAAATGTACAAAACAATAAATTTTTATACCAAAACAGTAAGATTTTGTATATATTTTTGATGGTATTCTTTGTTATAATGGCAACAAGGCGCGATAGAAGCGTCAAAGAATATTATTTATAGGAGGACAAAAAAATGAAAAAGTTATTAGCTTTGCTTTTGACAGGCGCTATGGTATTCAGCTTTGCAGCTTGCGGAAACACCGAAGCTCCTGCGGCAGCAGAACCTGCGGCAGAAGCTCCTGCAGCAGAAGAAGCGGCTCCGGCAGAAGAGGCAGCTCCGGCGGAGGAAGAGGCTCCGGCAGAAGAAGCAGCGGCGGCAGTGGATTTGAATGTAGGTGTATTCTACTATACATATAGTGATACTTACATTTCCAGCGTACGTACAGCTCTTGACGCAGCTCTGACAGAAGCAGGCATCACTTTCCAGAACTATGATGGAAACAGCAACCAGACAACACAGAATGAGCAGATTGATACGGCTATCAGCCAGGGAGCGAACCTTCTTATCGTTAATATCGTTACATCCGGTTCCGTAGATGCTTCCCAGCAGATCGTTGACAAAGCCAGCGCATCAGGCATTCCGGTTATCTTCTTTAACCGTGCGGTAGAGCCTGACGAAGAAGAAGGCAAAGTGCTTGGCGCTTATGACAAATGTGCTTTCGTAGGTACGGATGCACCGGAAGCAGGCCACATGCAGGGCAAGATGATCGGTGATTTCCTTGTGGCAAATTATGATACAATTGATTTGAACGGCGACGGCGAGATCAGCTATGCTATGTTCATGGGCCAGTTGGGCAATGCGGAAGCTATTGCACGTACACAGTTTGGCGTAGAAGATGCTAATGCAGTTTTGACGGCAGCAGGCAAACCGGAATTGGTTTACTTCGACTCTTCCAATTCTGACTGCTACCAGGTAGACCAGGATGGTAACTGGAGCGCAAAAGCAGCAAATGATTACATGGTTACAAACCTTTCCCAGTACAGCGAAGCTACAGGCAACATGATCGAGCTTGTTATCTGCAATAACGACGGTATGGCAGAAGGCGCTATCTCTGCATTGAATGCTCAGGGCTACAACCTTGGCGGCGACAGCGTAACAATCCCTGTATTCGGCGTAGATGCAACAGATGCAGCTAAGCAGCTTATTACTGACGGTAAAATGACAGGTACTATTAAGCAGGATGCGGAAGGTATGGCAAATGGTATTGCATATCTTGCAAAGAACGTACAGGCAGGCAAGGAATTAATGGCTGATACGGATTCTTTCAATATCTCTGCAAACGTAAGCAATAAGATCTTTATCCCTTATGCTCCTTACACAGGTGAATAAGTAAAAGGATAAGAGACAGGCACTGTATAGAGCAGTCAATCCTGATGTTTATAAAAAGCGGCTGCCGCCATAGGCGGTTTGCCGCTCTTTTTAAAAACAGGAAGTGAGCTTATGCGCAGTAAAGCCGGCAAGGATGATGGAAATGGTTTTGCCGTAGCGATAAAAGAGGCGGCCTTTTTCGGAATAAAATAGAGAAGAGAGCTTATGAAAAAAGGGAGGGTGAATGCATGGGACAGGATATTCTGCTGCAAATGACGGATATATGCAAAGAGTTTCCCGGTGTAAAGGCGCTTGATAACGTTTCGCTGACAGTAAAAAAGGGAACGGTCCATGCGCTGATGGGGGAAAATGGCGCAGGAAAGTCCACGTTGATGAAATGCTTGTTTGGGATTTACAGCATGGACAGCGGGAAGATTCTTCTGGACGGAAAAGAAGTCAATTTTAAAAATTCCAAAGAAGCATTGGAAAATGGCGTTGCCATGGTGCATCAGGAATTGAATCAGGCGCTGAAAAGAAATGTCATGGATAATCTATGGCTGGGGCGGTATCCTATGGTGGGCGGCCTGATGGTAAATGAAAAGAAGATGTATGAGGATACTATAAACATATTCAAAGAATTAGGGATAGATATCGACCCAAGAAGGGTAATGAGTACGATGCCTGTTTCGCAAAGGCAGATGGCGGAAATCGCCAAGGCAGTTTCTTATAATTCAAAGGTAATCGTATTTGATGAACCTACTTCTTCGCTGACGGAGCAGGAAGTAGAGCATTTATTTAAGATTATTAATATGCTGCGTGACCGTGGATGCGGCATAATTTACATATCACATAAAATGGCGGAGATTCTCCGCATTGCCGATGAAGTAACTGTAATGCGCGACGGCACCTGGGTAGCGACGGAACCGGCGGAAAACCTGACGACGGAAAAGATCATTAAGCTGATGGTAGGCCGTGAGCTGACGAACCAGTTCCCGCCTAAAACGAATAAACCGGGCGAAGTGGCGCTTGAGGTAGAAAACCTGACGGCGCAATATTCCCTTTTGCATAATGTATCTTTTAAAGTAAGGAAAGGGGAGATTGTAGGGCTTGCCGGGCTGGATGGCAGCGGACGTACGGAGACTTTGGAGAATATCTTCGGCGTGGCGACAAGGAAAAGCGGGACGATCAAACTGGACGGCAGGGAAGTAAAGAACAGGAATGCCAGGGAGTCCATAAAAAATGGATTTGCGCTGCTTACGGAAGAACGCCGTGCGACCGGTATCTTCGGTATTCTGAGTATTAGGGAAAATACCGTTATCTCCAGTTTAAAAAAGCATTTGAAGATGAAATTTGTTTTAAACGATAAGTCTATGAGAGAGGATACGCAATGGTCTATTGATGCGATGCGTACCAAGACGCCGACGCAGGAGACGAAGATCCGTTCTCTTTCCGGCGGCAATCAGCAGAAGGTTATTTTAGGCAGATGGCTTTTGACTGAGCCGGAAGTCCTGCTTCTGGATGAACCTACGAGGGGTATTGACGTAGGGGCGAAATATGAGATCTATCAGCTTATCCTGGATCTTGCTAACAGAGGGAAAGTAGTAATGGTGGTTTCGTCCGAAATGCCGGAGCTGCTTGGGATATGCGACAGGATACTCGTTATGTCAGGCGGGCGTCTGGCAGGAGAAGTAGACGCAAGCGAAACTACGCAGGAAGCGATTATGACTCTTGCGGCTAAATATGTATAAGGAGGCAATTTCTTATGAGAGCATTTACGAATATGAAGCAGTCCTATTCCCGTTATCAGGCGATGGACAGCAAAGATAAGAAGACATTTTGGAAGGAAGCTATCATTAACAATGCGATTTATTTCCTTCTTCTGATAGTGGTTATTTATACGACGGTTCAGAATCCGAATTTCATTAAGGCTCCGTCCATCGTTAATATTATCAGCCTTTCGGCAGCGAACCTGCCGATTGCCTGCGGTATCGCAGGATGTATCGTTTTAACGGGTACTGACCTTTCCGCAGGACGTGTGGTTGGTCTGACGGCTTGTATTTCCGCATCCTTGCTGCAGTCGTTAAGCTATGCATCGAGGATGTTCCCGGAACTTCCGGTCCTTCCTATCCCGGTGGTAATCCTGGCAGTCATCGTGGTAGGCGGTATCGTAGGCTTGGTTAATGGTTTCTTTGTAGCGAAATTCCAGCTTCACCCGTTTATCGTTACCTTGGCAACGCAGTTGATCGTATATGGTATCCTTCTTATGTATATCATGATCAACGGCAATAACGGCCAGCCTCTGTCCGGTTTGGATGATTCCTTTAAAAACTTTGTAACAGGTAGTTTTATAGGTCTGGGAGGCGTTGCAATCCCTAATTTTGTGTGGTACGCATGTATTATTGTGGTCATTATGTGGTTTATCTGGAATAAGACGACATTTGGTAAAAATATGTTTGCTGTAGGTTCTAACCCGGAAGCGGCGAATGTATCCGGCGTTAACGTTATGAAGACGACCATCCTTGTACATACTCTTGCCGGTATGATGTATGGTATTACCGGTTTTATTGAGGCGGCGAGAACCGCTTCCAACTCTGCGGCAACAGGGCTTAACTACGAATGTGATGCAATTGCAGCCTGCGTTATCGGCGGCGTGTCTTTTGTCGGCGGTACCGGTAAGATCAGCGGTATCGTAATGGGAGTTGTCCTGCTGCGTATTATCTTTGTTGCGTTGAATTTCTTATCTATCAATGCGGCGATGCAATATGTTATCAAAGGTTTGATTATTTTGGTTGTCTGCGCAATTGATATGAGGAAATACCTGGTTCGTAAGTAAAGGGAATTCGGTTGAGAAACAGTTGCTGACCGGAAAGAAAAGTAATATGGAAAGGCGGCAGACGATGGAAAACCAGTATGAAAAGGAAGCGGAAGGTGTAAAGCTTGATGCAGAGGGTCATGAAGAAGGAAAGAACATCCAGGGGGCGGGAAGCGTGAGCGGACGCCCCCGCCGTTTTGGGCGGGGAATTTATGAGAAAACAGATGTGCCGATCCGTCTTCTGGATGGATTTATAGCGGGTATTATTGTTATTATAGTAGCAATGGTCATAGTTTTTGCAATAATTGGCGGATATACGGTTCGTTTTGATACTTCCGGAGGGACAGAGATTGCCTCGCAGAAGCTAAGATATGGCAGTTACGTCGATGAACCGGAGGAACCGGTGCGTCAGGGTTATGAGTTTGCCGGATGGTATTACGAAGGCCATGAAGAGGAAACTTGGGATTTTGCCATAAATAAAGTAGGCGGTGATTTGACGTTGATCGCCAGATGGGAACCTGCTAAAGTGACGGTGAAGTTCGATCCGGACGGCGGGCAAATGCCGGAGGGGATGGAATGGATGCAAGTGATTTACCAGGAAACCTACGGCGAATTGCCGGTTCCGCGAAAAGAGGGCAGCCGGTTTGCCGGATGGATATACGGCGGGGAGGAGATCACCGCGGACAGTACGGTGGCGATGCCTGGAGAACATGTGTTGACCGCTTTGTGGGAATAACGGTTGGATGGTAAGAAAGTCCTATTGTAATTTCATCCTATCATGATATAATGACATTTGCTGAATAAAACAAATATTATCAGGGAGGATGATTGTTATGAGAACGAAGATGGTAAAACGTATTGTTGCGCTTTTATCCGTTGCAGTGATGAGCTTGTCGGTAGTTGCCTGCGGGGGCGGAAGCGGAAGTAAAACGGCGGACGCTAACACTTTGACAGAGGAAGAGTATGAAGCGAAAGCAGAGGAATTAGGCAATTCCCTTAACAGTGCGATGACGGATGCGGCTTCCATTGATCCTAATGATGTAGAGGCGGCAAAAGAGTTTATTGAAGGCTTGAAAGATCCGTTTGTTGAGTTTGGGGCATTGAATGCACCGGCAAAATATGCGGATGCACATGCTAAATTTAAATCAGGATGTGACGCTATGGTAGAATATCTTGATATATGTGTAAAAGCAATGGATTCCGGCGAAGTTGATACGGAAAAGATGACTTCTTTGCTTACAACCATCCAGACCGATTTCACAGAAGGCGCTGCAATGCTGGAATAGGAAGCGGCTATAAAGGTAAATAAGGCTTTCTTTTCTTTGGCCCTATGATTCATTGAAAATAAGATAGTTTTTTAAGAAAACAGCATGGTAGTATATACTATGCTGTTTTTTTGCATCATAGGGCTTTTTATTATATGATAGAATAATATCAAGAGAATCGGAAATGGAAGGTGGCCCGGATGGATAAGAGATATTTGAAAGAAGATGCTGTGCATGGAACGGTGAAGTTTCCTTTGGCGGTATACCGGTATGAAGGGGAGGGGGAATTTTTTGTTAATTTGCATTGGCATGAAGAGACGGAAATCATATTCTTAAAGAGCGGGAAGTTTTCTATTGATATCAATATGCAGAAATACCGGATGGAAAGCCCTGCGCTATTGTTTGTAGGTTCCGGGGATATACATGGGATTTACGGGGAAGAAGGCTGCAGGGAGAATGCGGTAGTGTTTGATATGAAGATGCTCAGCTTTGAGTATTATGACAGCGTGCAGCATCAGATGATAAGCCCGCTGCTGAACAAATCCGTACAGCTTCCTCTAATTATTACATCAAAAGATAGTATATGGAAGGGACTGGAAGAATTATACCGGAGGGTGCCGGAAGAAGCATGTAAGGATACGCCGGCTTCGAGGATGCGGGTGAAGGCATATCTTTTGGAGATATTTGCTTATATGTATGAAAACGGCAGATTTATTAATATAGGGAAAACGGAAGATTATGACAGCAGGAAGATTGAAAATATTAAGAAAGTACTGGGGTTTATCCAGGAGAATTATGGAAAACATATTACAAACCAGGATATGGCCCGAGTGCTGCAGATGAATGCCCAATATTTTTGCAGATATTTTAAACGGCTTACAGGTAAAACGCCTACGGAATATGTAAATGAAGTCCGAGTAGAGAAAGCGGCCCAGTACTTGTACAGGACGGACAGAAAAATTATTGACATTGCGATGGAATGCGGCTATGAAAATATGGGGTATTTTATCAGACGTTTTAAGGAACGGAAAGGGGTACTTCCTTCAGAATACAGAAAAAGTCAAAATAGTGCAATAAATAGTCAGAAAGGTTAAAGAAAAGAGGATGGGAAGTTCATATAATGTAACCAAGATCAGTTGACCCGGAAGAAAGATATTGAATATAGCACGGCGAATCAGTATTTGGATGTACGGATTTGCAGATGGAGAAAGGAGCATGGTTACTAGTATGAAAAAGCAATGGTGGCATGGAAAAGTAGCATATCAGATTTATCCTAAGAGTTTTTGCGACAGCAATGGGGACGGAATTGGGGATATTAGAGGAATCATAGGGAAATTGGATTACTTAAAGGATTTAGGGATCGATATTATTTGGATATCGCCGATTTATCAGTCTCCTTTTGTGGATCAGGGATATGATATTTCGGATTATTATAAAATAGATCCGGCATTTGGCACGATGGAAGACTTTGATGAATTGCTGCGAGAGGCGGAAAAAAGAGAGATTTCCATATTGATGGATCTTGTCATTAATCATTGTTCGGATCAGCATGAATGGTTTCAGAAGGCATTGGCTGACCCGGAAGGGGAATATGGGAAATATTTTTATTTTGAAAAGGGGAAAAATGGAAAGGAACCCAGCAATTATCGTTCATATTTCGGCGGCAGCGCTTGGGAAAAAGCGCCGGGGACAGACTTATATTATCTCCATTTATTTGCCAAGGGGCAGCCGGATTTGAATTGGGAGAATAAAAAAGTGCGGGAAGAATTATATAAGATGATAAACTGGTGGCTGGATAAAGGGCTGGCAGGATTCCGCATTGACGCCATTATTAATATTAAAAAGACGGATAGTTTCCCGGATTATGAACCGGATGGAGACGACGGGCTGGTCAGATGCACAAGGATGGTGGAAGAAGCGCAGGGGATTGGGGATCTGCTTCAAGAGCTGCGCAGGGAGACATTCCGGAAATACGATGCATTTACGGTAGGGGAAGTATTTAATATGAAGGAAGGGGAATTAGAGGAGTTTATAGGGGATGAGGGACATTTTTCCACTATGTTTGATTTTGCGCCGCTGGAAGCAACTCTGGGCGGACATGGATGGTATGATGCGCCGGAATATGATTTTTTTAAGTGGCGCAATGCTTTGACAACATCGCAACTGACGTGCCAGGGGATTGGGTTCCTGGCCAACATTATTGAAAATCATGATGAACCAAGAGGCGCAAGTACATATCTGCCCGGATATGCGCAGGGGGATGACGGCATAAAAATGCTTGCAACCGTGAGTATATTACTCCGGGGCCTGCCGTTTCTTTACCAGGGACAGGAAATCGGAATGAAAAACTGCAGAATGGAAAGCATTGAAGAATATGATGATATAGATACTAAGAATCAGTATAAAGTGGCAATGGAAGCAGGATTATCCATAGAGGAAGCAATGGATGTCTGCTTTAAGCATAGCAGGGATAACGCAAGGACTCCGATGCAGTGGAATGATGGAGAAAATGCCGGTTTTACATCGGGCAGACCGTGGCTGAAAGTAAATCCAAATTATAGACAGATTAATGTGGAGGTGGAAGAAAGAGATGCTTCTTCGGTGCTTTCCTATTATAAGAAACTGTTGGCTTTACGTAAATCGGAAACTTATAAAGAGGTATTTACATACGGCGATTTCCTGTCTGCCTATGAGGGACAAGAGAAGATACTTGCATACCGCAGGAAAGATAAGGATAAAGATATCCTGGTGGCAGCTAATTTTGGGGAGGAAGAAACCTCGCTGCCCGATGGTATGGGTGGAAAGATCCTTTTGAAAAACAGGGAGGACGTAAGGCTGGAAGAAGGCGGATTGGTATTGCCGTCATGCGGAGTGGCAGTAATAGAATGCTGAGGAAAGAAAAAAGCCGGAAAAAAATTGAAAAAAAGTATTGACTTTTTTATAAATATTGCATAGAATTTAATAAATCATTGATAAAGCGTGAGTACATGCAAGGAAGATGTTTCAGAGAGCCGCAGGAGGTGGAAGTGCGGTACAGATTATTGTATGGAATGGGCTTTGGAGAGCAAACGGAAACCGGGGGCGGTGCTTCTGGGAGTAAGGGCGCCGGAGTAGAACCTCCGTTAAGAAGCGGATATGTGTTGGCATATCATGAGTGGATGCAATAAAGCGTCAAGCAGGGTGGCACCGCAGGAATTATATCCTGTCCCGGCAGAAAGCCGGGATGGGATTTTTTTTATATCATAGGAAATTGCTCTGCAATTTCCTATGATACAAAAACCCTCCGGGAGGATGCGCACTGCGCGCAAGAGGAAAATGGCCGCAGCCGCAGCCGCGCTCCGGCGCGAGTGTGCGTCAGGACGCACACTTTTTTATTTCATTAGGAAACCTCGTTGCTATGTAACGCTGAAGGAAAAGAATTCCCTATGAAATAAAATCTCTGAAAGGCCCGGCGCAAAAAGAAAGGAGAAGAAAAATGTCAGAAAAGAAAGTACCTTACAAAATTTATTTGGAAGAAAGCGAAATGCCAAAGCAATGGTACAATGTGCGTGCGGATATGAAGAATAAACCGGCGCCTCTGTTGAATCCGGGTACGCTGAAACCAATGACGTTTGAAGAACTGCAGGGTGTATTTTGCGATGAACTGGTGAAGCAGGAATTGAACGATACGGATGCGTATATTGATATCCCTCAAGAAATCCAGGATTTTTATAAAATGTACCGCCCGGCGCCGCTGGTAAGGGCTTATTGCCTGGAAAAGAAGTTGGGGACGCCGGCAAAGATTTACTATAAATTTGAAGGGAATAATACGAGCGGAAGCCATAAGCTGAATTCTGCCATTGCCCAGGCATATTACGCAAAACAGCAAGGATTAAAGGGCGTGACGACGGAGACCGGGGCGGGACAGTGGGGGACGGCGCTCTCTATGGCTTGTGCATACTTTGACCTGGACTGCCGTGTGTACATGGTTAAGGTTTCCTATGAGCAGAAGCCGTTTCGCCGCGAGGTGATGCGCACTTATGGGGCGCAGGTGACGCCCTCCCCTTCGGAAACGACAGAGGTAGGCAGACAGATCCTTGCACAGTTCCCGGGGACGGGAGGAAGCCTTGGCTGTGCGATTTCAGAGGCGGTGGAGGCAGCTACAAGCATGGAAGGTTACCGCTATGTTTTAGGAAGCGTATTGTCTCAGGTATTGCTTCACCAATCCATTATCGGGGAAGAGACGAAGACAGCGTTAAATAAATATGATATTAAGCCGGATATTATTATCGGATGTGCAGGAGGAGGATCCAATCTGGGCGGTTTGATTTCCCCATTTGTGGGCGAAAAGCTAAGAGGGGAAGCGGATTATAGGATTATTGCGGTGGAACCGGCCTCCTGCCCGAGCCTGACAAGAGGGAAATATGTCTATGATTTTTGCGATACCGGAAAGGTATGCCCGTTAGCTAAAATGTATACTTTGGGAAGCGGGTTCATGCCGGCGCCCAATCATGCAGGGGGCTTAAGATATCATGGGATGAGTTCAATAGTTTCTCAATTATACCATGATGGGCTGCTGGAAGCTGTCAGTGTAGAACAGACAGCCGTTTTTAAAGCGGCAGAGCAGTTTGCAAGGGTAGAAGGGATATTGCCCGCCCCTGAGAGTTCCCATGCAATAAAAGTTGCAATCGACGAAGCGATGAAATGTAAAGAAACCGGGGAAGAAAAAACCATTGTTTTCGGCCTTACAGGCACAGGATACTTTGATATGGTGGCTTATGGCAAATTCCATGACGGAGAAATGTCGGATTATATTCCTACGGATGAAGATTTGTCGAAAGGATTTGCAGGAATTCCTTCATTTCCCGGGAATGAATAAAAAAAGGGGAGGCTGTGAAGTCTCGGTGAGCGGTTTATCCAGGTAACGGAAATCTTAGAGGGGATGCCCGGTTGCGGGCATCCTCCATACAAATGAATGACCGGACGGGATTATGAAGATTGGTTTGTCTGGAAAAGATTTCCGGTGGGAAATTGATTTTTATGGGGATTTCGATTTTAGGGCTTGACAATTTGTAAATAAACATGTAAAATAAAATCGTTGCGGATGGGCTTCATATGGAAGCGGTCTTCAACAAATGTGCGCTTAGCTCAGCTGGATAGAGCGTTTGGCTACGGACCAAAAGGTCGGGGGTTCGAATCCTCTAGCGCACGTTTTTTAATATATATGTACATCCCGTACGTCGCGTATGTTTCCTGCACGCTACGTACATTTTTTTGCCAAAAATCCGGAACCCATTGCCAAAGCGGGGGTTCCGGATTTAAAAAAGCACAAATGTCCTTTTTGCGTAACATAGAAGCTTTATATGTTTTTAAAGGTTACAGGTCCTGTTAGAAATCTACTTCCGTACCATAGTAAATGCATGTAAATAATTTTTCCATAACATCCGGTTCAATCGTTCTTGGGTTGGATCCGGTACATGCGTCGCTCACGGCAAGTTCGGAAATCTTTGCAATTTTCTCTTTAAATTCCGTTTCGTCAATGCCGAAATCTTTTAATGTCTTCGGTATATTCAGTTTTACATTGAAGTCATCGATCTTTTCGCACAGACTATTGATCAGCGCCTGTTCGGAAGTTCCGGGAAGGCCGATCCTGCGGGCGATTTCCGCATAACGGGATGCAGCGGCAGGTTCTTTTGCATTATATTTGATGACAAAAGGAAGATACATAGCGTTTGCGCATCCGTGAGTGATATGTCCGGTGGAAAAAGCAGCGCCGGTTTTGTGCGCCATAGAATGTACGATGCCGAGCAGCGCGTTGGAGAAAGCCATTCCGGCCAGGCACTGCGCATAATGCATTTCTTCGCGGGCCGTCATATTGCCATGGTAGGAAGCCGGCAGATGATCGAATACCATTTCAATAGCCTGAAGGGCCAGCGGATCGGTAAAGGAACAATGCAGAGTGGAAACATATGCCTCAATGGCATGTGTCAGGGCGTCCATTCCCGTATAGGCTACTTGTTTGGGAGGAAGGGCTTCTACAAGTTCAGGATCTACAATAGCGACATCCGGAGTAATATTAAAGTCAGCCAAGGGATATTTGATGCCTGCTGCATAATCGGTGATAACGGAGAAAGCGGTAACTTCGGTAGCCGTCCCGGAAGTGGAAGGGATCGCTGCAAATTTTGCTTTTTGTCTCAATTCCGGAAAATTAAAGGGGATGCATAAATCTTCAAAGGTAGTGTCGGGATACTCATAAAAAGCCCACATTGCTTTTGCCGCATCGATGGGTGACCCGCCGCCCATAGCTACGATCCAGTCCGGTTCAAAATCCCGCATAGCCTGTGCGCCTTTCATTACTGTTTCTACAGACGGATCCGGTTCAACCCCTTCAAACAGGCTGACTTCCATGCCGCCCTCTTTCAGATAGCCTACAGCTTTGTCGAGGAAGCCCTGGCGCTTCATGGAACCGCCTCCTACGACAAGGATTGCTTTTTTCCCTTTTAAATTTTTCAGTTCGCTAAGGCAACCTTTCCCGTGGTAAATGTCTCTTGGTAAAGTAAATCTGCTCATTAGATACCTCCATTGATTATAGTTAATAGTAATAATTTTATTATAGCTTAATGGAAGGAATAAGGCAATGAATCTTAGGAAATTAAAAAGCCATAGTGACATCCGGCATAAAAAAGCCAATCATTGTTCGCATAAAATGGATGAAAAAGAAAAAATCAATTGTGTCATAAAGGAAAACGGCCTCTTTGGCAGAAGAAAAGGGCGTTGTGACTTGCGGATGACATATAGGAATTGATGTGATAAACATGTCATTACTTCGTTGAGTCAATAAGTCAGAGGCCGACGCTATGGAAGATCCGTCGGCGATCCCTTTTCGTGTTGACACTGTCATAGTGAAAACATATAATGACGTTGAGAATAAGTCGTATTCAGAATATCCAGGTTATAGAAGGAGAGGGAAAATGTCTCATAATCATCAGAAAAAAATAGCGGTCATTAATGATATATCAGGGTTTGGAAGATGCTCCCTTACGGTGTCCATCCCGATCATTTCTTATCTTGGAGTGCAGTGCTGCCCGATCCCGACGTCAATCCTGTCCAATCATATGGGGTTTGAGGATTATTTTTTTGATGATTATACGGACAGGATGGAGGAGTACATTGGAAAATGGAGGAAGCTGGGTCTTCGATTTGAAGGGATTGCTTCAGGGTTCCTCGGTTCCAAAGAACAGATTGAAATAGTGGCAGGCTTTATTGAGGAATTCGCAGGGGAAGGGACGAAGGTGATCGTCGATCCGGTAATGGGGGACAACGGCAGGATATATGCCACTTATACGGAAGAAATGTGCGGGGAAATGAGAAAGCTGATAGAGTATGCGGATATTATTACACCGAATCTGACGGAATGCTGCCGTCTGACGGATACTGTTTATAAGGAAAGTGGATGGACGGAAGAAGAATTATATGCCATGGCGCAGGACCTGCTGGGACAAGGGCCGGAAAAGGTGGTTATTACAGGGATCTTGCAGGGAGAGTATGTGGCCAGTTACGTGGCGCAGAAGGGGAAAAAACCGAACATGATACAGGTGCATAGAGCGGGTGCGGAGCGTTCCGGGACAGGGGATGTGTTTGCATCTATTATTGCGGCGGATGCGGTCAATGGGGTGGATTTTGAAGGATCGGTAAGAAAGGCCTCGGATTTTGTGAGGAAAGGAGTGATACAATCAATGAAATTGGACATTCCGTCCACTGACGGGGTCTGCTTTGAAGAAATTTTATATACATTAAAGAGGGATTAAAGGAGGATGAGAAATGACGATATTGTATGAACTATATGATAATCTGTATGTAAACCTGACAAATCGCTGTCCTTGCGCCTGCACCTTTTGTTTGAGGGAGACAAAGGATGAGATGGATCATTCCGGAAGCCTATGGCTTGAGAGGGAACCGTCCGTAGAGGAAGTGAAGGAGGAGTTCGCAAAATTTGAAATGGAAAGATATAAGGAAGTCGTATTTTGCGGTTTTGGAGAACCTACGGAGCGGCTGGAGGATCTGCTTGACATTGCCGCTTACGTGAAGGGAAAATATGGTATGACCATAAGGGTCAACACTAATGGATTAGCGGATCTATTATATGGAAAAGATACGGCTCCCATGTTCAAGGGATGCGTTGACATTGTCTCAATAAGCCTGAATACGCCGGATAAAGAAAGATATTATAAATTGACAAGGAACAAGTTCGGCGAAGAAGCCTTCGATGCGATGCTCAAATTTGCAGGAAATGTAAAAAAATACGTATCCAAGGTGGTATTGACTACTGTGGAAACAACTATTACAGAAGAGGAAGAGAGGCGATGTCTGGAGATCTGTGACAAGCTCGGAGTATCTTACCGGATAAGGCATTGGGACGGCTGATACCGGAACGGGACGGAAGAATGGCTTGCTGCATTTTCAGGACAGAAAAACTTTATATTAATTTAATTCCTTATTGCGAGGTTATATGGTAAACTATTGTGTATCTGAAAATATTTTTCAAATTTTGCAAGTCTTTCTCATACCGAAAAATGCCTGGAATGCGGCATTCTCCGCACAGATTTGAGATTCCGCGAAGCGGAATCATGGGGGTAGTGTGAAAAGGCAGGAAACTATGAAAAAGAAAGCGGGATTTTAGGTGAAGAAGTATTGGAGCGTTCTCTTTAAAATAGTATTCAGCCGTACGATGATTACTTTGGCCTTGCTGTTGGTTCAGATCTTCTGGCTTTTTGCCGGTTTTAAGTGGCTGGGGGGATATTCCGAGGTTTCCCTGCTGTTTATGCTGGTCCTTAGCGCGGTGCTGCTGGTCTATATTATCAATAAAGACGAAACGCCGGAATTCAAATTGACATGGGTTATACCCATATGCGCGGCGCCGGTATTTGGGGCGTTGCTTTATCTGTTTGTGGTTGGGAACTGGGGGAATATAGGGCTGAAAAAAGGGCTGGATAAAAGGCTGAAGGAAACGACGGCTTATATGCATACGGAAGAAGGGACGAGGCGGGCAATGGAAGCGGCAGACTCCCATATGGCAGGGATTAGCCATTATATGGAAGAGACTGGGGGATTCCCCGCTTATCAAAATAGCCCGGTGACGTATTTTCCCACTGGCGAAGCCAAATTCCAGGATTTGCTTATAGAACTTGAAAAAGCGGAGGAATTTATTTTTCTGGAGTATTTTATTGTGGAACGGGGGAAAATGTGGAACAGTATTTTGGAAATATTAGAGCGGAAAGCGCGGGAAGGAGTGGAAGTCCGCTTTATGTATGACGGGATGTGTTCTATTCTCCTGCTCCCATATTCTTATCCGAAAAAACTGCGCGCTATGGGTATAAAAGCAAAAATCTTTGCTCCTATAAGGCCGTTGATGTCTACTTCCCAGAACAACAGGGATCATAGGAAGATACTGGTGATTGACGGACGGGTGGCTTATACTGGCGGGGTGAACCTGGCGGATGAGTATATAAATGAAAAGGTAAAGTTCGGGCATTGGAAGGATGTTGCAATTAAAGTGGAAGGAGATGCAGTAAAAAGCTTTACCATGATGTTCCTACAGATGTGGAACAGTTCGGAATGGGGAAAAGAGGATTATGCCAAATATGTCAGGTCCGGATTAAAGCCGGAAAGGGGCGGTACGGGATTTGTCGTGCCTTATGGGGACGGGCCGGCTGCGCCTGAAAATGTGGCGGAGACGGTTTATCTGGATATCATCCATCAGGCGGTACGGTATGTGCATATTATGACCCCTTATTTCATTGTTGACAATGCAATGCTGGATGCCCTTCAGTATGCGGCGAGGAGAGGGGTGGATGTGAAGCTCATGATCCCGCATATACCGGATAAAAAACTGATTTTTGCCATGTCAAGGACTTACTATCCGGATTTACTGGCGGCGGGGATAAAAGTTTATGAATATAAGCCGGGTTTTATCCATGCAAAGGTATTTACGTCTGATGACGAAAAGGCGGTCGTAGGGACTGTCAATATGGATTACAGGAGCTTGTATCATCATTTTGAATGTGCGGCTTATCTGTACCGAAACGAGGCGGTAGCCGATGTGGAGAAAGATTTTCAAGAAACGCTGGGACAGTGCATTGAAGTGGATATGAAATATTATAAAAAAATAAATATTATAAACCGTTTGACGGGCCGTGTGCTCCGGCTGGTAGGGCCGCTGACATAAGCCGGGATGATTAAACTTGTTTGTATTGGGATCCCTTGATCTTGCGAAGAGGAATCGTGGATGCCGGAGCATCACAAATAGCCCCGATGGCAGACGCAAATCTGATATTTGCGCCGCCCCGTCGCGTAAACGCTCCGGAATGGAGATTAGTATAGAAAAGAAGTGGTGGAAATTGCATAGGATTTTTTTTGACGGAAGAAAAGTGCAGATTTATGAGAAGCTGCTCGCATTGGGGGAATATGCGGGGCAGGAGGAAGGCTGGACGGAGACGTTATGGATGGATCTGCTGGCCGTCCCCCCTTTGTTTGAGGAAATGGTTTATTATCTGGAGCATCATGATTATAAGGATGATTTCCAATATAAAGGATATTCCCTGATTGATTTATATGTATGGCAGATGAACAGATATAATTTGATAAAGGATTTTGGGAAAAATACGGCAGAATGCAATAAAGAAACATTGGTGCTGCGTTCTTTTGCTACAATGATAGAACTGATGAAAAATCCGGAAGAATGTTTGAAGCGGCTTAAGGAAGGCAGAGGAATGGATCAGCTCTAGAAGTCCGAAAACGGGTTTTCATATGCATTTTGGAAGAGGAAGAGAGGAATTATGACCAGAAGCGAATTTATGGACAGTTTGCGCAAAGCTTTGGCAGGGAGCCTGACAAGCAGTACGGTAAATGAAAATATGCGTTATTATGAGGAATACTTTGATACGCAGATCCGCCTTGGGCAGAGGGAGGAAGAGATCATTGCAGATCTGGGGGATCCAAGGCTGCTGGCAAAGACGATTATCCAGGCGTCAAAGTATCAGGCGCAGAATTTCAACAGCCAGGAGTATGATGAGGTATATGAGGATGGTTCGCAGGATAGCGGGCGGGATGGGAAACGGTATGCGCCTAAAATATATCGTATGCCGGGCTGGCTTTTGCTTGTTATTGTATTTGCCGGGATTTTTGCTGTAATCAGCGTTGTTAGTTCGGTCGTATCCATGTTTCTTCCTATTATAATACCTGTTTTGTGTATCGTGGTTATTGTGAGGCTGCTTCGGAGAGGGAATTGATGTTTTTTTGATTCCGGCGAGCAGCGGGCCAAGCGGCTGCTTGCAGGCATTTGGCGGCGGCCGCGAGGATCACATACCCCGATGCCCGGCAGCATTGTAAGATGGATGCCCCGTTGTTTGCAGCAACGGGGTTGTTAGTTTTATAGAATGAATAGACCGCCAGAAAGGGTCTGGCGGTCTAATGAGGGGAGTATAAATAATTAATATAAGGGTCTATAAATAGAAACGATGAAGGGTTATTTCTATTTATAATGTTATTATATCACTGTTTATGGAAAATGCAATACGTAAATAGTACTAAAGTCCTAATGGATTTTCTGTGCAAAATAAATAAAAAAACAGTACTAAAGTCCTATAAAATAAAATGTATACTTTTAATTTGTACAAGACATACTATTCCTGTAACAAAAACAAATCAGGAGGAATGCAAAATGTCTAAAAACGATTATAACCAGAATGAAAAACAGAATCAGGAAAACAAGTACAATAACAGCAATAACGAAAAACAGAACCAGAAGAACAGCAACAACAGCAATTCTTCCAACAACAGCCAGAAAAACAATAACAACAATTTCTAAGCAGAAGCCTGGCGGGCTGCGCATCGGATCAAGATGCGCAGCTTTTTTTATGCACCGGGGTGCGATGCGCAGGGAAGATGAATCTTCTCTACTCGATGAGGACAAAGGTGTTAAAAATCAGCTAAAGAGATCGAAATGATAGTGGAAAATTAAGAGGATATTGTATATAATAGCTATAATGATAAATCATAGAAGGAGGATTGTGATGAAGTATAAAGTTCTGGTAACAGGGAATAATGCTTCCGTAATTGACAGTTTCTTTCATCAGATGGAAAACAATTTTGAAGCTCTGACTACCTCAATCCGCTATGCTGATATCATCAGGCATATGAATTGTTATGAGCCAGACGCTTTTGTATATTGTCTTCATGATGAGCAAAGAGACCATATCATGCAGATGGCGAGCATTAAATATAAATTGGCCCAGGAGAATATCCCTTTCATTTTGATTGGCTCCAAA
>CAOKPU010000047.1 GCA_948470755.1 uncultured Lachnospiraceae bacterium | reverse complement strand
ATTAACTGTGAACTGGCGGCAAGGCATTTACACGAAGTAAAGGAGTAAGGGAAAATGAAGACAAAAGAAGTTAAAAGTTTTGCAGAAGTAGACACAAGCGACTTAAGACAGCCTATTATATGTATTTTCAAAAGCCCGGAGGACTACCCGGGCAAATGCGTAGCCCGGATATTTGACGGGACAAAGCCGACAAATATAGTAATAACAAGGGATACCGTAGACGAAATAAGGAAGGATATTGTAAGCTGCTTCCCGGATAAGCTGCCTTTTGCAAGGTGTAAAGAAGATCATAAAAGCGTAGTAGAAAGTTGGATATAAAAAGATGGATATAACACGAGGCTGGATGGAATGAGCGTTAGCGAGCAAGCAAATAAATTAAGGATGGTAGAAAATAAGCTTTCTATCGGGCATAACATGGCTATTTCTGATGTTGTGGGCAAGAGGAAGGAGAAAAATGGAAAACGGATGGAACGAAAGACAAAGGATAGAGGACTTTATGAAGAGGAAGCCGGGTGCATTCAATAAAGAGTTGACGGACTACATGATAACGGGGGGATTTTTTATATGCCCGTCGTCTGCGGGGCATCATGGAGCGTTTGAAGGAGGGAATTATTGGCATTCCCTAGAGGTGTCGAATCTTATTCGTAAATATACGGACAAAATGGGGCTGCAGTGGGAGCGTCCTGAATCGCCTGAAATTATAGGATGGCTACATGATCTGTGCAAAATGGATGAATATGTAAAAGTGCCGGGGGAAGGCGGCGGATGCCGTTATGAAAGGCGCCGGGATGCGGAGATTTCAGGGCATGGAACGAAATCCGCAATAATGGCGTTGAGCAAACTGCATCTGACAGACGAAGAAATACGGTGCATCTGCTGGCATATGGGGGCGTTTGTAGACAGAACGGAATGGGAAAGCTACATAGCGGCAGTGAGGAGGTACCCTAACATCTTATGGGTTCATCAGGCGGACATGGTCGCAAGCCAGATAAAAGGAATCTGATAGGGAAGCAGGCGGCAGCAGGGCGTATTGTGACGAAGGGAGGGAAGCAGGGGTGGCGGCAGATGGAGATAAAGGGGCGACAAAGCATATATTAAAACAATACAATGATGCTTTGAGAAGAATAAATATATTAAGATTATCGGCGAAAAAGATAGAGTGTAAAGTATCGCAGATGAACAAGCAGGGTTATTACGTTGTTGACGTAGTAACAAGGGGGAAGAAAGGGAAAAAACCACTTGGCACTGTAGCGATAGCGGGCTTCCCGCATGAAGAATATAAAGGGCTTTCTCAAAAACTTGAAATGCGCAGGAAAAAATTAATGGAAGAGGAGCAGGAACTTGTTGAGCTGACGGCAAAGGTTGAGGAATATATAAAAAAAATAGAGGATATTGAGATTAGGAATATTTTTACGTTATACTACACGGAGAATTTGACTTGGGTACAAGTAGCGCATAAGATGAATGAAGAATACGGAAAGAAAATGTATACATCCGATAGCTGTAGATGCAAACATGATAGATTTCTTGAAAAAAAATAATAAAATTTTCAAAACGACGGTTCCGACGGTTTTTTTATGCTAAAATTTAAAATGACAAAAGTTAGCAATACGAATTCCCCTTTCGTATCTTAAGAGATGCCATGCATGATTGGACGTGTATGGCATTTCTTGTTGTAAATGAATTGCAAAGGAATGCATGGAGTTGTATTCGTATATTTTGCCGATAATATAATCTTTTTTCTAGATAAGTATTGACATACGGTGCACCGTATGATATACTTATATCATGAAAGGAGGAAATAAAGATGGCGAAGAAAAAACAAAAGAAAAAGCGCCGACTTGAAAGGGTGGCAATCATAGTAAGCATTATAAACGGACTGATAACTGCAATATGCTTAATCTATGAAACCTTTTTCAAGTAGGCGCAGGGCGGTGGGTGGATGGCCCGCCTACCGCTCCTCTTAATTATAGCCCATCTTTATAAATAAATCTATGAGGAAAAGCATATTGGTTTCAAATTTAATAACATTTTTTGTACTGTGTTATTACGCGGCGGCAAAAAATCTGGATATCGCGATAACGGTCGCGCTTATTACAAGCGTTATATCAAATGCGTTCACCATTGTTTGCGAGGTGCGTTATGGAAAAAAAGATTAGGCCGCAGGACAGATGGAACGAGAAGGCTGGGTTGGTGAGCAAGTCTTATAAGTTAAAAAAGGGACTAACGGAAGATTTTGCCGCGGCCTGCAGAAAGGCTGGAGTAAGCCAAGCGGGACAGATATCCAAAATGATGAAGCAGTTTATAGAAGAAGTAGGGACATCCGAATAATCGGGTGTCTTTTTATTGCCTCCATTCTTGATAGGTTCTTCTGACGGATAAGACCCAAGTGAGGCCCGTATGACTCCAATCTTTTGCTAGTTTTGGAAAAATTTTTTAGGGGGCTTCGCTTCGCATGCGACGCCGGAGCAAAGCGGATGGGACGGCGGGAAAAGGAAGAAAATATGGGAAAAACCACGCAATTGGACGACATGGTATCATCAAGCGAAATAGCGAAGCTGATAGGAAAGACATCACGCACAGTGCAGCAGCTTACCAGCGACGGGATTCTGCCTACTGTAGAAATAAAGAACAAAACGCGAGTGACGCGTAAATATGATAAATACAAAACGATGCATGCTTATATCAGATACATTGAGGAGAAGGCGGCGGGAAAGAATGGTTCAGACAAAGAAAATGAAAAACTACAGGTTGAAATAGAAATAAAAAAGACAAAGTTGAAAATGGAGCAGATCAAGCTTGACGAACTGGAAGGGAAAATGCATTCAGCAGAAGATGTAGAGGAGATGACTACAGATCTAGTGATGTGCGTGCGTTCCAACCTACTGGCAATGCCGGGGCATGTGGCTGTGGAGCTGGCGCAAATAAATGATGCATCTGAAATCTCTGTTAAGATGCAGGAAGCGGTAAACAGCATTCTAAAAGAATTGGCAGGGTATAAGTATGATCCGGAGGAATACCGGAAAAGAGTAAAGGAGAGACAAGGATGGCTCAATGATGAGCAGGGAGAAAAAGAAGACTAATGAAAGAAGGATTGCGGATCTAAACAGGACGATTAAAAAACCCATAGATAATTTCAACCCTCCGGAAATGATGAGCGTTTCGGAATGGGCAGACAGATACCGGAGGCTGTCGCCGGAGAACAGCGCAGAAGCCGGCAGATGGAAGACATCGAGGACGCCGTACTTAAGAGAAATTATGGATGCATTTAAAGACCCGAGGGTACACCGGTTGAGCGTAGTAGCTTCCAGCCAGGTGGGAAAAACGGAATGCATCTTAAACATACTTGGATATGCAATAGATCAGGAACCGGGAGGGATCATGTTTATTGTTCCGACCGTGGATGTTGCAAAGGAATTTTCAAAACGCCGTCTCGCCCCAATGATAAGGGATACCAAAAAACTAAGAGACAAAATTGCGGAAGCAAAAAGCCGGGATGGAGACAATACAGTATTGAAGAAATCATATCCGGGCGGAATGCTTACCCTGGTCGGCAGCAATGCGCCGGCGCCGTTGGCAAGCACGCCGGCCAGATATGTTTTCGGAGATGAAAGGGATCGATGGGCAAAGGATGCAGGGGGCGAGGGCGATCCGTGGAAGCTGGCGGAAGCAAGGACTATTACATTTTACAATTACAAAATGGTGGAAGTTTCAACTCCTACAATAAAAAATGGCAGTGCAATAGCGGAAGCATTTGACGTCGGCACGCAAGAATATTGGTGCGTGGAATGCCCGCATTGCCGCGAATATGTATTTATTGAATTTGAAAACATCATGTTTCAATTCAGCACGAAAAAAATAAACCATAAGACGCAGTATATAGTTGATTCCGTGGAATTTGCCTGCCCGCAGTGCGGATGCGCATCTTCAGAAGACGTCATAAAAAAACAGCCGCATAAATGGATGGTTAAAAATCCGGACGCATACCGGAATGGCGTGCGTTCTTTTTGGATAAATGGCTTTTCAAGCCCGTGGCTGGGATGGAAGAAAATGATCCTCGCCTATCTGGAGGCGAAAGGCGACCCGAAAAAACTGCAGACTGTATATAATACATATTTCGGAAAATTGTGGGACGGGGAAAGTTATGTAGATGATGAAACGGATGAATGGCTGAAAAAAAGAGAGGAATACAATGCAGAGCTGCCGGAAGGGGTATTGTGCCTGACGTGCGGAGTTGACACGCAGGACAATCGTCTGGAATATGAAGTGGTTGGCCACGGATTTGAGGATGAGAACTGGGGGATTGAACGGGGCGCCATTCCGGGGAAGCCGTCAGATGGCGATGTCTGGGAAAGGCTGGACGGGGTAATTGACAAGGTCTACCGCTTTAAAGATGGGAAGGGATTAAAGATATCCATTACTTTTGTGGATTCAGGAGGCCACTTTACGCAGGATGTATATGAACAGTGCGCAAAGAGGCTGAATAAAAGGGTGTTCGCCATAAAAGGAAAAGATGGAGAGGACAGGCCTTATACGGATGTACCCAAAAAGACAAAAATCATTAAAGAAGACAGGGTTGTAGGGGAGGTATGGTTCTACCTGATAGGGGTTGATTCGGGCAAAACAAAGATAATGTACATGTTCGGCGATGAACGGGAGCAGAAGTGGCATGTGCCAAGCAATCCGGAAAAGAAATACGGATCATCGTTCTTTAACGGATTGCTATCAGAACAGATGGTCTTCCGTAACAACAAATGGAAATGGGAAAAAAAACCCGGACACAACCGCAATGAGGCATTGGACTGCCGGAATTATGCAAATGCAGCTTTTGAAGCGCTGAAGCCTAATCTTTATGCATTGCACAGAAGATTAAATGAAATAAAACCTAAAAAGAAGCCGGAAAACGCAAAATTTAGAAAGCAGCAGAAAAGGAGGAAAATGGATTATGAGGAAGACTGGTAATAAAAAGGAGCCTACGCCTCTTGAACGGAAGAAAAGGCGCTTGGGACTTTATTATGGGAAGGAAGAACAGATGCTTTCGCCGGACGGGGTGCGGTCATATGGTATTGGGACCCGCAACGTGGAAAGATATAATGCGGATCTTGCAAAAATACAGTCGCAGATCAAGGAGTTGGAAGCGGAAATTGAAGAAATGGAATCATCAAAGAAACCACGGAAAGCAGCAGCGGTTGTACTGCGCGACTGGTAAGGAAGAAGCGGAAATGACGCAGGCAATTGAAAAAGCTTTTGAGGAAGCGGTACGGTGATAAAAGCCGCTTTAGAGCAGAACGAATTCACAAAGTGCATATGGGGAGAAAACAGGAAAGGGCAAAGAAGGATGCTTGAAAAATAAGCGTCTTTCTTCACGGAAATAGAATGGCAAATATCGAAGTATCCATATTCCCGGGAGGGAATAAAGGCTACGGGGCGGCGGGAGCCTCGCATACAAAGCGGAGCGTGAAGGGATTCACCGCTCAGTCGGGAAGCCCGAGAGAAGACATAGATTCAAACAACGGCACCATGCGGCAGAGATGCCGCATGCTTTATATGAGCGCCCCGGTAGCAACGTCCGGAATCAAGACGAACCGTACAAACACCATCGGCTTGGGGCTGAAACTGAATCCAAAAATAGACTGGGAATACCTGGGAATAACTACAGAACAGGCGGAAGAATGGGAGAAGAATACAAAAGCGGAGTTTAAGCTGTGGGCGGGAAGAAAGGATTCCTGTGATGCAACCGGAATCAACGGGTTTTATGAGATGCAGCAGCTTGCCTTCATCTCATGGCTGGTATCAGGTGATGTATTTGTCCTGCTGAAGCATGCAGAGGTGGACGGCAATCATCCATATTCCCTGCGGCTCCATGTGATTGAGGCGGACAGATGCAGCACTCCGCAGAGCAACGCAACCTATTTTTTCAGCATGACGGAAGGGGAGGCGGAAAACGGAAATAAAATATATGACGGGGTGGAAGTGGACGGCGGAGGAAAAGTGGTGGCATATCACATCCGCAATACATACCCATGCCAGACCACGGCGGAAGAAACGCAGTGGAAGCGGGTGGAAGCTTATGGAAAAAAGACGGGGCTTCCAAATGTGCTGCACGTCATGAATTCAGAAAGGCCGGAGCAGTACCGGGGGGTGTCCTACCTCGCCCAGATTATAGAGCCCCTGCTGCAGACGCGCAGATATACGGAGGCGGAGATTGTAGCCGCAATCGTGGAAAGTTTTTTCACGGCCTTCGTAAAGACGAATACAAAAACCAATGAGATGCCGTTTGACTCCACGGAACCGCAGGAGGAAGCGGGGCGGCAGGAAAGGTATGATCCCAGCGAATACGAAATGGGGCCAGGGCAAGTCAATGTCATGAATCCGGATGAGGACGTAGTATTTGCGGAGCCGAAACGCCCTGCTTCGGGCTTTGAGGGGTTCATGAAAGCCATGTGTACGCAGATGGGAGCCGCCCTCGAAATCCCAAGGGATCTTCTGATGAAGGAGTTTAATTCCAGTTATTCAGCAAGCCGGGGGGCGCTGCTGGAAGCGTGGAAGTCTTTCAGGATGTACCGTGGATGGTTTGTCAGCGATTTCTGCAACCCCATTTACGAAGTATGGCTGTCGGAGGCCGTGGCAAGGGGAAGAATAGAAGCGCCGGGGTTCTTTGGAGACAGAAGGACGAAAGAGGCATGGATGGGTGCGGAATGGATAGGCCCGTCACAGGGGCAGCTTGATCCGGTAAGAGAAATTACAGCGGAGATTATGGCGGTTGAGGAAGGGTTTTCCACCCATGAAGACAGCACGGTGCGTTTGAACGGCGGCGACTGGAACTCCAACATGAATAAGCTTAAAGCCGAAGAAGACAAAAAGAAGAGGTTTTTCGGAAAAAGCGAGGCAGGGAGTGTCGGGAAGGACGCGCATTCCGGCATGGAGGTTCCACAGAAGGGAAAACAGGGGATGGAAGGCATGATGAGGAACGTGGTTGAAGCGGTATTAAGGGAGCTGATGGAGGAGGAGCGGAAAATTGAAGAAAGAAGATAAGTACCGGATTATAAACGGCCCGTGGGGCGGCATTGAGGGGATTACAAGTGTAAAGCCTTACAATTTCAAGGAAACAGGCGATGGTTCAGTGGAGGTGGAGATGTACGGACAGGTGGTGGAGTCACGGCCGACCGACTGGTGGACGGGAGAGCCTGTGAAGGGATTGTTCATCGTCCTGGAAGAGTTTTTAAATGATCTGGACGCGTACAAGGAGAAGGAAGACATTACATTCCGTATAAACTCAGTGGGCGGCGATTTGTTTGCAGGAATTGCCATATGCAACCGGATTTCGGAATTAAAGGGAAACACGGTAACCATAGTGGACGGACTGGCGGCAAGCGCGGCGTCCATAATACTTCAGGGAGGGAAAATAAGAAAGGCGTTTGCAGGAAGCCAGGTGATGGTGCACGGGGCCTCCGTCTTCATGTACGGCTCCTATAACCAGCAAGACTTAAAAAGAGTGGAGAAGAGAATTGAAGGGGGGAACAAATCAGCGCTTGAAGCTTACGCCTCCAGGACCGGAAGGGACAGGGGGTTTTTAAGGGGGCTGATGGATAGGGAAGAATGGATGACCGGGCAGGAAGCAGTGGAAAACGGGTTCGTGGACGAACTTACCGGGTCGGAGGAACCTGTAAAGCTGTCCGTGTCGGCAGACGGCAAGGTGATAATGTCGAACGGCATCATGATGCCGTTGGGGGGACTTCGGAACATACCGAGGGATGTTCCAATCATGGAGGATGCAACCGATCCGTTAAGGGGAGCGGCGGCAATAAATAGAAGCGAAACAGGAGGAAGCCGGATTATGGACAAAGAGGAGTTGAAACAGAAATATCCCGAACTGGTGCAGCAGATTGAGAATGAAGCGAGGGACAAGGCGCAGGACGGAGGGAAGGAGGATAAGATAAGGAATGAAGCCGTAGAGAAGGAGCGCAAAAGGCTGCAGGAAATTGGAGAGATTGAAAGCCAGATAGCGGATAAGGAACTTGTAAATGAAGCCAAATTTGGGGAAAGGCCGATGACGGCGCAGGAGCTTGCATTTGAAGCGATGAAGCTGCAGAAGAACGCCGGAAAGGCGTTCCTTGACAATCTGGACGCCGATGCGGCAGGATCGGGGGTGGATGAGGTGGCGCCTGTTCCGAATTCGGGAGCAAAGACGGCCGGAGAAGAGGATGCGGAAGACATTGAAAACGGCGCGAGCCTGATTGCAAGCGCATGGAAGTAGCAGGAGGAAAAATATGGGAAAAGTGACAGGAAGGGAACCCGTAGGTTCCACAAGCCCGGAAATGCTGATCATCGGAACGAAGCATCCAGCGGATGTCTGCCATGTGACGATTGCGGCGGGACAGGGCAGATTAAGGAAAGGGACGGTTCTCGCAGAGGGCGGAAATGGAAAATGCGTCATACTCGGCACGGAGGGATGTAAGGCGGCATACATACTGGCAGAGGACGCCGACGATGCGGAGGGGGAAGACGTGGTGGCGCCGGCATACAGGAGCGGGGATTTTAATAAAGGCGCTTTGGTAGTAAAAGACGGTTATGAGATGACCGCCGCCGACGCCGCGGCATTGCGAAACGGCGGCATATATCTGGGGAATGTAATTTAAGGAAAGGAGAAAAGGGAACAGATGGCGATTGATATTTACAGAACGCAGACAATGGTGGCGGCAATGCAGCTTAAGCCGCCGAGGCCGACCTTTTTAAGGGACAGGTATTTTAAAACAAGCGATAAGGACATTTTTGCCACGGAAGACGTGCTTGTGGAGTATAAGGACGAAAAGCAGAGGAAGATGGCGCCGGCGGTCATTCCGTTGAAAGGCGGAATACCAGTACAGAGGGACGGCTATAAAACGGACCGCATCACGCCTCCTTATATCGCGCCGGAAAGGCCGTTGAGCGTGGACGAGCTTAACCGGAAGCAGTTCGGGGAGACGTTGTTTTCAAAGAAGAAGCCGGCGGAGCGGGAAGGAGCCATACTCGCCGAGGACTTAAAGGACATGGACGAGCTGATTGACGCAAGGGAGGAATGGATGTCTGCCAAGACGCTTTTTGAGAACGGATATACGATGAAGCAGTATGCGGATAAATACGGGGAGGGCGTATACGAAGAATTTGAAATCCGGTTCTATGACGGGGGCCAGAACCCGTCGGTGTATATTCCGGCAAAACCTTGGGATTCCAAGGGGGACGCGTTCCTGGATGATGTTTTTGCAATGGCGCAGCAGCTTAAGAGGAGGGGGCTTCGTGCGGCGGATCTCATCATGGGGGCGGAGGTGGCGGCGGTGATTTTGAAGAATGAGTTCCTTTTAAAGCTTCTTGACAACCGCTCCCTGCAGCTTGCCCATATCGACCCAAAGGATATGCCTAACGGCGCGACGTCCTTGGGAAAAGTGAATGTAATGGGGGCGTGGATTGAATTCATCTTCTATACGGAGGAAATTGTGGATGAAGACAACGAGAGCAAGCCGTTGGTTCCACATGGAGAAGTATGCCTGACGGCGCCGGATATGGGGAAGACGCTTTACGGGGCGGTGACGCAGCTTGAAAGGGATGAGCATTTTCATACATATATAGCAAAGCGCGTGCCGCAGGTGACGTCAGACATCCATAGCAGTACAAGGACTCTAACCATGAAGTCGCGACCGCTGACCATGCCGAAATTCAAAAACTCGGCAATAAAATCAAAAGTATTGTTCTAAGGAGGAAGAGGGATGTTGGTAAGGATGGTATGCGGTGCTTACGGCCTCCGCAACGAAGATGGGGGAATGGAAGTGAAGGATGCGCAGTCGGCTCCTTTCGGGCTGGATGAAGCAGAGGGGGAAAGGCTTGTCCGGATGGGTTACGCGGTAAGGGCGGACGGAACAGGAGGACTTGTCCGGGCGGAGACAATGAAGGCTTGCCTGGATCCGGAGGAGCTAAAGGATATGAGCAAGAAGGAACTGGAAAAGCTGGCAAAGGATATGGGGCTTATCAGTTATGGGACAAAAGAGGAGCTTATCGCCCGGATTGCATCGGCGGAGATAGAGCGTGATGGATCAGATGATGACGGAAAGAGAACGGATGGCGCACCGGATTTGAAGCCTGCAGAACCGGAGGGGTAATATGGGGTTGAGGGATATAATTGAGAAAGACGTAAAAAATGTATTCCTGAATCCCGATGAATTCGGGGAAGCTCATATAGTGGATGGAAGAAAGATGACCGTCATCATAGACGATAATGGGCTGGCAGAACGGCGGAAAAGGGATAAGGCGATGGCGGAGGGGCTGCATACAAAGCAGCGCCTCTTCTACGTTTCTGCGGAGGAGTATGGCTCCGCGCCGCTCATCGGTCGTTTGATGGAGCTGGACGGGGATTATTACACCGTAGCGGACGTAACGGAGGAATCTGGAATGTATGCAGTCAGTCTGGAGGCGAATGAATCATGATTGTTTATGTGGAGCAGGATATTTACGACAGACTCAACGAGCGGTTGAAAGATATGCCGGAGAAGATGCCGGATACATTAAAGAAGACTATTAACAGTACAGCAAAAGATGCCCGAAAAAGTCTTGAAAGAAATATTAAGAAAGAATATGCCTTAAGAGCAGCAATAAGAAGAGTAAAGGAATCAACATCAGTAGAAAGTGCAACAAGCAAATTTCCTCAGGCAACAATTGTAGTTAAAGGACATCCTATACCATTGTATGATTTTCAGCGGAGAAAGAATGGAAAACGGGTAGCGGCAAAAGCAAAAGTATTATCAGGAAGTTCCTTGAAGGAGTTAAAGCTGCAGGGTGGAGAAGATAACGGAAAAGATTTGAAGGCATTTATCAATACTGTAACGTATAGGGATAAGAATGGAAATGAAAAAAAACATACGGGAATCTTTCAGAGGCTTACGGCATCAGAGCGAGGAACGGGAAGCAGGAATAAGATAAAACAACTTTATGGACCGCCAATACCAGAAATGGCGGGGAGTCAAAAAGTTCTTTTAGCAGTGACAGGCGAAATAACTGACAGAATGAAAGAAAATCTTGAAAAACATATCGCAGCGGTAATGGAGGGGTTGTGATGGTGCCAGTACAGTTGACCGCAGATTTGGAAGAAGAATTGAATAGGATTCTGGAACATATGAAGCTTCCTCATCCGTTAATGAAAGAATCGGGAATCAATATTTTCCAATTTGGGATCCCGATGGAAAAAACAAAAGAAGACAGCAAGAAGAAGTTCCCCTACGTATTGGTTGCTCCGCAGGAGGGAGGGATCCAGGGAGGGCAAGAACCGCAGAAAGTAAGCGTACAGCTTTTGATTGGGGTATATGATGATGATTTGCACAACCAAGGCAAGAAGCACGTAATGAATATAATCAATGACATATGCGAAAGGTTCTCGGAAGATCCGGCGCTGAAAGGAAGATATTATGCAGATGAGGAAATAAAATGGGTGGTAGATACAGAAGAAGAATACCCGTATCATTACGGTGCGGTTTGGCTGGTTTTTAATGTTCCGGCATTCAGAAGGGAGAGTGAATATGCATGAGTGAAACAAAAAAAGAGGAAACGGCGGCTAAAGTACAGGGAGCGAAAACAAAATCGGCGGCAAAGCGCGAAGAAGCGCGGAATGAACCTGTAATATACATCGGGCCGTCCATTAAAAACGTGGCGTCTACGGGAACGGTGTACAACAACGGCCTTCCTGATGCGCTGCAGAAGGAAATGGAAAGGCAGCAGGTTTTAAAGAGCCTCGTAATTCCGGTATCCGGACTTGCAGACGCACAGAGGGAGATCAATACGCCGGGAAGCGCGATGAACCTGATTTATGGAAAAGTAAAAACAAAATAGGAGGAAGTGGGCATGGGAAATTATCGTCACGGCGCCTATGTGGAGGAAGTAAGTTCCAACGTTGCAGCGCCGAAGAAGAATGAAACCGGCCTCCACGTCGTATTCGGTACGGCACCGGTAAACATGGCGGCGGAGCCGGAGAAAGCGGTCAACAAGCTTATTATGGCGGACACATACGAAGAGGCGGTTGACAAACTGGGGTATTCGGATGATTTTAAAAATTATACGCTTTGCCAGGCGATGGACGCTTATTTTAAAATCTATGCGGTGGGGCCGGTTGTGTTCTGCAATGTGCTGGATCCGGCAAAGCATAAAAGAGACAATGAGGAAAAGGAATACGCTGTAGTAAACAGGCAGGCGGTGTTGGACGCGAAAGGCGTCCTTCCGGATTCCCTGACGGTAAAGACGGAGGAAGATGCAGTTCTTGAAAAAGATGCGGATTATATCACATCCTTTGATGCGGAAGGGAATCTCGTCATTTCTCTTTTGTCTCCGGGAAAAGGAGAGACGGCAGCAGTCCTGAAGGTTGCATCGACAAGCATTGATCCGGGAGCGGTAACGGAAGCGGACGTTATTGGCGGCATGGATGCAGCAACCGGGAAGGAAATCGGTTTGGAACTGGTAAGAAGGGTATATCCGAGGTGCGGGAGGTTCCCCGGTTACATCATGGCGCCGGGATGGAGCCATAAAAAGAATGTGGCGGCAGTCATGGCGGCGAAATGCAGGGAGATCAACGGGGTGTTCACGTGTGAATGCCTTGTGGATATGGACACTGCAAAAGCGGGAAAGTATACGGATTGCAAAAAGTTGAAGGATGAATACGGGTTAAACGACAGCCATATGATCGCGCTTTGGCCGATGGCAGTGAAGGACGGAAGAATATACAGCTACTCCGCAATATATGGCGCAATGACCGCGCAGACGGATGCGGATAATGATTCCGTGCCTGCTTTGTCGCCGTCCAACCAGTTGCTGCATATAGACGGGGCAGCGCTGGAAGACGGCACGGAAATAGACCTTGACCAGCCGGAGGCAAATACGCTGAACGGCCAGGGGATTGTGACCATGCTGAATAACGGCGGAATGCGCAGTTGGGGGAACAATACGGCGGCATTCCCGGACGTTAAGGAAACCAAAGACAGATGGATCAACTGCAGGAGGGCGTTTTCATGGTGGGGGAACAGTTTTATTGTAGCCTATCGGGAAGAGGTGGACGATCCGGCAAACTACAGGCTGATTGAAACGATTGTGGATAAAGAAAATATACGCGGAAACAGTTACGTGCAGCAGGGGAAGTTCGCAGGAATAAAGATGGAATATAATAAATCAGAAAATACGGTAGAAGGCCTTCTTGAAGGAAGGATCCAAGTAAGGCAGTATCTGGCGCCGTTTACGCCGGCGGAGTACATCCTCAATATATTGTCTTTCGACCCTTCGCTGTTAGAAAACGCGTTAGGAGGTAACCAGTAATGTCGGGATATATTTTACCTACGGTAACAAATACATACAACGTATACAACAAAGGCAGCGCATTGATCGGATTGTCCGATGAGATCACGCTGCCTGACTTTTCGGCGGTAACGGAAGAAATGTCCGGTTCCGGCCTCCTCGGAAAGATACAGGAAGCGGTAATGGGGCATTTCGACAGCCAGGAAATGGAAATACCTTTTCTTAATCTGGACGATGACATCTTCTCCTTCGCGGACCCCCTTGAAATCATAGACCTGAACCTCAGGGCGGCGCAGCAGCAGTTGAATAAGGAAAAGGGTACGGCGGGATACCGCGGAATCCGTGTTGCGGTACGAGGAAAAATGAAGTCATTCAAACCGGGGGTATTGAAACAGGGCGGAAGGATGAATGCGTCTGTCGTGCTAGAACTGCATTATATACTCATTGAGATCGATGGGGAGACCAAACTGGAGCTGGATAAGCTGAATGCCGTTTACAGGGTGGCGGGCAGGGATATCATGGAAGAAATGAGGCAGTATTGTTAGGAGGAAAACGAAGTGGAAAAAGATAACGAATTATTAAAAGATGAAAACGTAACAGAAGAAACAGATATTGCGGATTTCATGGTAGTGGAGTTCTCAAAAACCTATAAATTTGAGGGGGAGGAAATTTCAAAACTGGATCTGAACAAACTGGAGGATCTGACCGGTTCGGACATGATAGCCATTAACCGCATGATGAAGAAAAGAGGGAATACGGATGCATCGCCCGAGATTACAATGGAGTTTGCATTTTTTGCGGCAATGCAGGCGACGGGGCTTCCGTTGGAATTTTTTTACGGATTATCCATGAAAGACAGCATGAGGGTAAAGACAAGGGTAAACTATTTTTTAATGTACTAGGGATGGAGCCGGAGGATTTCGGGGAAGTTCGCAGGGTCGTAATTGCATTGGCAATGAAGTTAAGGATGGGCATGGATTATTTCTGTGGCCTGCCTTTTTTGGAAGTATTGGAAATCATGAAGGAGGTGGCGGAACTTGTCAAAAAAAAGCGAATACAGGATGGCGATAAAAATCGCCGGCGAGATTGAGAAATCGTTATATGGTTGTACGGATCTTGCGAGAAAAGAACTGAACAAGATTGCAAGGGAAGCCGCCTATGCTTCCTCCATCACAAAGGATTCTCTTTCAAAGGGGATAAAGGATGCGGAGCCTTTTTTTGAAGGGTTGGAAAAGGCGGGAGTGAAGGCGTTCAAGGCGGTGGCGGCAGCAGCGGCAGCCGCCGGGGCGTCGATGGCTGGAATCGGCATAATGTCGGCAGAGGCGGGAATTGAGTTTGAATCGGCTTTTGCAGGAGTGAAGAAGACCACAAATGCAACGGCGGGGGAATATGAGCAGATGAGGAAGGAGATCCTTGCGATGACGAGGGAAATACCGGCGGCGGGAACGGAGATCGCGGAAGTTGCGGAAGCGGCCGGACAGCTTGGGATCGAAAAGGAAAACCTTCTTGATTTCACCAGGACGATGATAGACATGGGGGAATCTACAAACCTTTCTTCCACGGAAGCGGCAAGTGCGCTGGCAAAGTTTGCAAATATTACCAATATGGATGCGGATGATTACGGCAGGCTGGGTTCCGTTGTCGTAGACCTTGGAAATAATTTCGCCACGACGGAGGCGGATATCGTTGGAATGGCAACAAGGCTTGCTTCGTCCGGGGAACTTGCAGGGTTCACGGAAGCGCAGATTATGGCGATGTCCGCCGCGATGTCGAGTGTAGGCATAGAGGCGGAGGCCGGCGGCTCCGCTATGAGCAAGATGATAAAAAGCGTACAGGTGGCAGTGGAAACCGGGAGCAAAAGCCTGAATGATTATGCAGACGTTGCGGGCGTGACTGCAGAAGAATTTAAAGAAGCGTTCAAAAAGGACGGCCTTTCGGCAGTGGCGGCTTTTATAAGCGGATTAAACAACGTGGAGCGGAATGGAAAATCGGCAACGGTTATACTTGATGAAATGGGGCTGACGGAAGTAAGGCTTAGCAATACATTGTTGAGCCTGGCAAATGCGGATGAACTCATGTATAAAGCCGTGACGACCGCAAATGCCGCATGGGAAGAAAATGCGGCGCTTACAAATGAAGCGGCGCAGAGGTACGGGACCACGGAAAGCAGGATTGCAATACTGAAAAACGGATTCAAGGAAATGGGCATTGAGATTTCCGACCAGTTCAATGAACCATTGCGGGAAGGGATAGACATATTCACCGACCTGGTGCATGAAGTAACGGCAGAGATGAGCGGAAGCAATGCAATCCGCGACATTGCGCAGCAAATCATAAATGGGGTGCCGACGGCAATAAAGATCACGCAGGAACTTGCGCAGACCGTCGGTAGTTTAGCAGATCCCCTTCTTTCCATCGGCGGATGGCTGGTAGATAATCCAACGCTGCTGGAAAGTGCCATAGCAGGCATCGGAACGGCAATCATAACTTATAAGGTAGCAAGCGGAGTCGGAAGCCTCGCAACTTCCATTGCTGCACTGGGTCCGGCCGGATGGGCTGTTGTAGGAGCCGGAGGGGCTTTGGCAGCCATAACAGGAATAGGGGTTGTTGTTAAAAAGTCGGCAGAAGAAGCAAAAAAAGCAAACCTTGAACAGCATTTCGGGAACATTTCCCTTTCGATGAAAGAACTGGAAGAGACTGCAAAATATATAGTGGATAATGGCAGCCTGGAACAATTGCAGGAATCTGTAAATGCGTTGGGGGAACTGGAAGGAATCGACAGGAGCATCAATAAAAGCGTGTCGGAGCTGAACCGGATGAACTGGAAGGTTTCCATTGGAATGAATTTGAAAGAGGAGGAGCAGGAATTATACAAACAGAGCATAGCAGATTATGTTTCTGCTATACAGAGATACGTTGAAGAAGAACAGTATGCGGTAAATCTGGCAGTAGGCATTTTGACTGGGGATGATCTGGAAAACAGCAATATCGTTACACAACTGAATGAGTTTTATTCAGGAAAAAATGCAGAGTTGGCAAGGCTCGGAGCGGAACTGAACCAGACGGTGACAGATGCATTCAATGACGGACTTTTGGATATACCGGAAGCGAAAAAAATATCAGAGTTGCAGCAGCAGATGGCAGATATAAAAGCAGGGCTTGCAATGGGCAATTACGAAGCAAACCTTGATCTGCTTGAAAATAAATACATGAACCAGGAGATTGATGCTGATACATTCATGAATCTGCAGGCAGAACTAAATGAACAGGCGGAGATAGCAAGGCAGAATTATGATGAAGCATACGTGGCTTACAATCAGGCACAGCGTGCTATGCTGGCAGATGGTACGATTACACAGGACGAATATAATGCAAACATGAAGGAAGCTGACGACGGTTATATGAAACAAGTTGGTGAACTTGATGCAAAAGCGACGGAATTCCAGACGAGAATGATAATGAGCAGATATGACGATGAAATAGGAAGTCTGGTGACAAACATAGATGCCAATATGGGAATGACGGCTGCAAATATGGCCGAAATTATGTCGGGAAAATATGGATTCTCATCTAAAGCAGGCATACTGGATTATGATGTGCTTGCAAAGGATTTAGGGATAGATGCCTTGAACGAAGATACAAGAAATGCGCTTGCGGAATTATGGGAAAAATTAGAACCGCAAAAACAGGGACTTGAAGAATTGAGGAATAAGTATGTCGCATTAGGGGAAGAGGTCCCGGAATATATAAGTGAAGGGATTAAAAAGGCGAATGCAATCGGTATTTTATCAGGGGATATTGCGGCAGTTTATACAGCCATCGGCCAGGAACTTACAGAAAATCAGGGGATGGCAAATGTATATAATGGCCTGGATGATAAAGGGATGCTGCCGATCCCTATCAAGGAAGCTTTGGAAGCGCAAAAAACGAAGGTAGAAGAACCGGTAAAAAACTTATATGATTATATCCGGCAGCAGATAAAGGGAAAATTTGCAGAAGAAATAGATGTGGAAGCAAAAGTAAATTTTTATATGGAAGGCATATTACCGGGAACGGCTTATAAATATGTTCCAAATGTAAAAAAAAGGGCAAAGGGAGGAATCGTAACAGAACCGGAGCTGTCATGGATAGGTGAAGCGGGCTATGATGAATCAGTTATTCCTATAGATGGTTCACAGAATGCAATAAACCTGTGGCGGCAGACCGGCGAAATGCTGGGCGTATTTGACAGAAAAGACGGTTTTCATGCATTGGCGAATCAATTGTTGAATGAAAATGGTTCAGGCGGCGGCACATACAATACGGAAAATAATTCGGAGGAAAACAGCAGGATTATATTCAGCCCGACGATACAAGTAAACGGAGGGAGTGTAGACCGGAAGGAACTAGATGAGGCTTTGAATATGGCGATGGAGGAGTTTGAGTCTCTTATGGAACGGTATATAAGGAACAAAGAGAGGTTCAGCTTTTCATCATAAGGGTATAGTGAAAGGCGGCATAAGATAAGGTGGAAAATCTGTGGGTAGCAAAACTTCAAAAAGTTGCGGATAATCTGCAAAAGACTTTAGAAGATTAAAAAAGCCCTGCTTTATAAACAAGCAAGGCCTGCATAAAAAACTGGCGGTACTTGCCGCCGCCAGCACCCAAATAAAATATATCAGGTATTTGGTATAAAGGCAAGGTCGAGAGGTGATTTCAATAGAAAAAAATAGAATGGGAAGGACAACAGACAACCCGCGCACAGAAAAAATAGCCTTCAGGATGTCGCAGGCGGAAGTAGACGATATTCAAAAATGCGCTGATGCGATGGGGACGCAGCGGGTAAATGCTGCTGTTGAGGGAATCAGGCTCCTGAAAAAAAGATGGATATAGAATAAGGGAATAAAATAAAGAGAAGGTGTCAGAACATGACACCGGGCGGCAGCAGGAAAAGGCGGGGGATACAGTCGCTACGGAAGAAAAGATGCTTAGAAATAGGCGTCTTTTCTTATTGCAAAAAAGGAGAAGATTATGTACACAACAAAACAAGGACAAGCATGGGATCAGATTGCAAGGGAAGTCTATGGAAAAGAAATCAATGCCGACTACCTCATGCAAAGCAATCCGCAGCACTTGAATATATTCGTATTTCCGGCAGGAGTAAAACTGAAAACGCCGGAGCTTCCGGAAAATCGGAAAGATGTGCCTCCATGGAGGTGATGAAGGATGCAGGAAGCAAGAAGAGCGGAAATAGAGATTACATATGAGGGGAAGAACATTACAACGCCTATAAATGAATATCTTGAAAGTTTTTCTTATGAAGATATAGCATCCGGAGAGAGTGACAGGATCAGGATAAGCCTCCACGATATCGGCAAACAATGGATGGATGAATGGATGCCGTCGAAAGGGGATCGGGTGAGCGCCTCGCTTATTCTCCGTAGCTGGGATGAAGATGGAACAATAGATAAATTATACTGCGGCGAATTTGAAGTTGATGACATGTCATTCAGTGGCAGACCTTTGAAATGCGAACTGGGGGCGGTATCCATACCGAGAAATGAACCATTCAACGCGCAGAGCCGTACAAAAACATGGGAAAGCATCACTATACGGCAGATTGCACGGGAGGTGGCGGAAAGGGCGGGAATAGAGCTTTATTACGAGGCGGAGGATATTCCAATAGAGATTATCGAACAGAATGGACAGACGGACTGCAAATTCCTTTACTCAGTCTGTGAAGACTATGGTCTTGCTATGAAAGTATATGCCAATAAGATCATCATATTCGATGAGGAAACCTATGAGAATAGAGCGAGCGTCAGGAGCATTGATGAGACGGAAATGTCGAAATGGAGCTTCAATTCGACGATGGCAGGCACATATACGGGTGCAAACATCCGTTTCTCAGATCCGAACAACGAAGAAGAATATGCGGTAATGATAGGAGGCGGAAGCCGTATTTTGGAAATTAACGAAACGGTAGACGGCATAGAGGATGCGGAACGCAAAGGAATCGCAAAACTGAATAAAGAGAATAAAAAAGCCGTCACCATGAGCATAACCTTAAAAACGGATGTCCGGATCCTGGCAGGAACCTGCATTGACGTGACAGGGCTGGGAGGGAAGATAAACGGGAAATATTATGTGGATAAGGCGGCTGCAAAGAAAAGCGGCAGCAGCATCTGTCAAACTGTATTAACATTACACCGTGTAGTCCCAAGGATTAGGAGCGCATCGATATGCGCCGTAGAACAGGCGGCAGAGGAATGTGCATCCGGAGGAACGGCATATACCGTAGTACAGGGCGATACACTCTGGGGGATCGCAGATAAATTTTATCAGAGGGGAATGGAATATGAGAGGATTTACGTCGAAAATAAGGAAGTTATAGAAAATACGGCGAAAGAACGCGGGAAAAAAGATTCCAGCAACGGACATTGGATATTTCCGGGAACCGTGCTGAATATTCCGCCGAAGGGGTAATGAAGATGGAACAGACGGGGTTGAGGATAGGGAAAGTATCGAGCATTGATTATGAAAAAGGCATGATGCAAATTGTTTATCCTGATAAGGATAATGCAGTAACGTCAAAAATTCCGTACGCTAATTTCAACAATGAATATTGTATGCCTAAGATTGGGGAAAGCGTTCTCGTTGGACATTTGTCAAATGGAAGCAGTAGGGGGGTTGTGTTATGCACCATGTGGAACGGCAAAAACAAACCGGAGGAATACGGAAAAGAGCTGTATAGAAAGGAGCTTTCAAAAGTGCCGGGTGCGGCATACATACGTTTTGATGAAGAAAGCGGGGAATATTTAATCAGGATGCCGGTCATGCTTCTTCATGGCATCGACCGTACGGATCTTGAAGGACCGGAAGTAAATATTGCGGCGAACGTCAGAACCAGCTTTGAAAGTCCGGAACATAAGGTTGTTTTGGGAAGTGCATGTTTATCCGGCATGGAAGGACAAGATATTCTAGCGGAAATCGCCAGTAATGTCAAAATAACCATGAATCTGGCGGAACTGGAAGCACTGGTAAAAAAGATAAGCATGGAGGCCGTAGAGGGGATGAGGCTGAAAGCGGGAATAAAGATGGAGATAGACGCGGCGGAAACAATGGATTTGGAATGCGGAAAAGGAATGAGCATGACGGCAGGACAGAATTTAAAGATGACAGCCTGCGGGGATATGCAGATGGAGGATGGAAAATTCAGCACTACGCTCTCTGCAGTTTTGGAAAGACTGGAAGCGCTGGATAACGATAAATCAGCGCGCAAGTAAGGAGTTGGAGAGGTTGGATGTCGCTCCATCGGGAGAAAAAGATGGTAGGAAAGTATGGAGATGTAATATTTGAAACCAGCGACAAGCGCATTCTGGCTTTTAGCGGCTTGACCCAGAACGTCAGTGGGAGGTGGAGCAGCCATGCGGTCATAGGAAAAAAAGAAAAATCAGAATTCAACGGGCCGGGGAAGCGGAAAGTAAATTTTAAAATGACATTTCATGCGGTATATGGAATATGTCCGAAAAAAATGCTTGAAACGCTGGAGGAAATGGTAGAAAAAGGGAAAATAGATTATCTTGTTATAGGCGGCAGAGCGGTGGGAGAAAACCGTTTCGCAATCACATCCATGAGTGAGGCATGGGACGTGGTATACAGCGGTGGGGAACTTGCGAAAGCCTCCGTATCGGTAACGCTGGAAGAATACACATAGGAGGGAATTGGAATGATCGATGTCGGAAACGTAGAAATAAGATTTGATTATGATTCCCCGCAGACAAAGGATGTTTTGCGCTGCCTAAAAGTATTGTATTCCACGCGGGAGGGAAGCCAGCCTCTTGACAGGGATTTTGGATTGAACTGGGGATTCATAGATAAGCCTCTGCCTGTGGCGAAATCCGAATACGAATTTGAGGTAATAAAAAAGACGCGGAAATACGAGAAAAGAGTGAAGGTAAAAGAGGTAACGTATGTATATGAAGGCGAAAGCGGAAAAATAAAGCCGGTAATCGCGTTGACAAAGGGAGAGTCGGAATGAAGAAGTTGGAAAATTATCCAGATATTAACTTTATTGAAAACATGACTCTGGAAGACATGCAGAATCGGATGATCAGCGACTTTCAAGGAAAGTACGAGGAAATAACGGGAAAAGAGGTTATGCTTGCAAAAGCGGATCCGGTGCGCCTTATCTTATATGCTGCAGCACTGCAACTGTATCAGGGAATGCAGTATATCGATAGTGCTGCAAAACAGTCATTCCTAAAATATTCCTATGGGGGGTTCTTGGAAAATATGGGAGCTTTGAAAGGAATAACGCGCGATTTGGGAAAAGCAGCGAGGACAACGGTGCGATTCACTCTTTCCGATATCAGGCCGGAAACAATAATTATTCCTGCAGGCACCAGAGTGACTCCTGGAGGAAATGTATTTTTCTATACGGAGACAGAAGGCTCCGTTCCGATTGGAAGCATGTATGCGGATGTAAAAGCAGTATGTACAGAAGTGGGGGATGGCGGGAATGGTTATGAAGTAAATTCGATTAAGACGCTGGTAGACAAGATTCCATATATAGCCAGCGTCTCCAACATTGAAACCACAAGCGGCGGTGCGGAAGTAGAAAGCGATGAGAATCTTGCAGAAAGGATATACCTTGCTCCGTCGTCTTATTCGGTTGCCGGCCCGGATGATGCGTACAAATACTGGGTAAAGACTTGCAATCCATCTATTACGGATGTAAGAGTGGGGTCGCCGATGCCGGGCGAAGTGGATATAAGGTTTATCGTTGGGGATGGAGAATTGCCGGAACAGGGTATGATAAACGAGGTGGAAAAATTCCTCATGGAGGGGGAAAGAAGGCCCCTCACGGATCATGTAACGGTGGGGATGCCGGATGTTCACGCTTTTAATGTAAATGTGAAATACTGGATAAATGAAAGCGACAAAAACAAAAGTGCCGCAATACAAAGGAGTGTGGACGAGGCGGTGCAGGGATTCGCTTACTGGCAGAAGGCGCAGATAGGAAGGGATATAAATCCTTCCAAGCTTAATTATCTAATGATGCAGGCAGGGGCAAAGAGGACGGAAATAACGGAACCAGTATTTACCGTTATTGGAGATACGGGTTTGGCAGTTATGGAAAATGCCGCAGTGATGTATGGGGGGATTGAGCGTGATTGATTATTACAATGGGCAGATAACGGACATTATGCCGCAAAATATAAAGGACGACCCAGCCGTACAGGCTATAAGCTTTTCAATCTCCAATATGGTTAAAGTAATCGCGGATGCCTCAAAGAAGACAAGCGTATATGCAGTTATAGATATATTGGAGGAGGATGCTCTTGACCTTCTTGCGGTAGAATTGAGGGCCAAGTATTACGGAGAACTGCTTACCTTGAAGGAAAAGAGGGAAATCATAAAGAAAACATTGCTGTGGTATTACAAAGCCGGAACGCTGTATGCGGTTCAAGAATTAACGGACTTCGTGTTTCAAGATGCTGGAGTGGAGGAATGGTTCCAATACTGTTCAGAAGCATATTTGTTCCGTTTGGTAGTAAATGTAATCAGTCAAGACGTATCGCTTGAAAAATACATGAAGTTTATAAAATCCGTATATGGAGTAAAAAATACGCGCTCTCATTTGGAAGCAGTAATATTTCGATATATGAAAAAGGAGGGAGTAAAAGCTGTAGCAGCCGGAGGGATTGGACACATAATAAAAATAAAAGCGCGGACAGCGAGGAAGGTTGGAGCGGCGGCGAGGGACAGGCTGGCATCAGCATTGTTTTTAAACCAAAATATACTGATAAAAGGAGGGGACGACATCGGAGAAAACGATGCCTACATTTTATCGGAAACGGGAAAAAAGGCAAGGGTGCTGACGGAAAATGGAAGCATAGTAAGAATCTAAAGGGGCTGCTGTATCGTAAAGCAGTCTCTTTTTTGCAGAAAGGAGAGGGACATGTCGGAAAGTGTAACAGTGGAGGAAGCTCCAAAAAAATATGAAGCGGTTGTTACGGATATGGGAAATGACCTGATGATGAATGCCGTAGCAAACGGGAAAAAGGTGACAATTACTGATTTTGCTGTTGGAGACGGAAACGGGGAGTATTACCGTCCGGAAACCGGAATGACAGAATTGAGAAACGAGTTGTGGCGCGGAAAAATAGATTCGTGCGAAATCAGCAGCGAGGCAGGAAATATTTTAATAGTGAAAGCAGTCTGCCCGGGAACGGCAGGCGGTTTTACGATTAGGGAGATGGCGGTGTTTGACGGAGAAAATCATATGATTGCCGTCTGCAACTGCCCCGCAACTCCGAAAGTAACGGTTACGGACGGGGTTGTGAATGAGATGTGGCTTATGATGGAGGTCGCTTTGATTAACGGGGAATCCGTGGAACTGGTGATAGATCCCAATATTGTGACGGCAACCAAAAAGGACATAGAAGAAATCTGGAACAAGATAAACGAAAATGGTTTTGTAACTATTGGAACGACGGACAAACCTCTTGAAAAAAATGAAATCAGGCTTATTGTGGATGAAATGCCTTATTAGCTTCTGGAAGGAGGAAGAGGATGCAGGAGGAACAATTATATGCCGGAGGCAGACCATTCAGTCCAAAGACAAATTCAAATGTCATTCCGGCTGCGGACGCCCATAAATTAACCGGAAGGGCGGAAACCACCGTACAGGAAATCATCAACGCCATAGCGGACAGGATAGTAAACCGGTTATTAGAAAAAAGCGAAATATCTGATTGGGCGAAGGCGGAAAATAAACCGGACTACACTGCGTCAGAAGTAGGAGCGGATGCATCCGGCAGTGCGGACCGGGCCTTGGCAGATGCAAAGGCTTATGCGGACGGTACATATATGCAGGCAACCGGATATACGGATGCAAAGATTGCGGATCTGATAAACGGTGCGCCGTCCACCTTGGATACGCTGGGGGAGATAGCCGACGCCATGGCTGACAATGAAGGCGTGGTCGGCGCGCTGGAGGCCGCGATCGGGAACAAGGCAAGTGAAGCGGAGCTGCAGGCCCATGCTTCCAACGGAAACGTGCATATAACAAGAAGCGAACGCGAGGGGCTGCATTCCGCCGTAGAAAAGTTGAAAGGGGTCGAGGAGGGGGCGAACAGGGTGACGCTTACCAAAAGCTTGGCGGCGACGGAGGAGGGGACCGGCCTGGATGCAGTGGTCGGCCCGATAATAATGCAGCGGATGGATTCGCTAAACAGTAATTTAACGAATAGT
>CAOKPU010000046.1 GCA_948470755.1 uncultured Lachnospiraceae bacterium | reverse complement strand
AATCTGCTACGATAATTCTATAGAAAGGAGCTTTCTTCTGACCCATTCTTCTTAATCTGATTTTTACTGCCATTTTTTTCACCTCCGCATATCATTTCTTAAATTTGATTTATTTAGAATAGAAATGTAGTATTTCTATTACTGACATATAATATTTTCATCCTTTTACCGCATAAAACGCTGTATATCCACACATTTCCCCTAAGGTCAAAAAGGGAACTTCATCCCGCCAAACAATCCGCGACCTCTTTTGCCTCCCATCATCCCGGGGAGCTGTTTCATCATTTTCTGAGACTGCTCAAACTGTTTCACAAAACGGTTCACTACAGCGATATCTACCCCAGCCCCTCTTGCAATACGGCTTTTTCTGCTCAAATTCAGAAGCTTCGGGTTTTCTCTTTCAGCAGGCGTCATGCTAAGGACAATGGCTTCCGTCCTGGCCAGTTGCTTTTCATCCACCATGGATTCAAGATCCCCCATTTGACGGCCCATACCGGGCATCATCCCCAAAATCCCCGCAAGCCCTCCCATCTTTTTCATCTGTTTCATGCTTTCCAGGTAATCGTTGAAATCAAATTTGCCCTTTTTCATCCGGGCCGCCATTTCTTTCTCTTTCCCTTCGTCGATGTCAATGCTTGCCTGCACTTTATCTATCAATGTAAGCACATCGCCCATGCCAAGGATCCGGCTTGCCATCCGGTCCGGATAAAACTGTTCCAAGTCAGAAAGCTTCTCTCCCATGCCTACATAAAGAATCGGTTTCCCGGTCACTGCTTTTACGGAAAGAGCTGCGCCGCCTCTTGTATCGCCGTCCATCTTAGACAGCACTACCCCGTCAATTCCTACCTTCCCGTCAAATTCCTTTGCCACATTCACGGCATCCTGGCCGGTCATAGCATCCACTACAAGAAGAGTCTGATGGATTTCCACTTCTTTTTTTATCTCCTGCAGTTCCGCCATCATTTCTTCATCAATATGAAGCCGTCCGGCAGTATCCAGGATTACTACGTTATGTCCGTTCTTCTTTGCGTGTTCCAAAGCGGCTTTGGCAATATCCGCCGGCTTATGGTTCTCTCCCATGGCAAAAACATCTACACCCTGCTTTTCCCCGTTGATCTGCAACTGTTTAATCGCTGCCGGGCGGTAAACATCGCAGGCTACGAGCAATGAATTTTTACCTTTTAACTTTAATTTCCCCGCTATCTTGGCCGTCGTGGTCGTCTTACCGGCGCCTTGAAGGCCGCACATCATAATGACAGTGATTGATTTTCCAGGCTGCAATTGTATTTCCGTAGTCTGCGAACCCATTAAGGCAACCATCTCTTCATTTACAATCTTAATTACCATCTGGCCCGGATTCAACCCATTCATCACATCCGCGCCGACCGCCCTGTCTTCAATCGCTTTCACAAACTGCTTAACCACTTTAAAATTAACGTCTGCTTCCAGCAAAGCCATTTTTACTTCTTTTAAAGCGGCCTTCACATCTTCCTGCGTCAGCCGGCCCTTGCTTCTTAAATTTTTAAATACATTTTGCAGTTTATCCGTCAAACTTTCAAACGCCATACATTAACCTCTATCTTTTCCGGAACAGGCTGCCTTGCCATTCCCCATTTCTATAACGCTTCCAAGATTTCCCCGGTCAGCCGCTTTATCATCTCCCGCAGATATGCCTGTCCGGCCGACTCATCCTCCGCCAGTTCATTTATTTGACGGACTTTATCTTTAATATCATTAAACCGCTTCACTAAATGCAGTTTCCTTTCATAATCTTCCAGAGTACGGTCGCATCTTTTTATCAAATCATGGACTCCCTGTCTGCTAATCCCCTGCATTTCAGCAATTTCACTTAACGATAAGTCATTATAAACAGCATCCTCATAAATCTTCTTCTGATGCTCTGTCAAAAGTTCCCCGTAAAAATCATATAACAGCCCTTGCTCCACGATTTTTTCCATTCTAACCCCCATGCCGCCTCCCGACGGCACAAATCCGGATGAAACAGTGTACGTCCTGACGCACACTCGCGCCGGAGCGCGGCGGCTGCATCAGCCATTTTCCTCTTGCGCGCAGTGCGCGTCCTCCGGTATAAAAGGCATTCGCTGCACGAACCTTGGATGTTCTTGGCGAAACAGCCTTTGCTGTTGAACACTTTGCTTATCATACTACAAGAAAAATATGGCGTCAAGTATTTTTTCTTGACGGGATATAAATTTGAATCGGAAAGCTTCCTCTGCTATCAGTTTATACCTCCATAAAACGGGAAATGTTTTGGTATCCCGATGACTCTTGCCGGGTCAGGCATGATACCCTTCCTGCCATCTTAAAAAAACAGGGAATCCAGCCGATAAACATAACAGGAACCAAAATATGCAATCATTAACTATCCGTTTTACAGGAAAAGGGGGCTGTTGGCAATGACCGATATGACACAAATGTTAAACTCTATGGAAGATGCTATGAAGCTGCAGATGCGGGCAAAAGCCGAAAAAAGGGCTCAAAAAGCCGCCAAAGAAAAAAAAGAATTTCAGGAAAAACTGATGCGTGCGGCAGCCAGCGAAATGGAACTTGACGGCCTTTCTTCCAAAGCCAAAGGTTCCGATGATGCGGTACGCAGGGATCAATTGGTCGGAATGATGATGGCCGGATTTTAACGGCAAAAAAATTTAAATCAAAAGGCTCATCCGGCGGGGCCGCCGGATAAACCTTTTGATACCCGGATTTCATATTTTAATCAAAATCTTTCATGCTGATATTTAAATCCACATCCGTACCAATTCCGGCCACTTTCCCCGTAGAAGTATACTGCCAGACGCTGAACTCGTAAGGGAAATATAACGGCATCTGATAATAAGCAAACCATTTCTCATACTCCTCCAACTGCTCCATGTCCAGCATAAGCAGAAAAGTTTTTAAATTGCCGTATATCATCGGTGTATATCCTGCTTCTTTGATCCGATTGCAGAAAGCGATGCATACATCCGTCCAATCCTGCTTTTCCATATTTTTGGTGCGGGGGTTTTTTGTTGTCACCTCTTCTATATCCAAAACAACCGGATAGGCAACATCATACCCCTTCAAATGTTTCAGGACAAATTCCGCCTCCTCCACCGCCTCTTCCTCATTTAATGCCTGCGTAAAAAAATAAACCCCTGTTTTGATCCCGTTCTCCAAAGCGCCTTCCATGTTAGTTTCATAAGAGTCATCCAATATCAGCTTTCCTTCCGTAGCCCCTCTTATCCCCAAACGGATAAAAGCGTAATCCACCCCGTCGCCGGCCACTTTTTCCCAATCAATCTTCTCCTGATATTTGGAGACATCGATTCCTTTTTTAGAGATCACCGACCCGTCCGGCCTGTATTCCAGGACATTATCGTCATTCATGACAAACTTCTCTTCATCATAGGAATGATGCTTTAAAGTATCCAACACCGGGAAAAAATAATACCGGCTATTGGCCGCCACCACAATCTCACCCGGATATAAGGTGCGCAGCATTGCAGCCGTCCCCTCTCCATTCTCCATCATTCCCTTTACCGCTCCTAAGATTTCTTCCTCCTTTTGTTTGGAAGCTTCTAAAACCGCAGCATCCACCATATCCTGCATTTGCGTTTCCGAATAGGAAGGTTCGGTCTTCACTTCATTTAAATAGGCCACGGCTTCATTCTTTTCCGTTTCCAGCAGCCTGTTTTTTACTACAAGGTATAAACAGCCCGTCAACGATGCGAGGGCGATCAAACATAAAAATACCGGCAGAAAGATTCCCTTCCTGCGTCTTTTTCTCCTTCTCCTGACCGCCCTTGGAATATCCTCCCGGACAATACCCTGCTCTTTATCCATATCTTCGATATCCAAAAAAACCTTGTGATCCATCCGTACCCCTGTCCCTTTTTCCTGCCGTATTTCCCTGTTCTTTATCCGTTCCCTTTTTAACTATAAACGCTATATCTTTTCGCTGAAATAACTCTTATATCCTTCGCCGAATATCTCCGTAGCGCTGGTAATGATCATAAAAGCGTCAGAATCTTCTTCCTTGACAATTTCTTCTATTCTTGGCATCAAAGGCTTTTTCACAACACACATAATAATTTTTTTTTCTTTTCTGCTGTATGCCCCTGCACCGCTCAAATGGGTAACCCCTACATCCAAGTCTGCCAATACCCTGTCCGTAATCCTTTCCTGGCAGTCACTGATAATATATACCAGCTTAGCCCCATCCCGTCCGTAAAGGACAACGTCTAAAACAACCGCCGTTACAATTACCGCAATCCCTGCATAAAGTGCGGAATCGATATCCCTGAATATAAAGCCGGAAACGGCAACAATACATACATCCGTCATAAAAAACAACGCGCCGGTTTTTAAATGAGGGAATTTTAACCGTAAACATTTAATGATAATATCCGTCCCCCCTGTGGTTGCGCCTCTCTTAAATATACTTCCGATCGAAACCGCAATCAAAGCGCTGCCGACAAGAGCAGCCAACAAGATGTCATCCGTTGCCGCCCCCAAAGGAGAAAACAGATTCGTAAACAACGAAGTCATGGCTATGGCATAAAAAGTAGATACAATAAAACGGATGCCAAACTTCCATACTCCCAGCAAAATAATTGGTATATTGATAAAAAGGATAAGCGTTCCCGTCTCCAGCGGTACGATGCGGTTTAATATGATCGCTATCCCGGTCACTCCTCCGGGCGCCATATTATTAGGATCGATAAACAGGCTTACCCCTGCTGCATAAACGATGGAAGATAATGTAATAATAACATAATCCAGCAAAATCTGTTTTACGGATTTTTTTTCTTCCCTCTTTTTTTCATATTCCTGCTCCATTTCTGCAAGATACTTTTCCTCTGTCGCTATATGCCCTGACTTTTCTTTCATATACAAAACCCCGGTTTCTTTTCATTCCATATAACAAATAAGATTCCCATCCGTCATATTTTCTATGCGGCGGCAGTATAATCCCCGCCACAGGCGGGGGAGCCCCTTCATAAAAAGCCTGGGGAAGATCCTCAGGCCCTTTTATCATATATTCGTCCTGACCACTTTCGGCTGGTATCCGTTATGGTGCAGCGCGTCAATGATCTGTTTCTTATGTTCAGTGCCAAAAGCTTCCAACGTAATACGCAGTTCCACTGCCGCATTCCTGTTAATGGATACAAACTGGTTGTGTTCCAGTTTAATCACATTTCCGTTTTGTTTTGCAATGACATCCGCTACATGGCTTAATTCGCCTGGTTTATCGGGCAAAAGCACAGATACCGTAAATATCCGGTCACGCAGGATAAGCCCTTGCTGCACCACCGATGACATCGTAATCACATCCATATTCCCGCCGCTTAAGATCGCCACCACTCTTTTATCTTTTACTTTCAGATGCTTCAATGCCGCTACCGTGAGCAGTCCGGAGTTTTCCACGATCATCTTATGGTTCTCCACCATATCCAAAAAAGCAACCACTAATTCTTCATCTTCCACCGTCAAGATATCGTCCAGATAATCGCAGAGATATGGAAAAATTTTTGTTCCCGGTGTTTTTACTGCCGTACCATCCGCAATGGTGCTGACGTTCTCCAATGTCGTTACTTTTCCATCCTTAATCGAAGCCTGAAGGCAGTTGGCTCCCGCTGGTTCCACCCCGATCACCTTTATTTTCGGGTTCAACAATTTTGCAAGCGTGGATACTCCTGTTGCAAGCCCTCCCCCGCCGACAGGCGCTAAAATATAATCCACAAGAGGAAGGTCTTTGAATATTTCCATGGCGATTGTCCCCTGGCCGGTTGCCACCGCCAGATCATCGAAAGGATGAATAAAAGTATATCCTTTTTCTTCCGCCAATTCATAAGCCCGCGCACACGCCTCATCGTAAACATCCCCAAAAAGGACTACCTCCGCGCCATAACTTTTGGTTCGGTTTACCTTGATCAAAGGAGTCGTATTGGGCATGACAATCACAGCCTTGACCCCGTAACATTTCGCAGCATAGGCCACGCCTTGCGCATGATTCCCTGCGGAAGCAGTGATCAGCCCTTTCCTTCTCTCTTCATCAGTCAGGGTACTCAACTTATAATATGCCCCTCTCACCTTATATGCCCCGGTAAACTGCATATTTTCCGGCTTTAAATATACCTTGTTCCCCGTCTGGGCGCTTAAGTAATCACTATATACTAATTTTGTTTCCTGCGTTACCTTCTTTACCACTTCCGAGGCTTCTTCAAATCTGTCCAACGTCAACATTTCTTCCATTGATTCCCTTACCTCCGTCCATTACTCTGCTTATCTTCCATTGCATCCCTGTAAAAGCCCGTCGTACCCTCCGCTGTTGCATCTTCCTGATCCCGTCCTATTCATCCATGTCGGACGTACGGATATCAAACAACGCATTTACGAATTGATCCGAATCAAACTTCTGCAAATCTTCAATAGTTTCCCCCACCCCAATATATTTTACCGGAATCTGAAGCTCTGATTGGATCGCTACGGCAATCCCGCCCTTCGCAGTCCCATCCATCTTTGTCAGGATAATACCCGTCAAATCGGTAACTTCCCCAAAGTCAACAGCCTGCTGCAAAGCATTCTGTCCCGTCGTCCCATCTAATACCACAAGATTTTCCCTATGTACGCCCGGGAATTCCCTGTCGATAATACGGTTTATCTTCTTTAACTCTTCCATCAGATTCTTTTTATTATGAAGCCTTCCTGCCGTGTCGCAAAGAAGGACATCCACCTTCCTTGCCTTTGCCGCATTCACCGCATCATAGATGACGCTGGCAGGATCGGAGCCTTCCGCCCCTTTAATGATATCCGCTCCCGCCCGATTAGCCCATTCGGTAAGCTGTTCCCCTGCTGCTGCCCGGAATGTATCAGCAGCCGCAATCAAAACTTTAAGCCCCTGGTCCTTTAATATACCGGCAAGTTTGCCCACAGAGGTCGTTTTTCCCACACCGTTCACACCAATGACAAGGATGACGGACTGCTTATGTTCAAATTCATATGCCGTTTCCCCTACCCGCATCTGTTCCTTGATGCTTCGGATCAGGAATTCCTTACACTCTGACGGCTGTTTAATATGATTTTCTTTTACTTGCGCCCGAAGCTTTTCGATAATGGAGTTCGTTGCATTTACTCCAATGTCTCCAATGATCAGTATTTCTTCCAGTTCTTCATAAAAATCCTCATCAATCGCTGAGAACCCGTTAAAAACAGAGTCAATCCCATGTACGATATTATTCCTGGTCTTTGTAAGTCCATCCTTTAATCTGCTGAAAAATCCTTTTTTTTCTCCGCTCATATTTCCTCCGGTTTTCATCAGGCAGCCGTCAATCCTCCAGCTCCTTGTCAATCAAATTAACGCTTACCAATGTAGACACACCTTTTTCCTGCATCGTAATGCCGTACAGTCTGTCCGCTTTCTCCATTGTACCACGCCTGTGGGTAATTACAATAAATTGCGTGTGTTTTGTCAGTTTATGCAAATATTTGGCAAATCTCCCCACATTACTTTCGTCCAAAGCCGCTTCGATCTCGTCCAATAAACAAAAAGGCGATGGTTTTAAATTCTGAATCGCAAATAAGAGGGCGATAGCCGTCAATGCCTTTTCCCCTCCGGAAAGCTGCATCATATTCTGTAGTTTCTTTCCCGGAGGCTGCGCAATAATGCGGATGCCCGCTTCCAAGATATCCTCATCCTCCATCAGGCCCAAAGTGCCTTTCCCTCCGCCGAACAACTCCTTAAACACTTTATCAAACTCTTTGCTGATCTCATCGAACTTTTCATGGAACTGCCTGCGCATGGCGGCATCCAATTCTTCAATAATATTCAATAGGGTTTTTTCCGCCTCTATCAAATCGTCATGCTGCGTTTTCAAGAACTGATACCGTTCCATCAGGTTTTTATAATCCTCGATCGCATTTACGTTTACATCCCCCAATTTACGTATCTGCTCCTTTAACGACGATGCTTCTTTTTTCATAAAGGACAGGTCTGTCATTTCCGCATTTCTTAAAGAAGCTGCATCCGATAGGGTGATTTCATATTCATCCCACATATAATTGATCTGGTTTTCTATGGACTCTTCCAGTTTTTCTTTCTGTCCATTTAATCGATATACCTCCCTGTCCAGGGCGGCCTTCCATTCTGCCAGCTTTTCTCTTTCCGTAAAGAAATTTTTCTGTTGCGCCGATAATTTCTCACGCCCTGCGATATCGTTTTTTAACCGGATCTCCGCATCCGACCGGGATGTATCCGATGCGGCGATCGTCTGTTCAATCTTCAGGATATCCTGCTCCTTTTGCCCGATTTCTTCAGCGGTTGTTTTCAACCCCTCTTCAATCTCGTCCAGTTCTGCCGCAAAACGGTTGATTTCCCCGTCAATACGTTCCACATTCTGCTTATGGAACTCCTGGCGCTGCAGCATCTTTTCCGCTTCCAGCTCCCTGGCCGATACTTCTTTTGCCTGTTCCGATTCATCCTTCCGCAATTGTTCCAGTTCTTCCTGATAGGAATGGATCTGCTCCTGTACGTTTTCTTCCAGTTGTTCGGATTCCTTCAATTCTTTGGCAATGGCTTCTTTTGCCGACCGGATTTCCAGGATTTTTTCTTCTATCTCCTGCTCCTCATCCTTTAATTTCCCAAAGCCCTCTTCTGCTTCATTTTTGCGTTCCTGCGCCTTAATGACATTCATCCGCGCCGTATTCTGCTCAATAAATTTATCCTGTAAGCCGGACTTCGTATCCTCCAGCTCCATCCGGAGCTTATTCCTCTTCTTTTTTGTATTTTCAATATCCTCCAAAAGTCCGTCAATCTTTGTCAGATATTCCTTCACTTTTGCCTTTAGCTCGTCCATTTCCCTTCTGCGCCCAAGGAGATTGCTGCTATTTTTGAAGGCCCCTCCGCTGATGGCCCCGCCCGGAACCAGGAGTTCCCCTTCTATTGTTACCATGCGGATGGAATAATGAAACTTTCTGGCAATTTTTACCGCATGATCCACATTATCCACTACGACGATCCTTCCAAGCATAGCCTTTGCAACGTTTTTATACTTTTGCCCGGTCTTTACCAACTCATCCGCCATGCCCACAACGCCTGCCTCTTTTAGGGCCTCAGGATTTTTAAATTCCTGTGGATCCGTAATGCTGGTCAATGGCAGGAAAGTAGCCCGCCCTGCTTTATGCTTTTTCAAAAAGGAAATCATCCGCTTTGCGGTACCTTCATCTTCCGTAACAATATTCTGGATATTGCCGCCGAGCGCTGTCTCGATGGCTGTCTCATATTTTTTATCGACCTTGATGATGTCCGCAACAACCCCGATAATCCCTTTTTCCTCATCTTTCAATTCCATCACGCGTTTTACGCTGCCGCCGTAACCATCATACCGCTCCGTTAAATTAGCCAACGCATCCAACTTGGATTTTTCCTGATGGTAGATTACCTGGGCATCCCGCAGTTTCTGGTCTTTGTCCGCCAATTCGTCATGAAGGCGGCTTAATTTTTCTTCAATTACAGCCTGGGAATCATTCAGTTCCCTGATTTGCCCGTTAATCCTTTCAAACTCCTCCTGTAACTGTTTAATCGCCTCTTCCTGCCTGACTTCATCCGATTTGGCCCGAAGCAGCCTGGATGTCAGTTCTGCTTTTCGGATATTCACCTGTTCCATCATTGTGTCAAAGCGTCCGCTTTGGGATTTGATCGTTGCGCGGCTGTTTAACGCATCGATAATAGTATTTTTCCCGGATTCTATTTTATTGTTCCATTCTTCGATTTTATTTTGAACATCATGCAACAGGCCTCTTGCATCGTCTCTCACCCTTTCAATCTCCGCAAGCTGCCTGTCAATTTCCTCTTTATCTTTCAGTATTTCTTCTTTATCCACATTCTTTGCGTTGATTTCCTTATGCAAAGAAGATTTCCTGTTTTCCAGGTGTCCTTCATTCCCTTTTGCCGAGTTGATCTGCTCCTTTAAAACATTGATTTCCCCTTCCAGCCTTCCTCGCAGAAGTTCCGTATCCGTAAGCTTTGTCCTTGCCGATTCTATGGACTCGTCCAACATTTCTATCTGTCCCTGGATTTGTCCGTATTCCGCTTTAATCCCTTCATATTTTTCTGTTGTTTTCTCTAGATCCCCGCTTGCAATGCCGTACTTTTCTTCTACTTCCCGCAATTGTTCCCTGATCCTGTTATTTTCCAGCAGGAACATATTTACGTCCAGGCTCTTTAGCTCTTCCTTTTTCTTCAAATACGCCTTCGCCGTTTCCGACTGTTTCTCCAAAGGGGCAACCTGCTTTTCCAGTTCCGATAATATATCCCCTACACGCAAAAGATTCTGCTTTTCATCTTCCAGCTTTTTCTGCGCTGCGCTTTTACGGCGTTTAAACTTGACAATCCCTGCCGCCTCGTCAAATAATTCCCTGCGTTCCTCCGGCCTCCCGCTCAAAATCTTATCAATCTGCCCCTGTCCAATAATAGAATACCCTTCCTTACCGATACCCGTATCATAAAACAGTTCATTCACGTCCTTCAGCCTGCAGGGCGTTCCATTCAGCAAGTATTCGCTTTCCCCCGAACGATATATTCTCCTGGCTACTGTCACTTCCTCATAATCAATAGCCAATTGGTGGTCCCCATTGTCCAATGTAATCGCCACATAAGCATATCCCAAAGGTTTCCGCATTTCAGTGCCGGAGAAAATCACGTCCTGCATGGATGCACCCCTTAACTGTTTAATGCGCTGTTCCCCCAGCACCCAGCGGACTGCATCGGCCACGTTGCTCTTACCGCTCCCATTAGGGCCTACGATGCCTGTAATTCCATTATGGAATTGGAACACTATTTTATTGGCAAATGACTTAAATCCATGTATCTCAATGCTCTTTAAATACATATTTACTCCTGTATCCGTCCTTCTTCCCCTTTGGCTGCCAAAAGAGCCTCATACGCGGCCTGCTGTTCCGCCGACTTCTTTGTTTTTCCTATACCTTTCCCTACCGGCCTGCCGTTCACTCTTGCCTCAACCACAAATTCCCGGTTATGGTCCGGGCCGTATTCATTCACTAAGATATAATCCAGCACAGCCCCCTTTTCCCTTTGGACGTATTCCTGCAATAAAGTCTTACTGTCATAAAAAAGCTGTTTATTCTCAAAATCGGAAAGGATAGATCTCTGGATAAAGGCGGCCGCCTTTTCAAAGCCGCCGTCCAGGTAGATGGCGCCTATAATGGCCTCCAGCACATCGGAAAGGATGTTTTCCTTATGCCTCCCCCCTGTCGTTTCTTCTCCTTTTCCCATCAGGATATACTGGCCCAATCCAAGCTTCTCCATACATTGCGCTAAGGAAAAACCGCACACGATGGAGGCCCTTCTCTTCGTCAGCTCCCCTTCTTTTACGTCCGGAAAATTCTTATACAAAAAATCACTGGAGGTAAGTTCCAATACCGCATCCCCCAAGAATTCCAGCCGTTCATAATCCGGCAATTTCCTAATACGTTGTTCATTCACAAACGAGCTATGGGTAAGCGCCTGTTTCAACAATGATTTATTTTGAAAGGCATATCCTATCTTATTTTCAAATTCATTTAATAATCCTTCTGTCAGCATTTCATTCCCTCATAAACATCGAAAAAGCCCTTAAAAAGGGCTTCCGATCACTCACTACCGAAGTAGTATACCTCTTTGTAACTAATTCATTGCGCTCTTAATTAATTCAACCGCCTCTTCAACTGTACTGATTTTCTCGGCCTCTTCTGCCGGGATCTCAATATCAAATTCCTCCTCAATACCCATTATGATCTGGAAAACATCTAAGGAATCCGCACCCAGATCATCCGTAAAGGTTGTTTCCATCGTAATTTCTTCCGTATCCACGCTCAAAACTTCGGCAATCACTTTTTTTAACTTTTCAAATTCCATTTTTACAGCCCTTTCTTATTCATCTTCCAAAGTAATTTTTTCTTTTATTTTATCATTAATCTTCTGTTCTTTAAATGTGACACATTGAAGGACAGAATTTTTAATTTCTACCGCTTTTGAACTTCCATGCGTCTTTACCACAAGCCCTTTTAAGCCTAATAGCGGCGCACCGCCATATTGTTCCAGGTCAAACGTTTTTAACGTCTCCTTCAATGCGGGCTTTACAAGGAACGCCCCTATTTTGCTGCGCAAAGACGTCATCATCCCCGCCTTTACTTTTTTAATTAATGTTCCACCAACTCCTTCATACAATTTTAGTATTACATTGCCTACGAATGCTTCGCACACAACGACATCCGCATATCCGGCGGGAATATCCCTCGCCTCAATGCTTCCTATAAAATTGATGTCCGGACAGTTTTTCAGCAAAGGGAAAGTTTCCTTTACCAGCGCGTTCCCCTTATCTTCCTCTGCGCCGATATTCACAATCGCCACTTTTGGGTTCTTAACCTTCATAACGCTTTCCATATATACGCTGCCGATCTTCGCAAACTGCACCAGATGAGACGGTCTTGCATCCACATTGGCGCCGCAGTCTATCAATAGGGCCGTACCTTTTTCCGTAGGGATTAACGGTGCCAACGGCGGTCGTTCTATACCCTTTAACCTTCCTACAATGACCTGTCCGCCCACTAAAGTAGCCCCGGTGCTTCCTGCAGATACATAAGCATCGCATTCCCCGGACTTAACAAGCTGTAATGCCTTTACAATCGAAGAATCCTTTTTTTTACGGATTGCCATTACCGGCGGTTCCGCTGTTTCAATCACTTCCGTTGCATTTATGATTTCTACCTGTTCTTGCTTATAATTGTATTTTTTCAGTTCTTCTTTTATGATACCCTCTGCCCCCACCAGGCAGATTTTTACGCTGTCATTCTCATTTGCAGCCTCTAATGCCCCTTTTATGATTTCCGCCGGCGCATGATCCCCGCCCATTGCGTCAACAGCAACTTTTACCATTTCCGACATGATAAACCTCCTAATACCTTTCTCTAATATACTAAACCCCTATGCAAAAATCAAGTCATTTTTTCATGTTATAAAACTTTCTATAACGCATCCTTCCGGAGGATTTTCGTCATATAGGAAATCCAAATGGCTTTCCTATATGACGAAAAAAGGCTTTCCTTTTAGGAAAGCCTAATTTTCACCATTGAATGGGAACTGCTTTTATTCATCCACTGCAATGATTTCTTTTTTGTTATAAGAGCCACATTTCTTGCATACACGGTGAGGCACCATAAATGCGCCGCATTTGCTGCACTTTACTAATGTAGGAGCACTCATTTTCCAATTTGCTCTTCTCTTATCTCTTCTTGATTTGGAAGATTTATTCTTGGGACAAATAGACATCGTTACACCTCCCTTTTTGCTTCAAAAATATCTTTTATCCTTGCCATTCTCGGATCCGGCACGAAGGTATCGCAACCGCACTCCCCCGTATTTAAATCCTTTCCACATTTTATGCAGATCCCTTTACAGTCCGGTTTGCATAAAACCTTTACCGGCAAGTTCATAAAGCATTCATTTCTTATCAAGCCGTCTATGTCAAGCCTGTAACCATCCATGAAATCCTGCTCATCTTCCTTTTCCCTATCCATGGATTCATCCGGCGCCGCCACCTTTCTTGTAAATTGAAGGATTATTTTCTGCGGTACGGATTTCAGGCAACGGTCACAGTCCATGGCTAATAAAAGCTCCGTCCGGCCCTCCACCAAAGCCTTATTCATACCAAGATTCTTCAAGGTAAGAAAAACCGGGCTTTTCTCTATCACGGAAAAATCACCCATGCGGCAGCTTATCTGCGTAAACTCTATTTCTGCCTGCATTTCCTTTACGGTTCCTTCTGACGTCAATACATCGGTGAGGTTGATTAACATAGCTAGCTCCTTATGATTTTACACTCTGTCAATTATACATACCAGATATAGGTTTGTCAAGCTGTTTTGCACACATTATGTATCTTTAGCAATGCCCCTCCCCATACCGCTCCCATTTCGCAAAAGCCGGGCTGCCCCGCTTCCATCCCTATGCTAATTGGGCCTGCACTGCCGTTAACGCCACTACTCCTACGATGTCCTGCCAGGAACAGCCACGGGATAAATCGTTGACCGGCTTGGAAATGCCTTGCAGCATAGGGCCGTAAGCTTCCGCCTTAGCCAGGCGCTGTACCAGCTTGTAACCAATATTTCCGCAGTCCAGATTAGGGAAAATCAAAACGTTTGCTTTTCCCGCCACTTCGCTTCCGGGAGCCTTTGATTTGGCCACCTGAGGGACTAATGCGGCATCGGTCTGCAGCTCGCCGTCCAATAGCAGATGCGGATATTTCTCATGGGCAATCCTTGTAGCTTCTATTACTTTGTCTACCAGCGGATGCTTGGCGCTTCCCTTAGTGGAATGGGACAGCATTGCAATTATAGGCTTTGACCCTACAAGCTGCTTAAAACTCTTTGCGCTGGTATCCGCAATCGCCGCCAATTCTTCCGGCGTAGGATCCTGGTTCAGCCCGCAGTCCGCAAACAGGAAAGTCCCCTTATCCCCAAATTTACAGTCCGGTACGTCCAAAAGGAAAAAACCGGAAACCAGTTTTACGCCAGGGGCCGTTTTCAATATCTGCAAAGCCGGACGCAGCGTATCTGCCGTAGCATGGCAGGCTCCCGCTACCATTCCGTCCGCATCATTGGCTTTTACCATCATTACACCAAAAGTAAGATAATCTTTTAAAAGGACCTCCCTCGCTTTTTCCGGGGTCATCCCTTTCGATTTCCTCGTTTCATACAGAAGTTCCACATATCCGTCCAATTTATCCGTTGTTGCAGGATCAATAATATTTGCCCCGTCCAGGTCAACTTCCAGCCATCCTGCGCCGTCCATAATCTTTTCCTCGTTTCCCACCATAATAATATTGGCAATACCTTCTGCCATAATATTGGCTGCAGCAATCAACGTCCTTTTATCCGTCGTCTCCGGCAACACAATGGTTTTCCGATCGCTTCTTGCTTTCTCCTTGATAATGTCAATATAAGCCATATCCCCAAAACTCCTTTCCTATTTTTATCTTAAATAGGTGATTGCACAAACTTTCCTTTTAAAACGTCTCCTAAATTTATCAGTTCCGCAATTGTCTATTTTCCAAGATTTATTATTAAAAATTATACAAGATTTCACTCATTCACACAAGCTAAAAATCTTCGGCTTGCTTTACTTTACAAAAAACGGCCCACTTGCATAAGTCCCCAAACCATGTTACCCTAAAGGCAGATATTATTAATAAAGCGAGGAAATTTATGAAAATAACCGGAGTCATTGCCGAATACAATCCCTTCCATAACGGCCACAAATATCATTTGGAACAATCCCGCCTGCTTTCCGGGACGGACTACGTAATTGCCGTTATCAGCGGGGATTTTACACAGCGCGGCATGCCTGCGGTCATCGATAAATATACCCGCGCCCGAATGGCTCTTTTAAACGGGGCCGATCTGGTTTTGGAACTGCCCGCCGTCTATGCCACAGGCAGCGCGGAATATTTTGCCATGGGGGCTGTCAGCCTTCTGGATAAACTGGGGGCAGTTGATTCTATCTGTTTTGGCAGCGAATGCGGGAATTTAAAAACTCTCTCCCGCCTTGCCTCCACCTTATTGGAAGAACCGGAAGGATACCGCGCCGCTTTGCGCATGGAACAGAAAAAAGGCCGCTCATTCCCCAAAGCCAGAAGCTTAGCTTTGCAGTCTTGCTGCCCTTCCGCCGCAGACGCCTCCTCCCCCAACAACATACTTGGCATAGAATATATCAAAGCTTTGTTAAAAAGGAACAGCTCCATCATGCCCCTTACCCTTCAAAGGGAAGGAAGCCCTTATCATGATATTTCTTTAAAAACAGAAAAACAACCGGGACATACGCCCTTTAGTTCCGCTGCCGCCATCCGAAACAGCATAGCTTTGACAGGAAAGATGGCCGACATTGAAAGCCATGTCCCCGGCTCCGTATTCCACCTGTTAAAGGAAGCTCACAAAAAAAGCTTTCCGGTAACCAGCGACGATTTTTCCCTGCTGCTTCAATACAAACTTTTGGCTGAGGCTTCGGACGGATTTGAACAGTATCAGGATGTAACGTCCGCCCTGTCCGATAAAATAAGAAAACAGATTTATTCCTATATAGGTTTTGAACAATTCTGTACTTTGCTCAAATCCAAGGATATGACCTACTCCCGTATCAGCCGCTGTCTCACTCATATCCTCCTTCATATGAAGGCGTCCGCACTGGAAAAATATATCCGCAACGATTTTATATTTTATGCCCGTATCCTTGGCTTCAAAAGGGAATCCGGAAGCCTGCTCGGCACGCTTAAAGCAAATACTTCCATCCCTCTTGTTTCCAAACTTGCGGACGCCGCTTCCTACCTCTCTCCCATTGGCACATCCATGCTGGAAGAAGATATATGCGCCTCCCATATTTACCGCTCCGTCGTATGCCGCAAGTTCCGCACCCCTTTTGTCAACGAATATGCACAGCCCATTGTCATCCTTTAGCCTGTTCCCCAATTTACGCGAGGGCTGGCGCCGTCTCCTCAAACTGGGAATTGTACAATTCTGCATAAAAACCATTTTCCGCTAAAAGCTGTTCATGATTCCCCTGTTCTATAATATCCCCGTCTTTCATGACCAAGATCAAATCGGCGTCCCTTATTGTCGAAAGCCGATGGGCGATCACAAAACTGGTCCTTCCCTTCATCAGATTATTCATCGCTTTCTGGATACGCGCTTCCGTCCTCGTATCTACGGAACTGGTGGCTTCATCCAGGATTAAAATGCGATTGTCGGCAAGAATCGCCCTTGCGATTGTCAAAAGCTGCTTCTGCCCGCCCGAAACATTGCTGGCGTCTTCATTCAGTTCCATCTGATAACCGCCCGGCAATGTCTGGATAAAATGATGGGCATGCGCTGCTTTTGCAGCCGCAATCACTTCTTCATCTGTCGCATCCAGCCTTCCGTAACGGATGTTCTCCATAATCGTCCCTTTGAACAGCCATGTATCCTGAAGCACCATACCGAAGCTTTCCCTTAGTTCGCTTCTGTTAAATTCCCTGATGTCGTGTCCGTCCACTTTAATGCATCCCCCATTAACGTCATAAAAACGCATCAACAACTTTACCATCGTCGTCTTCCCCGCACCGGTAGGCCCTACGATTGCTACCATCTGTCCGGGTTTTACCTCACTGCAAAAATCGTGGATAATGATTTTGTCCGGCTGATAACCGAACTTTACATGTTCAAAATTGACCGCGCCTTCCATTTGATCCAAATGGACCGGTTTTTTCACGTTGACATCCTCTTCCTCTTCATTTAAAAATTCAAACACCCTTTCCGCAGCGGCGGCCATGGACTGCAGCATATTGGAAACCTGCGCCACCTGGGTGATTGGCTGGGTAAAGTTTTTCACATACTGGATAAATGCCTGAATGTCGCCCACCTCTATCGCTCCCTTTATCGCAAGCAGGCTGCCGCTTACCGCCACTGCCACATAGCCTAAATTGCCCACAAACATCATAATAGGCTGCATCATACCGGAAAGGAACTGGGATTTCCATCCTGACCGATACAAAAGCGCATTCGTTACATTAAATACCCTTAAAGCCTCTTCTTCCCTGTTAAAGGCCTTCACAATATTATGCCCGCTATAAACCTCTTCCACTTGGCCATTGACCTTCCCCAAATAATTCTGCTGCGCCACAAAATATTTCTGGGAGAACTTTACCACGACTCCAATCAAGGTCCCGGATACCGGAAGGATAACAAGGGCAATCAGCGTCATGACCGGGCTGATGCTCAGCATCATAATTAAAATACCTATAATCGTAGTTATGGAAGTAATCAACTGAGTCACGCTTTGATTCAGGCTTTGCCCCAGAGTATCCACATCATTGGTGATCCGCGACAAAACCTCCCCCACTGTCCTGGATTCAAAATATTCCAAAGGCATTCTGTTGATTTTCTTTGAAATCTCCTTTCGGAAACGATAACAAAGCTTTTGGGATATGCCTGTCATAATCAGCCCCTGGACAAAAGACAAGCACGCGCTCAATGCATATACGCCGAGCAAAAGCAAGAGGATCCTTCCGATTTTTTCAAAATTGATTCCACCGGCCCCGGATACCTTTGCCATCAACCCGTTAAACAGTTCCGTTGTGGCTTTGCTCAAAATCTTGGGGCCTAAAATATTAAATGCAGTGCCTCCCACGGCAAATAACATCACGGCAGCCAGCCCGTATTTATATGCTCCCATATAACGGAAAAGCCTGCCCGTCGTTCCCTTAAAGTCTTTGGCCTTTTCTCCCGGCATCATCCCCCCGCCCGGGCCGTGCATCCTATGTCTCGGCCTTGCATTCTGCTCGCTCATTGTCCCTTGCCTCCTTTCAGTTCTGCTTCCGATAGCTGGGAACGGGCGATTTCCTGATATGCCCCGCAGCCTGCAAGCAGTTCTTCATGACTTCCCATTCCCGCTATCTTCCCCTCGTCTAACACTATGATTTTATCCGCATGGAGTATGGTACTGATCCTCTGGGCAACAATGATCACTGTGGCATCGCTCAGTTTTTCCCTTAAAGCCTTCCTTACCACCACATCCGTCTTATAATCCAACGCGGAAAAACTATCGTCAAACAGACAGATTTTAGGACGCTTCGCAATGGCCCTCGCAATGGAAAGCCGCTGCTTTTGCCCGCCGGAAACATTAGTCCCCCCTTGGGAAATCTCGCTGCCGAATTTCTTAGGTTTGCTCTCGATAAACTCCATCGCCTGGGCAATCTCCGCCGCTTCCTTCATATCCTCATCCGTAATAAAACTGCCGCCGAATTTGATATTGGATGCGATATCGCCGGAAAAGAGCACCCCTTTCTGCGGCACATAGCCCAGCATATCATGTAATTTATGCTGGGACAGATCACGGATGTCAATACCATCCACCATAATCCGCCCCTGCGTCACATCATAAAACCTGGGAATCAGCCGGATCAACGTGGATTTCCCGCAGCCTGTGCTTCCAATGATCGCCGTCGTCTCGCCGGGCTTTGCCGTAAAATCAATTCCTTCCAAAGCGTTCTCATCCGCACCGGGATAACGGAAGCTGACATTTTCAAACCGGACAATCCCTTTTACCTCTTTTAGCAATTCGTCCTTTGTCTCTTCCTTATCATAAATCACCGTATCCATATGAAGCACTTCTTCAATACGTTCCGCCGCTACGCCAGCACGCGGCAGCATAATGGAAATCATCGTGATCATAAGGAACGCCATAACAATCTGCATCGTATAAGTAATAAAAGCAAGCATATCCCCTACCTGCAGATTCCCCAAATCCACTCCCTTTGCCCCAAACCAGACAATCAGCACGGTCACTCCGTTCATGATCATCATCATAACCGGCATCATAAATGTCATAACGCGATTGGTAAAAAGCTGCGTCCCCATCAATTCCTTATTCGCTTTATCAAACCGCTCTTCTTCAAAGCTTTCCCTGCTGAAAGCCCGGATTACAGGGATGCCGGTCAGGATTTCCCGGGATACCAGATTCAGTTTATCCACTAACGTCTGCATAATCTTAAACTTCGGCATCGCAATGGACATTAACGTCATGACAAGAAGCATGATCGCCAGGACGGCTACCGCAATGATCCAGCCCATCCCGGTTTTTGTATTCACTACCTTTATTATGCCGCCTATGCCGACAATCGGCGCATACAACACCATGCGGAGGAGCATTACCGATACCATCTGTATCTGCTGGATGTCATTGGTGCTTCTCGTAATCAAAGACGCCGTGGAAAACCGATCCATTTCCGCGTCGGAAAAAGAAACCACCTGATGGAAAACCCTTCCCCTAAGATCCCGGCCAATCCTTGCCGACGTCCTTGCCGATAAAAGCCCTGCAAGAATAGAAGCCGCCATCATCAGGACGGAAAGCCCCAGCATAAGGCCTCCCTTCCCCAGAAGATACTTCGTCTGCACGGAGGCAATGCTTATCCCCATCGCTTCATATTCTGCCTTTACCCCATTGACCGCCATCTGGGAAATCATAGAACTGTCCGCATCATCCAAAACCGCCTCTTTTGCAGAAGGAAATGCAAGCGCCGCCATGGGGGACTCCATCTTTTCACTCAGCCTGCTTATCGTCCCCTCTTCTTTTATTGACAGTACATAAATCCCGTCTGCCGTCTTCCGATAAGACTCCCTAAGCAGCCTTTCCCCCTCCTTATCCATGGAAAGGGCGACCTTTTCCAGCGTTTCTTCCCGCATACAATCCGGCGCTGCATACTCAATGCCTCCCTGCCCGATTCCCACATCCACAATATCCGCCGTAAACTGAGGCAATGCAAGATCGCAATATGCCTGCAGGATAAGCAAAGCAATAATTGCCGCCACTGCCGCCTTCGATTCCTTTAAATACTTCAATACCTTAAACATCCTCCGCCTCCTTACCGCATCCTACATTTTTGCCATTATCCGGTTATGGCATATCGTAACAAAGATATATCCTACTCTGACTTTTTCTTTAATGCAATTAAATATCTATTAAAAAAATAAAAAGATTTAAAGGTATTTTCTGCCAAAAAAAGACGCTGCACTTTTCCGGCAGCGTTTTTTTTGCATTAAATATAAGGATGTTTTGCAAAGCGTGGCATCCGTTGTTTTCTCTCGTGAAAATCCTATGAAATATGTCTTAATATTTTATCAATGTCTTCCTTTTTCCCCAGCACCATGATATGTTCATCCTCACGCATCACATAATTCGCACCCGGAAGCAAATCTAATTTCCCATCCCTTTTCATCCCAAGCACATTCACATGGTATTTCGCCCGGATATCCACTTCCCCTATGGATTTCCCCTTCCAGCTTTTTATGATAGGGATTTCATAAATCGAATATTCTTCCGTCAACTCAATATAATCGAAAACATGATTGGCGCTTACCCTTACTGCCAGTTTTTCAGCAATATCCCTGTCCGGATAAATCACTTCATCCGCGCCATTGCGCAGCAGGAATTTCGCATGGATATCCCTGTTCGCCTTGCTGATGACATATTTCGCCCCCAGTTCCTTAACCAGGCTGGTAATCTCCAGACTGCTTTGAAAGTTCGTTCCAATACAAACAAAACAAATGTCAAAATTGCGGATACCAAGGCTTCTCAATACCTCTTCATTCGTACAGTCCCCGATCTTGGCGCTCGTTACAATAGGAAGCAAATCTTCCAACATCTCTTCTTTTTCATCCACAATCATAATTTCATTTTCAAGCTTTGCCAGATTCGCGCAAAGATGATGCCCGAATTTCCCCATTCCGATTATCAATATTGATTTCATATTTCCCTCATTTCCACACTTTTTTCCATCGCACATTTACCCTATAATGATCTTTTCTGCCGGAAGCTGTACCGGGGCCACCCGTTTGCGTTCGGTAAAAGATAAGGCAAATGTCATACTTCCGATCCTCCCGCAATACATCAACAAGATAATAATACTTTGGGAAACAGCATTCAGTTCCCTTGTAATCCCTGTCGACATCCCTACCGTACCGATTGCGGAAAAGACTTCCAAAAGCACATCCTCCATAGGAAGGGATTGGATACCGCACACGATGATCGCAGCGGTTACAGCCAAAAGGAGATTAATCGTTACTACGATGCTCGCCTTACGGATTTCCTCCTCTTCCAGACGCCTTCCAAAAATATTGCTTCCATGGCTGTTTCTTAAGTTCGCCCAGACAAAAATGAGCATTACCGCAAAAGTCGTTGTCTTAATCCCGCCTGCCGTAGATCCCGGACTTCCGCCGACAAACATCAAAACAATGGTTATCAGCTTACTGCTGGTACTCATCCCCCCTACATCAATAGTATTAAAGCCGGCCGTCCTCGCTGTCACGGAAGCAAACAATGAGGTCAGTACGGTTTCCCCTATCCCCATGTCCGCCATCAGACTATCCTTTTCAAAAAGATAAATAAAAAAAGCGCCGCCGAATATCAGGAAAAATGTCACGACAAGGACGATTTTTGTATGCAGCAGGTATTCTTTAAAACGGAATTTTTTCTTCTGCAGATCATCCCATACAAGAAAGCCGATGCCGCCTATCACGATCAAAAGCATCACTGTTATATTTACCAGAAAATCGCCGGAATAAGATACGAGCGAAGAATACGCTTCTTCCCTTCCCATAAGATCGAACCCTGCATTGCAGAATGCCGATATGGAATGGAAAATCCCATTACAGATGCCCGTCGTCCAGCCCATCTGAGGAATAAAACGTATGGACAAAAGCAACGCGCCGATCCCTTCTATGGCAAAAGTGCCAATCGTGATCTTTTTCACCAAGCGGACGATCCCTCCGATCTGAAGCGTGTTCATGCTTTCCTGGAGGATCCCTCTTTCTTTTAAGCCGATATTCTTCTTCATTAGCACCGCTACAAATACCCCGATCGTCATAAATCCAAGGCCGCCTATTTGAATCAGTATTAAAAGGACGGCTTTGCCAAATACCGACCAGCCGGCATAAGTATCTACCACCACCAATCCGGTCACGCAAGTGGCGCTGGTCGCTGTAAAAAGCGCAGTCAAAAAATCCGCTGCACTTCCTTCTGCCGATGATATCGGCAGCATCAGTAAAAGCGTGCCGGCCAATATGATCCCTAAAAAACCGGCCGCGATCGTCCTTGTCGCCGTTAATTTACTATGCCACTTCTTTTTTCCCAACTTTGTCCACACTTTCCCTCATAATGCAACGCTTTTGGAAGCGCCGGCTTTCCCTCAGCCGGCGCTTCCCGCCTTATAATTTATACTTTGTATTGTATCAATGATATGTTTTGCTACATCTTCTTTGCTCATGACCGGAAGTTCCAAGCATCCGTCTTTCGTTATCAGCGTGACAACATTCGTATCCGTCCCAAATCCTGCTCCCTCCTGTTTCAGGTTATTCGCTACAATCATGTCCACATTCTTTTTCTCCAGCTTCTTTCTGGAATTCTCCACCAGGTTTTCCGTTTCCATAGAAAACCCGCAGATAAACTGCCCTTCTTTCCGGTTTTCCCCCAGGAACTTTAAAATATCTACTGTACGGGTCAAAGCCAACGTCATTTCCCCATCTTTCTTTTTCATTTTTTCCATAGAAACATCCAAAGGCCGATAGTCCGCTACAGCCGCCGATTTAATGATAATATCCTGGGATTGGTAATATGCCTTCACCGCCTCAAACATTTCCTCAGCCGATTCAATTTCTACCGTATGTACAAACAGCGGCGGTTCCAACTGCGTTTTCCCGCTGATCAAAGTAACCTCCGCCCCCCTTTGCATACAGTGTCTTGCAATGGCATATCCCATCTTCCCGGTGGAATAATTGGTAATAAACCTTACCGGATCTAATTTCTCCCTGGTAGGGCCTGCCGTAACCAATATCTTTTTCCCCGCCAGATCCTTTTTATGTCCTGCTTCCCTCAAAATGTATTCAAACAGCGTCTGTTCGGAAGGCATCTTCCCTTCCCCCACATCGCCGCAGGCCAGATAACCGGTATCGGGCGTTATGACTTCCATACCATACCCTTTGAGCTTTTTTATATTATCCTGTACTACCGGATTTTTATACATATGAGTGTTCATAGCGGGCGCAATGATTTTCTTACATTCGCACGCCATTACCGTTGTGGTCAGCATATCATCGGCAATGCCGTTTGCCAGTTTGCCGATAACATTTGCGGAAGCCGGGGCTACCATAACCACATCCGCCCGTTTCGCCAAGGACACATGCTCCACACTGAATTCAAAATCCCTGTCAAAGGTATCGATCAGGCATTTATTCCCGGTCAATGTTTCAAAAGTGATAGGATTAATGAAATTAACCGCATTCTTCGTCATTAAAACCGTAACATATGCCCCCGATTTTTTTAACATACTTGCCAAATAGGCGATTTTATAAGCGGCAATGCTTCCCGTTACCGCTAATACGATGTTTTTTCCACGCAGCATACGAATCCTTCCTTTATCATGAACGTCATCCTTTATGATACCTGCTTCAAGGCCTTTCCTGTCCCTTTAGAAGCCTGCGGCGCGATCCGGAGCAGCGCAAGGCTTACCGCACCGCCGATCACCACAGCGACAATCGTTTCCGGCACTCCATTCGCGGCGATGATCCCCAGGATCATACCATATACCGCATCCACGGCAACGCTTTGCGCCGCCGCAAATTCATCCCTGAAACAGAAAAAAATCAAATGCATGACCAATAATGTATTAACCAAAGCCCCCGATGCACATGCAGCCGGAAGAGCTACAGTCCTTCTCGCTTTTACATTCTTTAACAGCCTTTCCAAACCTGTAAACACATAATAAGGCACTACCCCCACCAGTATCCTCGGCACTAATGCAATCACCACGCTCCAGCCGTTCCCGCCGATATCGCCCATCTGATAAAACGGCGAAAACGCAAAGGACAAAAGGCTTGGCTCCAGCGTATTTTTAATCAGGCTGGTAATGCCGAAAGTAGCCCCAAGCACCGCCCCTTTTTTCGGTCCAAGTACGATGGATCCGACTATAACCGGCACATGAAGCAAAGTTGCCTTAATGACAATGAGGTTAATATAACCTACATTGGGGATGAAGGTCATGACCGCGATAATCGCCATAAAAAGCCCGGTCATAACCATAGATAAGGTTTTTTTGTTATTCATTTTTCTTCCTCCTGTTATCATTCTC
>CAOKPU010000045.1 GCA_948470755.1 uncultured Lachnospiraceae bacterium | reverse complement strand
ATGTTTGCGGGAAACCGTTCCGGTCTTGCTTTTCGGATGCAGGAAGGACAACAGGTAATTGTAGGCGGCACTGTGGATGTATATGAGCGGGACGGAAAGTATCAGCTTTATGCGAGGCAGATTGTGCTGGATGGGGCGGGGCTCCTTTATGAACGGTTTGAAAAGCTGAAAGAGGAGCTGAAAGAAAGGGGGATGTTTGACCCTTGCTATAAGCGTCCGATCCCCAAATATATTTCTGTTTTGGGAGTAGTGACGGCAGCGACGGGAGCAGCCGTCAGGGATATTATTAATATTGCTTCCAGAAGGAACCCTTATGTGCAGATAGTGCTCTACCCGGCCATTGTCCAGGGAGGACAGGCGGCCCCTTCCATTGTGCAGGGAATCCGTGCATTGGAACGATTTGGGGCGGATGTCATTATTGTGGGCCGGGGCGGCGGTTCCATCGAAGACCTGTGGGCTTTTAATGAGGAGATGGTGGCAGAAGCGATTTTTGACTGTACTGTTCCGGTAATTTCTGCCGTAGGCCATGAAACGGATACGACGATTGCCGATTATGTGGCGGATTTAAGGGCGCCAACGCCTTCCGCAGCGGCTGAACTGGCCGTGTATGAATACAGCCAATATGAGGAATCGTTAAGGGAATATCGTTACGTATTGGACAGGCTTTTGAAAAACAAGATTGGCTTATATAGGGGATATCTGGAAAATCTGGGATGGAAGCTGCGTTATTTAAGCCCGGCCAACCAAATCAGGGAGAAGCGGACGTATGCACTGAAGTTGGAAGAACGGCTTGATAACGCAATGGAAGCGGTCCTGATTAAAAAAAGGCATCTGCTGGAGGTTTATATTGAGAAATTAAGAGGGTTATCCCCTTTAGATAAATTGAAACAGGGCTTTTCTTATGTGTCGGATGAAGAGGGGCGCACGGTTTCCAGTATAGTGGCTACAGAACCCGGAAAGCTTTTGCATGTGCATGTAAGGGATGGGATAATCACCGCAAAAACTTTGGATAAGGAGAGCGTGGAATGGGAACAAAAAGAAAAGAACTGACTTTGGAAGAAGCCTTTGGGATATTGGAAGAGACGGTTTCTAAGCTGGAGGCGGAAGACATCACGTTGGAAGAGTCTTTTAAAGAATATAAACAGGGGATGGACATCCTTAAATATTGCAGCGATAAGATAGATAAAGTAGAGAAAAAAGTCTTAAAGATTGATGAGAATGGAGAAACGGATGAGTTTTGACAAGGAACTGGAACAAAAAGTAAGAGAAACCGAGGAAATCGTCAGAAGTTATCTTCCGATAGAAGAGGGATATCAGAAAACAGTGGTGGAAGCCATGAATTACAGTATCCTGGCGGGAGGGAAAAGGCTGCGTCCGATGCTTGCGGGGGAGACGTACCGCATGTTTGGAGGGACAGGAAAGCTTGTAGAACCCTTTATGGCGGCCATAGAGATGGTGCATACTTATTCCCTGATACACGACGATCTGCCTTGCATGGATAACGATGAGTACCGTAGGGGAAGGAAAACGGCGCATGTAGTTTATGGGGAAGGGATGGCCGTCCTGGCGGGGGATGGGCTGTTGAATTTTGCTTTTGAAACCGCGTTGAAGGTTTTTTCCCTGGCAAAAAAGGAAGAAGAAATAAAAAGGGCGGCGGACGCCCTTGTGGTATTTGCAGAAAAGGCCGGCATTTATGGGATGATAGGCGGGCAGACGGCGGATATTGAAGCGGAAAATAAGAAAGAGGAAGTGACGCAGGAAAAGCTGTTATTTATTCATGAACATAAGACGGCGGCGCTGATTCAAAGCTCTATGATGACAGGGGCTATTCTTGCCGGGGCGTCCGAGGAGGAAAGGAAGTGGATAGGGAAATGCGCTTACAACATTGGCATTGCTTTTCAAATCCAGGATGACATACTGGATGTCACCGGCAGCCTGGAGGCCCTTGGAAAACAGACGGGGAGCGATGAAAAAAACAGGAAGACGACATATGTAACTTTAAAGGGGCTGGAACAGGCGAAGAAGGATGTAGACGCACTTTCAAAAGAGGCGATCGCTATTATTTCTTCTTTCCGGAATAGGAATATATTTTTGGAAGGATTGATCAGGTATTTGATTACCAGGGAAAAATAGAAGGACGGATGGCGTCCGTCCACAGGAAAACTGCTGGCCGGGCCCGTTAAGGATCAAAGGAAGAAGGTAAGGATATGCTGTTGGATAATATTTGCCAGGCAAACGACATTAAGAATATGAAAGAAGAAGATTTATATCCGCTTGCGGAGGAAATCAGGGATTTTTTAATTGAGAAGATCAGCATTACCGGCGGCCATCTCGGTTCTAATTTGGGGACAGTGGAACTGACTATGGCGCTGCATCTGGCAATGAACCTTCCGGAAGATAAGATCATATGGGACGTGGGGCATCAATCATATACGCATAAGCTGCTGACCGGGAGAAGGAGCGGTTTTGAAAGTTTACGTAAATATGGAGGAATGAGCGGGTTTCCTAAGCGCAAGGAAAGCGCTTGCGATGCTTTTGATACAGGGCATAGTTCCACTTCGGTTTCCGCCGGGCTTGGGCTAGTAAAAGCGAGGGATCTTAAGGGGGAGAAATATTCGGTAGTGGCAGTGATCGGGGATGGTTCCCTGACAGGAGGAATGGCTTATGAAGCATTGAACAATGCGGCAAGGCTGGAAACAAATTATATAATTGTCTTAAATGACAATAACATGTCGATTTCGGAAAATGTCGGGGGCGTCTCGAAATATCTGAATAATGTACGGACAGCAGGCAGTTATCTGGACTTGCGCGACGGTGTATATAATACGTTAAAAGACATGCCGAAATATGGGAATCAGATGGTGAAATTTATCCGCAGAGCTAAGAATAGTTTTAAACAGTTAGTAATACCGGGAATGTTTTTTGAAGATATGGGGATTACTTATTTAGGGCCTGTGGACGGTCATAATATCGGGCAGATGGTCCGTGTATTCCAAGAGGCGAAAAGGGTAAAAAAGGCAGTGCTTATCCATGTCCTGACACAGAAAGGGAAAGGATATCTGCCGGCAGAAAGGCATCCTGCGAGATTTCATGGGGCGGAGCCGTTTGAAGTGGAGACGGGGCTGCCTACATGTCCGAGGACAAAAGCGAATTATACGGATATTTTTTCGACGGTTATGACAAAGCTTGGGCAAAGGGATGGGAAGGTGGTGGCAATTACCGCCGCTATGCCCGATGGAACGGGGCTGAAGCGTTTTAGGAATATGTATCCTGACCGTTTTTTTGATGTTGGGATTGCGGAGGAACATGCGGTTACATTTGCGGCCGGGCTGGCAGCCGGCGGGATGAAACCGATTGTGGCCATCTATTCTTCTTTTTTACAAAGGGCTTATGATCAGATCTTGCACGACGTATGCATCCAGAATCTGCCGGTTGTATTCGCTATCGACCGGGCCGGCCTGGTAGGAAGCGATGGGGAGACGCATCAGGGGATATTTGATTTATCTTATTTATCGTCTATACCTAATATGCACATTATGGCGCCTAAAAATAAATGGGAGCTTTCGGATATGATGAAATTTGCCGTAGGGTTTGGCGCCCCTATCGCCGTACGTTATCCAAGGGGAGAGGCATATGATGGGCTGAAGGAATACAGGACCCCGATAATATATGGAAAAAGCGAATTTATTTACAAAGAAAAGGATATCTGCCTGCTGGCGGTAGGCAGCATGGTAAGAACGGCATGTCAAGTACGCAGCCGGTTAAAAGAAAAAGGTTATTCCTGTTCCCTGGTCAATGCCAGATTTGTGAAGCCTATAGATGAGGAAGCGATCCGGGAGGCTTTAAAGGAGCATGGGCTTTTTGTCACGATGGAGGAAAATGTAGCAAGCGGCGGCTATGGCGAAAAGGTCAGAAAGGTGCTGGATCAGGCGGGAGCAGGGAAAAAACTGATCGCCATTGCTATTCCTGATGAATATGTGGAACATGGAAATGTGGAAATATTGAGGAAGGAAATGGGTATAGACGCCTCTTCCGTGGCAGAGAGGATTATGGCAGAGTTAGCGGGCAGGGAAACGCCGGATTGCCAAAAACAGATATAATAAAGGCTACATAAGGCGGTTCCGTTAAAGAGGGAAAGGAAATGAAAGAGCGTTTGGATGTACTTTTGGTACAACGGGGATATGCCCCTTCCAGGGAAAAGGCTAAGGCAATTATTATGTCCGGCGACGTATTTGTCAATGGACAGAGGGAGGATAAGGCCGGAGCTTCTTTTGATGGAGGGAAAGTACGGATTGAGGTAAAATGCAATACGTTAAAATATGTCAGCCGGGGCGGGCTTAAGCTGGAAAAGGCTGTTGCCGTATTTAAGGTAGGGCTTCAGGATCGTATTTGTATGGATATCGGGGCGTCTACAGGGGGATTTACTGACTGTATGCTCCAAAATGGCGCCGCAAAAGTCTACTCCGTGGATGTAGGACATGGACAACTGGATTGGAAACTTAGGAACGATGAGCGGGTGGTCTGTATGGAAAAGACAAATTTCCGCTACATGCTGCCGTCAGACATTCCCGATACGCTTGATTTCGCTTCGGTGGATGTTTCTTTTATTTCATTGACTAAAATATTGATACCGGCCAGGAATCTTTTGAAAGAAGGGGGAGAAATGATCTGTCTGATCAAGCCTCAGTTTGAAGCAGGAAAAGATAAGGTAGGGAAAAAAGGGGTAGTCCGGGAGCCGGAAATACATAAAGAAGTAATTGGCAGGATAATGGATTTTGCCGGTTTTGTCGGCTTTCAGGCGGCAGGCCTTGATTTTTCGCCGATCAAAGGGCCGGAAGGTAATATTGAATATTTGTTTTATATACGGAAAGAAGCGGAGCCGGCAAAAGAGATACAAGCCATGACGGAAGCAGACGCAAGGCTGCTGTTAGAAGAGGCTGAAAACAGGAAAAACGGGTTGTCACAAAAGCAGGAAATGAAGGAATGGATTGTCCGCACAGTGGATAAAGCCCATAAGTCGTTATAGGGATGGAAGATAAATGAATCATTTTTATATTATTACAAATGGACATAAGGATCGTAATTTGGAAAAAACCAAAGAGATCAGACATTATCTGGAAAAGAATCATAAAAAATGTACGGTTCAGATAAAAGGACCGGTAAAAGAGCAGAAGTATACGGACGCAGGCCAGATACCGGAAGATGTGGACTGCATTCTTGTATTGGGCGGGGATGGTACGCTTTTACAGGCAGCCAGAGACATTATTGATAAGGACATCCCCTTGCTGGGAATTAATCTTGGGACTTTGGGCTATCTGGCGGAGATTGAGGAAACGGGGATTTATGCGGCATTGGATCAGCTTATGGAAGGCGGATACGAGGTGGAACAGCGGATGATGCTGGCTGGCAGGATCAGGCGGGGGCCGTTCCATGAAAAAAGGCATGTGGACAAGGGGCTGATGCAATATGGGACGGAACAATCCCATGCGCTGAATGATATTACGATTACAAGAAGCGGTTCTTTACAAATTATCCGTTTCCGTATATTTGTCAATGGGCAGTTTTTGAATGAATATCAGGCGGACGGCGTTATTGTGGCAACGCCTACGGGATCTACAGGGTATAATCTGTCCGCTGGGGGGCCTATCGTGGAACCGAAAGCCGAACTAATACTCATTACGCCTATAAGCCCGCATACGTTGAACACAAGGAGCATTATTCTTGCGGCGGGCGATCAGGTGGAAGTGGAGATCGGAGGAGGACGGGAAGGGATGGTGCAGCAAGTGGAAGTTAATTTCGATGGAAGCCATAATGTGACGTTGTATACCGGCGACAAGGTGATGATTGAAAGGGCGGTTACTTCCACCGGCATTGTGAAATTAAATAAAGTCAGCTTTCTGGAGGCGCTGCATAAGAAATTGAGCGTTTAGGGGAAGCCGCAGGAAATGCAGAAATGAGGAAAAGAATGAAAAAGAGCAGACATGGGAAAATAATTGAGCTGATTGAAAGTTACGATATTGAAACGCAGGATGAGCTGGCAGAAAAATTAAGGGAATCCGGCTTTCAAGTGACGCAGGCCACTGTGTCCAGGGATATCAGGGCGTTAAAACTATCCAAAGTGCCGGCCGGAAACGGGAAGCAGAAATATATTGTACTGAAACAGGATGACAGCTTTTTAGGGGATAAATACATACGTGTGTTAAAAGATGGGTTTGTATCCATGGATATGGCGCAGAACATCCTTGTGATCAAGACGGTTTCAGGGATGGCTATGGCAGTGGCGGCTGCAGTGGATGCCATGAAGATGAGGGAGATTGTCGGCTCGATCGCGGGGGATGATACGATTATGATGGCGGTAAGGACTGTGGAAGATACCCGGATTGTAATGGATAAGATTCATAAGATGATGGATGTTTAGAAGTTTGTGTGTTTATATCTTGCCCGGAGACACATAAGGAGTAAAAAAATGTTAGTAAGCCTGCATGTAAAGAATTTGGCATTAATCGATGAAGAAGAAGTTTTTTTTGAGGAAGGATTAAATATCCTGACCGGTGAAACAGGGGCCGGCAAATCCATCGTGATCGGTTCCGTGAATCTGGCATTGGGAGCGAAAGCGGATAAGGACATGATACGTTCAGGGGCGGAGTATGCCTTGGTAGAATTGGTTTTCCAGTTAAACGGGGAACAGGGGGACAGGTTAAAAGAAATGGGGTTCGTTCCGGAAGAGGATGGTACGTTTATCATCCAGAGACGGATTATGCCTTCCAGGAGCATATGCAAAGTATGCGGGGAAACCGTTGGAGCGAGGCAGTTAAAGGAGATTGCGGATATCCTTATCAATATCCACGGGCAGCATGAGCATCAGACATTGCTGCAAAAGAAAAAACATAAAGAAATATTGGATGATTACGCAAAAGAAAGGGCCGGTGATTTAAAAGACAAAATCAGGGAATGCTATAAAGAGTTTATAAAACTGCAAAAAGAGTTGGAAGATCATACAGGGGATGAAGCGGCACGGGAAAAAGAAGCGGCGCTTTTGCGGTTTGAAGTCAAAGAAATTGAAGAGGCCTGTCTGTCTGTCGGTGAAGACATAGAGTTGGAACAGCTTTACCATATGATGCTAAACAGCCGTAAAATAAAAGAGGCTTTATATAATGCTTACCAAATGACGGGATATGGTTCCCCGGAAAGTGCGGGGGAGTATATTGGGCGCGCTTTGCGGGAACTAAAAAGCATATCTTCTTATGATGATGCTTTGATGGACTTAGAAATGCAGCTTCAGGATATTGATAATCTATTAAACGATTTTAATCGTGCGGCATCCGGGTATATGGAAGAACTGGAATTTGACGGGGAGGATTTTGCAAGGACGGAAGAACGTTTAAATCTGTTAAATCATCTAAAATCCAAATATGGGAAAAATATAGAAGAAATACTGGCATATAAGGCGCAAGGGGAAGAACGGATTGATCTATTGGATCATTATGAAGCTTTCCGTTTAGAGACGTTACAGCGTATGGAAGAAGAAAAAGAAAAACTGCTTAAACTTTGCGGCAGTTTGTCCGGCGTAAGGAAAAAATGCGCCAAGGAGCTGGGGAAAAATCTAAAGCAGGCTTTGCTCGATTTGAATTTTGAAGAAGTCCGGTTTGAAATCCAGGTGCGGCCTTGCCCGGAAGAGATGACAGCCGATGGATTTGATGAAATAGAGTTTATGATATCTACCAATAAAGGAGAAGCGTTAAAGCCTTTAAGCCAAGTGGCAAGCGGGGGTGAGCTGTCAAGGATTATGCTGGCATTTAAAACCGTGCTGGCTGATAAAGATGATATCCAGACGCTTATTTTTGATGAAATTGATACGGGGATCAGCGGGAAGACGGCATGGAAGGTATCGGAAAAGCTGGGGATTCTTGGGAAAAGCCATCAGATTATCTGTATTACCCATCTGCCGCAGATAGCATCCATGTCGGATTCCCATTTTTTAATAGAAAAAAGTGCGAAAAAAGACCGGACGGTTACGACAATAAAGAAAATCGGGCCGGAAGATGACTTAAGGGAACTGGCGAGAATGCTGGGAGGGGCGGAAATTACGGAAGCTGCCCTTCAAAATGCGAAAGAAATGAAAGAATTGGCAAGAAATACAAAACTATACTAAAGTAAAATCCTTAAGTTTTTCACATACTAAAGACGATTTGTGAAAGGATGTGAAAACTTGAAAAGGAAAAGCCATAAAAAGAAAAGTAAAATAGAAAAGTATAGGACGTGCTTGTACTTTGCCTTGGCAGGGAGCCTTGCCGTTTTAATATTTACTTGTTATTTTTCCTTATGGAAAAAAGTGCCTTCCAATATAAAAATAAAGGCCGGTGTGGATCAGACCCTGGATTTCCAGGTACCCGCATCAGGGAAGATATATAAGGAAGCCGTGGAAGTAAGCGGGTTTACGAAATCCAATATACCAAAGGACAGTATCCATATAGATCTGGCAAAACCGGTAACGATAAAAGCAAACGCCATTGAAAAATATGTCCTTGATTTAAAACTCTTTGGCATTATACCGCTTAAAACGGTGGATGTACAGGTTATCCAGAATAAATCCCTTACCCCGGCGGGAATACCTATCGGCATCTACGTCAAGACCCAAGGGGTGCTTGTTATCGGAGTAGGGGATTTTATCGGGGAAGAGGGACAGACAGTATCCCCCTCCCAATATATACTTAAGTCCGGGGATTATATTACGCAGGTCAACGATGAAGAAGTGACAGGGAAGCGCGACTTTATGGAAAAGGTAGAACACTGTGAAGGGCAGGAGCTTGTCATGAAGGTAAAAAGAGGGGAAGAAGACCTTACGCTGAGCGTCAGGCCTAAAGTGAGCCAGTCCGGGGATTATAAGATCGGCGTATGGATACGGGATAACGCGCAAGGCGTAGGAACGATGACTTATATTAATGAAAGTGCGGATTTTGGCGCTTTAGGCCATGGGATCAACGATGTGGATACCAGTACTTTGATGGAATTGCAGAAAGGCACTCTTTACCATACGGAGATTATTGGGATTACGCGTGGGAGCAATGGGGCGCCGGGGGAGCTGACGGGATATATCGAATATGATGAAGACAATATTATCGGGGAAATAAAAGAAAATACAACAGAAGGGATCTTTGGCACTTGCAACAGCCAGGTGTATGAGGCGGTGACAAATGAGGCTCTTCCTATTGGCCTAAAACAGGAAATCGTAAGAGGGCCGGCGCAGATCATCTGCAGTATTGATGGGACGCCGCGCTATTATGATATTGAAATTATGGAAGTACATCTGGACAACGATAATGTAAACCGGGGAATCGTGTTAAGGATTACTGATGAGGAGCTTTTGTCCCTGACCGGAGGGATCGTGCAGGGCATGAGCGGTTCCCCTATTATTCAGGATGGAAAGATCATCGGGGCGGTGACGCATGTGCTGGTACAGGATTCTACAAAGGGCTATGGGATTTTTATTGAAAATATGTTGTCCCATTGAAATAACCGTCTTATAGTGCGATAAATTACGGTTGAATACTCAAATAATGTTCCATTATAATAGACTATAGCAGTATTTGGAAATTTCTAGCGTTTGCCTTGGATTTTCAGGTATATGCAATGAAAAAAGTCGGAGGTTTGATATGGAGCAGCTTAATCTAACGTCAACAAAGGATAATGAGAGGGTTTATAAAATACTTGGCGACCTGATGAGTATGGATAAAGAGTTTCAGATTATGATTACCGTTCCTTCCGGTAATAAAAGCGCATCCATAGCAGGGCAGGATACGGTTGTGAAAAGTGTGAATACGGTGCGGGATTTGGAAAAGGACGTAACGGATATGATACATGAAATCGGGGTGCCGGCTCATATCAAAGGTTATCAGTATTTACGGGAAGCAATTATGATGTCTGTGGAAGACAATGAAATGTTAAGCTCCATTACGAAGGTTCTTTATCCGTCCATTGCAAAGAAGTACCAGACAACGCCCAGCCGTGTGGAGAGGGCCATACGCCACGCGATAGAAGTGGCTTGGAGCCGAGGAAGGATGGAAACGCTGGATGCCCTTTTTGGCTATACGATAAATACCGGAAAGGGGAAGCCGACCAATTCGGAATTTATCGCATTGATCGCTGATAAGATAAGATTACAGTATAAAAATTAAATTAAATCTTTTAAACGCTTTCAATATGATGTATAATATTTCTAATTATATTGGAGGTATGGCTATGAAAAAAATATTATTTGTTGCATCGGAAGGTGTGCCGTTTATCAAAACGGGAGGTCTGGCAGATGTAGTAGGCTCCCTGCCAAAATGTATTGACAAGGAATATTTTGACGTGAGGGTCATGATTCCTAAGTATACCTGTATGAAGCAGGAAATGAAAGATCTGATGACCTACAAAACTCATTTTTATATGGATTTTAACTGGAAAAATGAGTATGTAGGCATACTGGAAGCTGAAATAGAAGGAGTAAAGTATTACTTCATTGATAATGAGTCTATGTTTAATGGGTTTAAACCTTATAGCGATAATGTTTTGGATGAGATTACGAAATATTCATTCTTTTCCAAAGCGGCTTTGTCGACGCTGCCGTTGATCGATTTCAGGCCGGATGTGATCCATTGCCATGACTGGCAGACAGGTCTTATCCCAGTATATTTGAAGGAGCGTTTCCAGGGCAATGAATTTTTCCGGGGGATTAAGACGGTCATGACGATCCATAATCTGAAGTTCCAGGGGAAATGGGATGTGAAGACGGTAAAGTCCATTACGGGGCTGCCGGATTATTTCTTTACGCCGGATAAGCTGGAAGCATATAAAGACGCTAATCTGTTAAAAGGCGGGCTGGTATATGCGGATGCAATAACAACGGTAAGCGATACTTATGCGGAAGAAATTAAAACCACATTTTACGGGGAAGGTTTAAATGGCCTTCTTCAGGCAAGAAGCGGGGATTTAAGAGGGATCGTAAACGGGATCGATTATGATGATTTTAACCCGGAAACTGATAAGTATATAGACCATAATTATAATTCCGTGAACTTCAGGAAGGAAAAGATAAAAAATAAACGGGCGTTACAGGCAGAGTTGGGATTGGAGCAGGATGATAAAAAAATGCTGATTGGGATTGTATCCAGGCTGACTGACCAAAAAGGCTTTGACCTGATTGACTATATGATGGATGAGCTGTGTCAGGATGCGGTGCAGATCGTAGTGCTTGGTACAGGGGAAGAACGTTATGAGAATATGTTCCGGCATTTTGACTGGAAATATAACAATAAAGTTTCAGCAAATATTTTCTATTCGGAGGCCCTGTCTCATAAGATTTATGCGGCGAGCGATGCTTTCCTGATGCCTTCTTTATTTGAGCCTTGCGGCTTGAGCCAGTTGATGGCCCTCCGCTATGGTACGGTGCCGATCGTACGGGAAACAGGCGGGTTAAAGGATACGGTACAGCCATATAATGAATATGAGAATACAGGTACTGGTTTTAGTTTTTCCAATTACAATGCCCATGAGATGCTGGAAGCTATCCGGTATGCAGAGCGTATATACTACGATAAGAAACGGGAATGGAATAAGATTATTGACAGAGGCATGGCTGTTGACTTTTCTTGGCAGGTATCCGCAAAAAAATATCAGGAAATGTATGATTGGCTGATAGGATAAAAAAGGACGGATCTTACGATGTCTGATAAGAAGAGGAAGTCTCAGAGTCAAGGCAGAAATAATAAAAAAGACGGATTTATTATGCAGGCGGGCATCCTTGCAGCAGCTTCTATCATATGCCGTATGATAGGGCTGCTGTACAGAGGGCCGCTTACTGGCATTATAGGGGATGAAGGGAATGGTTATTACAGTACGGCCTATAATATCTATACCATTGTCCTGTTAGTATCTTCTTACAGCATTCCGTCGGCAATTGCAAAGGTGCTTGCTCAAAGGCTTGCGCTGAAAGAATACCGTAATGCCCAGCGTATTTTTAAATGTGCGCTGGTTTATGTGATGGTAGTCGGGGGAGCAGCAAGTCTGGTTTTATTTTTATGGGCACCTTCTTTTGTGATGGGCAATTCTATACCGGTTCTTAGGGTTTTTGCGCCGACGATTTTCTTCTATGGCCTTTTAGGGGTATTGCGCGGCTATTTTCAGGCACACCGCACGATGATGCAGACCTCAGTTTCCCAGATACTGGAACAGATATTAAATGCAGCGGTCAGCTTAGGGGCGGCTTATGGGTTGATCCAGGTGGCAGTAAAGGCGGGCGGGGATGCCAGCAGCCAGGCGATGTACGGGGCTATTGGCAGCGCGCTTGGGACGGGATCCGGAGTTGTCGTTGCCTTGTTGTTTATGGCGGTTATTTATTTGATGAGCCGTAAGGTGATCAAGCGCAGGATAGATTATGATAGGACAGAAACGGAAGAATCCTATTTTGATATTTTTAAGTTGATGATGGCGGTGGTAACCCCTTTCATTTTGAGCACTTGTATTTACAATCTAACGACATCGTTAAATCAAACCATATATTTAAAAATGATGGTAAAATTCAAAGAAATGGATGAGATTGCCGCTACTACCCAGTTAGGAATATTTTCGACAAAAGCGGTGACGATTTCCAATATACCGATAGCCCTTGCTTCGGCTATGTCCTCCGCTATTGTCCCAACCATTGCATCTACCTATGCGCAGGGATCCATAAAACAGACAAAGAAAAAAGTGGCTTATTCCATTAAAGTGACGATGCTTATTTCCATACCGGCGGCAGTGGGGATCGGAGTGTTGGCCCGTCCGGTAATGATGGTGCTTTTTCCGCAGTTGGATTCTTTGGAATTAGCCTCTCGTTTGTTGATGGGACTAGCGGCAACGGTAGTATTTTATGGGCTGTCTACATTGACGAATGCAGTCCTTCAGGGGATTGGAAAGGTGAATACGCCGGTATTTAACGCAGCGGCAGCTATCTGTGTACAGACAGCAGTGCTGGTATCCGTTTTATATTATACGGATTTTGGAATATACGGGGTGATGGTTTCTACAGTCTTATATTCTTTTTTGATGTGCGTACTGAATAATGTTTTCATGAGAAAATATCTGGGCTATAAACAGGAAATTGACAGGACATTTGCAAGGCCGCTTTTTTCAGCCGTTATCATGGGTGCGGTTGCTTATGGGATATATGAAGGGATGAGCTATCTCCTAAGGCTCTTTATGGATTCCGCGTATCTTATCAACCTGATAGCCTTTACCGTAGCAGTTCTGATAGGGGCCCTGCTTTATTTTGTCCTGGTGATAAAAATTAAGGCAGTAAAAGAGGCGGATTTGAAAGGGTTGCCAAAAGGGAGGGCGATAGTAAAAATGGCAAAAAAAGCCAGGCTTTTGTAGCTTTTCACAATTCTAAAGGCGTGCCGTCCAGTATGGCTTCTATAAGAATATTATTGCGATAGCATAACTTGAGGGAAAAGAAAGGGGCATCTTCCTCTATGAGCCGGAAAAAAATCAGGTCGCCTTCCCAAAGATTTAATTTTGCCAGTTGATCTTTGGGTACCCATTCCAAAGAGCCTTCATTGCAGTCTTTCAATGTTCCGGTAAAGCCGTCGGCGGTATAGAGGCACATGTAATAGTCTGTAATATCGTCGCAGAGAAAGGTAATGATGCCGCGGAAACGGTAAGAAGTCAACGTAAGCCCTGTTTCTTCAAAGGTTTCGCGTAAAAGGCATTCTTCCGGGCTTTCCCCGGATTCAAAATGGCCGCCGATGCCGATCCACTTATCTTTATTGATGTCCTTTTCTTTTTTGACCCGGTGGAGCATCAGGTAGGAATCATCTTTTTCTATGTAGCAGAGAGTCGTTAATGTCATAAATAAACCTTCTTTCTATGAACGATGAAAATGTGTCTGGACTAAGCCTGTCCAAACGGTACTGGCTTGGAGCGCTTCCCATGAAATCCTTAAACTGTTTGGAAAGATAACTTGGATTGGGGAACCTGTTTCTTATCATAAAATACCCAATGCCGCAGCTTTGCAGCAGGGACTTTGATTTTTGCCGCATCTGTTATATTATATGTCGTTTTTTCTAAAGCGGCAATATTTAATTTTTTAGGAAAGACCTTGTTGCAGTAATTTGTGTGCGCTCTGTTGCGCGGAACATTCTGATGGGCTTCGGAAAACAAAGTTCATGTTCAGCAGAGGATTCCGCGATTTTAGAGTCTCATCTCCATCGCGCAAAAGCCGTATGCCTAAAATACAGGCATTTTCCATACGGATTTGATATTGGCCAATAATAGATGGCGATAAAGGGTATGAAAGCTCGAAAAATTTTGCTATAATGGGTCTGGATGTAAGGGAAATACGAAAAATACAAAAGCGAGGATGGATATGGATGCTTTTACACTTTTTACATTAGCGGTAGGATTGTCGATGGATGCTTTTGCGGTATCTATATGCAAGGGGCTTGCAATGAAGGAGCTGTCATGGAAAAAGGCGGCTATTGTAGGTTTATGGTTTGGAGGGTTTCAGGCATTCATGCCGGCGGCCGGGTATTTGCTGGGAGTGCAGTTTAAGGATAAAATAACTTCCATAGATCATTGGATTGCGTTTGTGCTGTTAGGGATTATAGGTATAAATATGATTCGGGAAGCTTGCAGTAAAGAAGAAGAGGGGACGGGAGGATCGCTGGCTGTAAAGGAGATGCTTGTATTAGCAGTCGCCACCAGCATTGACGCATTGGCGGTAGGGGTTACATTTGCATTTTTATCGGTGGATATTGTCAAGGCGGTGGTTTTTATTGGGACGGTTACGTTTACTCTTTCCATAATAGGAGTAAAAACAGGAAATGTTTTTGGCATAAAATATAAAGCAAAAGCGGAATTGGCAGGGGGCTTTATACTTATTTTTCTCGGGATCAAGATCCTTTTGGAACATTTAAGCCCCTGAAGCCGGAAGCTGTTTTCATGTTTTCTTATGTTTGGATTTTGAAAATGAAAGTATAAAAAAATACCTTCAGGAGATAATAAGAGTGCAAGCGATTATTTTATTTAGGAGGTATAGACAATGGCTAGTTTATCAGAATTAGATTTACAGAATTTGCGCCATTTAATTGGCGGATGCGATACGACCCACTGCAAATTGAAGGAATACGCGGAATGCGCTACGGATTCCAGCGTGAAGCAGTTTTTTGAAAAAGGCGCCAGATCGGCCATGGACAACAAGCAGCAGTTAATGAAATTTTTGCAGTAGGAGGGAATGAAGATGCAGGAAAAAACAATGGTAGCGGATACTTTGGCAGGGATCAACGGGGAATTGGTGCGTTATGGGGGCATGATCGCCCAGACGGAAAATAAGGAACTGAAGCAGACATTGAAACAGTTCCGTAATGCCTGTGAACAGTCACAAGAAGAATTGTACCAGATTGCAAGAGAAAAATCTTACTATGTGCCGGCAGCCAAAGCGACACAGGAAGAAATCGACCATGTAAAATCCCTTTTCAAGAGCGGGACATTATAAGGATTACAATAGAAACTGAGCCGCCCTCGCCCGAAAAACGGGTGGGGGCGATTTTCATCCGGAAATAGATCCCGAAGGTTGAGGCGGGAAAATATGAACCTGGGTTTCGTAATTTTGCGGATTGACCATCCGGCGGTATATATTGCGAAAGCATAGATGGAGCGCGGCGGTGGAAGGAGTTTGTCCGGACGAAAGGGGAAAATAAAGGACCCGGTAGGGGACGCCAAATACTTGTGCCGTTAAGCCTGTGGGGAATGCCCCGTTTTTCCGGTAAAAGGAAATCCTTTTCTTCCGGATGGATAATTCCTGGCTGTCCTTGGCATAATCGGGATCTTCCGATTCGATTAGGAACCCGTCATAACCGGCGGGGAATGATTTCATATGCTGTAAGAACAGGGAACCGATGCCAAGGCTGCGGTAATCCTCCATAACGGCAAAGTAATCCAAAAGGCTGTTTTTTTCTTCCGGAAGAGCCGTAAAGAAGGCATAGCTAAGCAGTTTTCCCGGGTCTTCACGGAAAAAAAGCCCATAGCCGGTATAAATCCCTTCAGCAGACATCCGTTCAATGGAAGAAACGGGTTTTCTTTCATTTTCCGGAAAATGCCGGATCGAATGGGTGGTATAAACAGAGAGGATTTCCCCATTCGTTAATCGTCTGATCAATACATTTTTTTCAGAAAATATCTGATTGTACATATGCTTCCTCATTTCCATGCAGTTTTTAACATCCATGTTTTTAATCATCCACCAAAGAAAGAGCGCTGATATCGGAATCCATTACCATGGAATAATTGGTGTGATAAATGACAAATCCTGGTTTCCCGCCGTTTGTTTTTTTCACATTTCTCTTTTCCGTGTAATCAACCTCCGCTTTTTCCTGTCCTCTGGCCTTGGAATAGTAGGCGGCAAGCTTTGCCGCTTCTTCAAAAGTCCGGTCGGGAAGCGTATCCCCTCCTGTTTTTACGATAACGTGGGAGCCGGGGATGCCCTTGGCATGAAACCACCAGTCATTGCCGGAAGCAAACCGGAAAGTTAGTTCGTCGTTTTGAAGATTATTTTTGCCGACATAAATATGATATCCGTCGCTGCTGATATAATGAAAAGGGCGGCTGGTGATTTTTACTTTTTTATCGCCGCTTTTCCGGCGGATATAGCCGCTTTCGATCAATTCTTCCCGGATCTGTACAAGGTCTTCTTCGCCTACTGCAATATCGAGGGATGCGCTTATGGATTCCAGATGTTCGATTTCTTCTTTTACTTCCAGCGTTAAGTTGGATAAAGCCTCATAAGTGCGTTTCATTTTATTATATTTATCAAAATATTTTTTGGCATTTTCCAGAGGGGTTATCACCGGATCCAACGGGATGGAGATGTCCTCGTCCGTATAGTAATTCCTTGCGGTAAGGGACGTATCCCCGGGGGAAGCCTGATAGCCGTAGGTATTTAGAAGCTCCCCGTATATTCTGAATTTATCCCTTTTTTCCGTGTCCTTGATTTGCCGAAGTTGTAAATCGTATTTCTTGATATTGCGTTCCAGGGCAGTTTGGACGATCCTTCTTAAATCCGCAGATTTTTGACGGATCCTGGTCGCAGCATTTTTCTGGGCGTAATATTGCTCCAGCATAGAGCTGACGGAAGTGCAGCTTTTACATTTACTGCCTTGGTACATTGTAAGAGGCAGTACTGAGAATTCCGCAGGGATGCCGTGTTCATAGGCTATATTGGGGGAAAAGGATCCCTCCCTGATATCGGAAACGGCATGGCTGAAAACATCGTATAATCTTCCGGCGTCATCCATGGAAAGGGAAGCGGAGGGAAAATCCCCGTCAAGCCCGGCGCGGAAGCATAGTTCCTGGGCGAATACCGGTGAAAAGCCGGTATAAGTATTATAGACTGCTTTATAAACCGGCTGGTTTGCGGAAAGGATATTTTGGCAGAAATCTTCTTTTTGGGTATCGAAGGGATCCTGTTTTTTCTGGGTCTGGGGGAGGAAATAGGGCCGTCCGGGCAAAACTTCGCGGACGCTGCTGACCATCCCGGAAATATGCTTAATGCTGTCGATGATCCTATCCTTATCATCGGTAAAAATAATATTGCTGTGTTTTCCCATGATTTCTATGATCAGGTTTTTGGTGCACAGATCCCCTAATTCGTTTAAATGTTCTATTTTTATCTGTATCATACGCTCCAGGCCGGGCTGGAGAATCTGCGTGATGCGGCCGTTTTGGATATGCTTGCGCAGCAACATGCAGAACCCGGGGGCCGTCATGGGGCTTGGCTTATTGGATTCTGTCAAATAAATCAGGGGCAGGGAAGCTCCGGCAGAAATAAAGAGCCTTTTTTGCCCGCCGTTTGTTTTGATGGTAAGCAGAAGTTCATCGTTTTCCGGCTGAGCGATCTTATAAATCCGTCCGCCTGGAAGGCTGTTGTTTAATTCCATGACGATAGCTGCAATGGTTACGCCGTCAAATGCCATATTTTTTTCCTCGCTTTATGGTTCAATCTATTGTGACTTAATGATTCTACAATATTTTCCCTTCCTTTTCAATGGACTTGTTGTACAAGTTTTCAGGTGGCATGAACCCATGAGAAAGAATCCTTGACTGGAAGGTTGAGGTATTCTATAATAATATGAAATACGCAAGAGCATTGAAGTGGAGATGGCGAAGGATAATGATAAAAAGTATGACAGGCTTTGGCAGACATGAAGTCTCGGAAGAAAAGCGGAAAGTTACGGCAGAAATAAAATCTGTGAATCACAGATACTTGGATGTAAATATAAAGATGCCGAAAAAGCTTGGTTTTTTTGAGGCCGCTATCCGGGCGGAACTGAAAAAATATATGCAGAGAGGAAAAGTGGATGTATTTATTGCCTATGAAGATTTTACGGAAGCCAATGTATGCGTGAAATATAATAAGGGGCTGGCTGCCGAATATATCGCCTATCTGAAAGAAATGGCGGAGGATTTTGGCCTGGATAATGATATCCGGGTTTCCGCATTATCCAGATATCCTGAAGTCCTTACCATGGAAGAACAGTCTGTGGACGAGGAGGAGATATGGAAAGCTCTTTGCAGTACGATCCGGGGCGCGGCGGAAAAATTTGTGGAGACAAGGCTGAAAGAGGGGGAAGCCCTTAAGGAAGACCTGATCGCCAAACTGGACGGTATGATGGGACATTTGTCATATATTGAAGAACGTTCTCCCCAATTGGTGGAGGAATATAAGAATAAACTGCGGGAAAGGGTAAAGGAACTGCTAGAGGATACCCAGATAGAGGAAAGCCGCCTGTTGCTTGAGGTTACGTTATTTGCGGATAAAATATGCGTGGACGAGGAGTTAGTCCGTTTGAGGAGCCATATAGAAACAACAAAGCATGCCTTGATAGAAGGAGGAAGCATCGGAAGAAAGCTGGATTTTATAGCCCAGGAGATGAACCGGGAAGCGAATACGATTCTTTCCAAAACAAACAATCTGGAAATATCCAACCATGCGATTGAACTTAAGACAGAAATAGAAAAAATCAGAGAGCAGATCCAGAATATAGAATAAACAATAGAGCCTCCGCCTGATAAAGGGGAAGAAAGCAGATGTCATGAATAAATTGATCCATATAGGTTTTGGGAATATAGTCAATACGGAAAAGATCATAGCTGTCGTCAGCCCGGATTCTGCGCCTGTAAAAAGGATGGTGCAGCATGCCAAGGAATCAGGGATGGCCATTGATGCTACACAGGGGAGAAAGACAAAATCAGTGCTTGTAATGGAAAACAGTCAGCTCGTCCTTTCGGCGCTTTTGCCGGAAACAATTGCAAATAGGGCGCAGACGGAAAATGGAGAGATAAATGAAGCGTAAAGGTATTTTGGTTGTTGTTTCAGGTTTTTCTGGGGCGGGCAAAGGGACTTTGATGAAAAACCTGTTGAAAAATTATGACAATTATGCATTGTCCATTTCTATGACGACGCGTAAACCCAGGGAAGGGGAACAGGATGGGAAAGAATACTTTTTTGTTTCCAAAGAAGCATTTGAAGAGAAGGCAGGACAGGATGGGCTTGTGGAATATGCCTGCTATTGCGGCAATTATTACGGTACTCCCAGAGAATACGTGGAGACTCAGTTGGGAATGGGGAAAGACGTCATTTTGGAAATTGAGATACAAGGGGCTTTAAAAGTAAAGGAAAAATTCCCTTCCGCACTTCTTCTTTTTGTAATGCCGCCGTCCGTAAAGCAGTTGGAAGAACGCCTTACAGGCAGGGGGACGGAGACCCCGGAGGTGATTGGCCAGCGGCTGCGCCGTGCGTCAGAAGAAGCGGACGGCATTGAGGATTATGATTATATTGTCGTCAATGACGATCTGGAAATATGTACAAAAGAATTGCATTCTATAATTAGTGCGGCGCATAATACCGTAGGCAGGAATGAAAGTTTTATAGAAAATATGAGACAGGAACTGAACGTTCTGGTGAAAGGAGAAAAATAATGTTACACCCATCTTATTCTGATTTAATGAAGGTAGTAAATAGTGAGGTCGAACCGGGGGAAGCCCCGGTAGTAAACAGTAGATATTCCATCGTAATGGCGACGTCGAAAAGGGCCAGGCAGCTTATTTCGGGGGAAGAACCGATGGTAGACGGAAGGGGGAAAAAGCCCTTATCCGTGGCGGTAGAAGAACTGAATCAGGGAAAGATCAAGATTTTGAGCGAAGAAGATGAGCAGGAAGAGGAAATGAATGCTGCTGAACCTGAGATGTAGCTTTATTTGTTGTAAACTCTTATACCCGTTGTCTGCGGGCATAAGAGTTTTATGCTATAAAACGATATGAAAATGAAAACGGAAAGGTACGGTAGGGGATGAAAATAATATTTGTTTCCCTTGGATGTGATAAGAATCTGGTAGATTCGGAAGTAATGCTGGGGGCATTGGCGGAAAAAGGGTATGCTTTTACGGATGATGAAAGGGAAGCGGATATTGCGGTGATCAATACCTGCTGCTTTATCAATGATGCGAAGGAAGAAAGCATCAATACGATCTTGGAAATGGCGGAATTAAAAAAGTCCGGGCAGATAAAAGCATTGATTGTAGCCGGGTGCCTTGCGGAGCGCTACCGGATGGAAATACAAGAAGAGATCGGGGAGGTGGATGCCATTATCGGCACTGCGGCGATTGATGAGATCGCAAAAGCAGTGGAGGAAGCGATGGCAGGCAAGGGTAAGGAATATATGCAGCCGTTAGATAAAAGGCCGGAAGGGAACAGAAAGAGGGTAGTGACCACGGGAGGGCATTATGCATATTTAAAGATCGCGGAAGGTTGTGATAAGCATTGCACTTATTGTATTATACCGAAGGTGCGTGGACGATACAGGAGCATTCCGATGGAAGCGTTGATGGAGGAGGCGCAAAGGCTGGCAGAAGGAGGAGTTAAGGAGCTGATTCTGGTGGCGCAGGAGACTACTCTTTATGGAAGCGATTTGTATGGGGAAAAGAAACTTCCCGAGCTGTTGGAAAAGTTGTGCAAAATCGAGGGGATTTATTGGATACGGATCCTATATTGCTACCCGGAAGAAATCACGGATGAGTTGATCCGTGTTATAAAAAAGGAAAAAAAGATATGTCATTACCTTGACCTTCCAATTCAGCATGGATCCGACATTGTCTTAAAAAAGATGGGAAGGCGGACGGATAATGAAGAAATCCGTTCCATCGTCAGAAAATTAAGGGAAAATATCCCGGATATCTGTTTACGGACTACTTTGATTACAGGTTTTCCTGGGGAAACGGAAAAAGACCATGAAAAAACAATGGAATTGGTGGATGAATTGGAATTTGACCGCCTTGGGGTATTTACCTATTCGCAGGAGGAGGATACGCCGGCTGCTTTGATGCAAGGGCAGATAGAGGAAGATATAAAGGAAGAAAGAAGAAGGGAAGTCATGGAGCTGCAGCAGGAGATCGCCTATGAAGCGGCAGGGAAAATGGTGGGGCAATGCCTTTGGGCCATGATAGAAGGAAAAGTGGCGCAAGAGGATGCTTATGTGGCAAGAACATATAAAGACGCGCCCAATGTAGACGGCTATCTTTTTGTGAATACGGATAGAGAGCTGATGAGCGGGGATTTTGTAAAGGTCCGGGTGACCGGTTCTTATGAATATGATTTGATAGGAGAGATGTGTGATGAATTTACCGAATAAACTGACTATATTAAGGGTGGCGATGATTCCGTTTTTTGTGTTGTTTATGCTGCTACCGATAACGGGGGAAGCGGATAAATGGATAGCCCTTGCATTATTTATTGTAGCCAGCCTGACGGATATGCTGGATGGGCATATTGCGAGAAAATATGACCTGATAACAAATTTTGGTAAGTTTATGGATCCTTTGGCGGATAAATTACTGGTCTGTTCGGCGTTGATTTGTCTTGTGGAATTGGGAAGAATAGCATCCTGGATTGTGATTATCATTATTGCAAGGGAATTTATTATCAGCGGTTTCCGGCTGATCGCATCGGATAATGGAGTGGTGATTGCGGCAAGTTACTGGGGGAAATTCAAGACGACTTTTCAGATGATCATGATTTGTCTAATGATCGCCAATCTGGAACCTTTGCATCTTTTTACAGATATCGTTATGTGGATTGCATTGATATTGACGGTCGTTTCCCTGATGGATTATCTTATCAAAAATAAAGAAGTGATGAAAGAAACTAAATAATATAGTTTGTGTTGCCGCAGCCCGGCGACATGGAGGTAAGATTATGACAGTAGAATTAATTTCGGTCGGCACTGAACTTTTGCTCGGAAATATCGTAAATACAAATGCGGCATATCTTTCGGAGAAATGTGCGGATCTGGGCTTATCCTGTTTTTACCAGAGCGTGGTGGGGGATAATGAAGAGAGGCTTTCGGCGGTGCTCAAAGCCGCGCTGGAACGTTCGGATATTGTGATTTTATCAGGAGGATTAGGCCCAACGGAAGATGACCTGACAAAGGAAGTTTCCGCGAAGGTAATGGGCAGGGGGCTCTTTATGCATGAACCTTCTAAAAAAAGGATTGAAGATTATTTTGCAAGCCGTAATCTGGAATTGACGGATAATAACTGGAAACAAGCTATGATGCCGGAAGGGGCTGTTGTGGTGGATAACGAGAACGGCACTGCGCCGGGGGTGATTATGGAAGGGGAAGGGAAAAAGGTAATTCTTTTGCCCGGACCGCCCAATGAGATGATACCGATGTTTGAAAGGCAGATCATGCCGTATCTTTCAGGAAGCGATTTGGGGACGATTTATTCCCAGACCGTTAAAATATGCGGGGTGGGGGAAAGCAAGGCGGAAACGGTTATTAAGGATATGATCGACAGCCAGACGAACCCTACGATCGCTACTTATGCTAAAAATTGCGAAGTGCATTTGCGTGTGACGGCAAAAGCCAAGGATGAAAAAGAAGCGAAGAAGTTGGTGAAACCAGTCGTTAAGGAATTGAAAAACCGGTTTGGGCCTCATGTATATACGACGAATGCGGATATAACGTTGGAAAAGGCAGTGGTTGATTTGTTGATTGCGAATAAGCTGACGGTGAGTACGGTGGAATCCTGTACCGGAGGGATGTTGGCGGCAAGGCTTATTAATGTTCCCGGGATTTCAGAAGTATATAAGTCCGGATATATTACGTATTCCAATAAGGCAAAGAGAAGGATCCTAGGGATCAAGAAGGGGATGCTGGAAAAGAAGGGCGCAGTGAGCGAAGAGGTTGCCAAAGAAATGGCGAAAGGGGCGGCAGCAATCTCCAAAGCGGAAGTGTCCGTATCGGTAACAGGGATTGCCGGGCCGGGAGGGGGAACGGAAGAAAAACCGGTAGGCCTGGTATATATTGCATGCAATGTGTGCGGCAAAATAAAAGTAAAAAAATTTAATTTCAGGGGGAATCGGGCGAAAATAAGGGAAACGTCCGTATCTTCAGCTTTAATCTTAATGCGCCAGTGTATATTGGAGTATTATAGCGAGGTAGCATTCGACAGGAAATAGGGGGTATAGGGGAGGATAGGCTATGGATAAACCGGGACAAGATGCCAGTTGGAAACTGGAAGGCGGGATATTTAGCGGGAGCGCGCCGCAGGAAGCGGAACAGGATTTGTTTACGGGACAGTATTTTGATCATGCTTTCCGGAGGACGGAAAAGCAGCAAAATACTTTTTCAGGGCAGCTTCCGTATGCAAGTCTGGATAGGGAAGGCCGAAACGAGGAAATGAGCGGGAATAACCCTCGCTTGCAGGAAGGACAGCCGGAGAGGAAAGAATCTCATAATCCTTATCAGAAAAGCCTGTCTTATGAGGAAAGGACGGATGACGGTATGGATGGAAGCCTTAGGCCGGAAAGGAAGCAAGGCTGCCCGGGAGAAGCCGTGCCTGTGGGAAATTGCGAATGTGGGCCGTGTAGATGCAAGTGCTGCCCGAATGTTCGTAAAACAGGGCATACTATGTCGGAAATCGTAGCCATGGTGGCAATTGTAGGGTTGGTGGCTGCCTTCCTTGCAGTAGTGATCGGCTTGGTGAAGATTGCTTCATGGCAGCCGGTTCAGCCTGAGGGAGGGATGGACAGCAAAGAGAAGAAACTTCCGTATTTGGAAGGGGATTCTTTAAAGGAAGGTTTGGAAGAAGGATATGGGGAGACCCCTATTCCCCCGGCGTTAAACAACGGGGATTATTATGGTGAAATTACGGATGCCGTCCGCTCGGATCTGGCTTATTCAATAGAGTGGGAAAATTATGAGTATGAAGGCAATAACGATAAAGTAAGGATTGCCGTGGATTATCCGGTGATCAAAGGGGATATCCCTAATCTGGAAGCAATTAACGATATGATTGATGATGAAACGGAATATTTTGAAGAGTATTATAAAGAATATTCCAAATACATGATGCCGGAGGAGCAGTTTCTGGTATATTCGGAAGGTTATGTTACCTTTATGGATCCGGAAGTGATGAGTATAGTATTCTGTGAAATGATTTATACGGATTATTGGACGGATTATGGCCTGTATTGCCTGAATATCGATGTTGAGAACGGAGTTGTCCTGGACAACAATAGTATTATGGAAATTGACGATGAGTTTGCCGTAGACTTCCGCAAAAGGTGCAGGCAGCAAAACGGGACGGTCAGCGATTTGGATTCCATGACGGATCAGGAAATTGTCTATTATCTTACAAGCGGAGGCACTTCTATTTTATTTTATACTCCTATGGGAATAGAGGTTGGGATGAATTTGGGGGAATATTATGTGACGGTGACTTATAAAGATTATGAGGATTTTTTACAAAAGTATTAGATTGAAAAATCAGCTTGATAGCTGATTTTATCAATCGGCAATTTGAGTCAGAGCCTCAAATTGCCCTGATCGCAGTCGGAAATTTGAAATTTCCGACGCGTGCCATCGCAGCAAGCTGTTCTGACATGGATGATTAGTGTGAGAAGTGCTTCTAACCACTCGCAGCAGAGGCTGCTTCGTGGAGAA
>CAOKPU010000044.1 GCA_948470755.1 uncultured Lachnospiraceae bacterium | reverse complement strand
CATTGTCCAGCAGATTAAACACGGCTTCCGCCGTCCATTTGCTGTCGTGGGAAAGCAGGAGATCCTCCGGACAATCCACTGTAACGGAAATATTCTTTTTCTCCGCCGCATATACGATGCCGCTGCAGGCCATCGCCAGCGTATCGATCAGCGGGGCGTTTTTCTTCTCCAGCCGGATTGCCCCGGTTTCCAACCGGGAGGTTTTCACAAGGGCCTGAAAAAGAAATTCCAGCTTGTCCGTCTGGTTCCGGATGCCCTGCAGGAACTCCCGCTGTTCTTCTTCTGTGACAGACTTTGAAAGCAGCGTATCCGTCACCATTTTCAGATTGCTTACCGGTGTTTTCACCTGATGGGAGACATCCGACACCAGCATCTGCAGCTCCTGCCGTTCCTCATCCACCTTCCGCCGGTTCTCCTGCATGATATCGTACAGCCGGGACAGACGGTAGCCGATACGGGCAAAAAGTGTCTCTCTGTCCGCGGCACGCATCGGTTCTTCGCTTCCGCTTATCATCTGATCCATTGCCCGGCACAGCTCTCTGGTAAATACGGAAAGCCGTTTGCCAAAGGCAATCGTCAGAAGGAACATCCATACAAGGGCACAGAGCGTCAGCAGCATGCCGCAGGTTAGCATCCACATCTGTCCTGTCACCGCAAAGAAAACTGCGCAGATGGCCAGCATGGAAACTGCCATACCGCCGCTGATCAACAGGAATATTCCTTTTACAGAGATCCGTCCCAGATTCATTTTCTTCCGCCTCCCATCCATTGATATCCAATCCCGTAAATCGTTTTGATATAAGTGTCACCCTCAGCCTCAATCTTGCCCCGGATACGGCTGATGGAGGTCGTCAATGTGTGTTCGTCCACATAGTTTTCATACGCATCCCACAGACGTTCCAAAAGACGCTGCCTGGTAAGGATCTGTTTCGGGTTTTTGCAGAACAGGCGCAGCATCTTATACTCCATGGGGGAAAGGGCAAGAGGCTTCCCATTCAGCGAAGCGGACTGTCCCGAAAAATCCAAAAACAACCTGCCGTCATCATAGGAATCCTTTGCCAGCCCCCGGTGTTCCAGCATTGCAAACATTGCACCTATTTTCCGCAGCAGCGCCCCAACGGAAAAAGGCTTGGTAATATAATCCACCGCCCCGGCTTCATACCCTCGGATCTGGTCGCTCTCCTGGTCATTAGCCGTGAGAAAAATCACCAGCGTGTCGGGCTTTTCCGGCTTTATGAGCCTGCACAGGTCATAGCCGCTTCCGTCTGGCAGGTTAATATCCAGAAGAACCAGGTCATATTCCGTCTGAGTCAGCAATTCGGCGGCTGTGCATGCATTCAAAGCTGATACGGTATCATAACCCTCAGAAATCAAGTTATAGGTCAGCGTTTTATTCAAAAGGGCATCATCCTCTACCAGTAAAATCTTTTTCATATCCACACTCCTTGCTTTTTACATAGGTAAACATACAAATGTCCGCGAAATGTTACAGCGGACAGTTTTTTTCATCCTATCCCCCATGCCGCTGCTTCGCAGCGGTGCAAATCTTGATGAAAAATGCCTGTATTTTGGGCATTTTTCGGTGTGAGAAAGACTTGCAAAGCAAGTCGTAGAACTTCTTGGCGAAACAGCCACTGCTGTTGAGCTTTAGAACTTCTTCTCACACTAACCACCATGATTCCGCTGCGCTTTTCATAACCCGGTTCAGCTTCCGGGGAGAAAGGATATCCGGATAATTGCTGCCATCGAACACGATGCCGATCTATTCTTTGATATCCCCGTCCAGCCCCTCGCTCCCTAAAACGGAAACAATTCCCTCTTCTTTTTGAATCAGCCCTAAAACAACGTTATGCGTTGTGCTTTTTCCTGCGCCGTTTTCTCCAATCAGTCCAACGATAGAACCATTTGGAACAGTAAACGAAACATGATCCAAAATAAAATCCTGCCAGATTTTTGTGAGTCCTGATACTGCCAAAGCATTTGTCATCGCTAATCCTCCTCATACATGACAACCTTTCCCGTCATCAATATTCTAAATATTTTATTATAATCAATCCACACTGCTAAAGCAATAAAGCTGCCGCGACATGCATTCCGGCTGCTGTACGATGGCTTCAGAAGGGGTTAATAAAATCTTTGCCGGGGATTTTTCTTTCAATGTTTCAAACACAAAGTCACCCAAATCTGCCTCGATTCCAACTAGCGCTGCATTTTCACCTCATTTTCGCTACTGCGAAAACCCCTGTGTTGTCCATAGCACAGGGATTACTTTATTTATGGGAACACTGTCACACAATGCATTGCCAATAATACTTGTTACAAGTTATTCTTCGTCATATTCTTGTATTATTTACTTACTTTTTCCATTCACAAATCCTTACCGAGCATACAATTTGCAACTAGGCATTTGTATATAGTACACTCTCTGTTTTTTTATATTCATCCTCTGTATATCCAAAAGAAATAATCTGCTCTTTCGTTGCATTCGCCTTGATTATTCTCTTGACATCGTCAGCTACTTCCCCCTTGCAGTACGAAGCGGAATTATTTGTTCTAATCTACAATTCAATTCTTTTACATATACAATATGAGAACCGTCATCAAATAAGATATGCGTTTCGCAGACCAGAGGAAGTAAAAGCATCCCTGGGGTGTATGTTCTGAACCATGAAACAGTACCATTGGCGGAGCAGCTAATGTTAAATTTTCGTCTGCATCAATGTTTGTATATCAGTATTTATTTGCAATAAGGCATCCTGTGTATTTTGAACCTGCCGCTCTAATTCTTGCTTCTTTTTGGAAAGGACGGCATATAGCTGTTCCTCTGAACTATCAGACTTCAAAATATCACCAATCTCATCCAAAGAAAAGTGATAGGCTTTTAAACGGTTAATAAAGAGCATTGTTTCCAATTGCTCTATGGCATAATACCGATAACCGTTTTCCGGATTCACTTCACTTGGGAGCAACAGTCCGATTTCTGCATAATTGCAAAGTGTTTTCGTGGATACCCTGCATATATTTGGAAATTCTCCGATGGATAACATATATTGATTCATCTCCATTTGACAGCAAAAATATTGTCTATGATATACAAACTCCGCCACCATAATCCCGGCCAGCTATTAAATATTGCATTGCCTTCGTCACAGTCTGGGAATAATTAGTCTTTGGAATTTTTTATTTGTTTCTCAATGTCCCTGAGTTTCTTCTTAAGCGCTTACTTCTTCGCCTCATTAGTTTCCATTTTAATCTTCATCTTTAAAGAATCCCTTTTGGTTTCCAATCCGAAAGTGGAAGAAACGGAATCACCTGCATATTGCTTATTAGGATCGTTATATTTGATTACGGTTTTCCCGTCCTTATTCTTTCCTATATTGTATATACCGCTTTCATGTCCTTATAGCATCCAGTTCTGTAATCAATATTAAAGATCAGATTTTTTTCAAGGTTTATTCAAGGCGTCAATCCTTCTTCCCGGAACCGGCAAGGAAAAGTTATTGCCAACTGCAATCTGATATGGTAGACTTAATTAAATATTTTTTAAAGAAGCGTAAATGATCGAATTTATATGAGAGAAGGTGAAGTGATTGGCAGGACAGATTCACAAAATGGTACAGCAGATCATCTCGCAGAAGTCGAAGGGGAATGCAGTCATCGCAAATTCCGTGCGGACAAAAATGTACCTGAAAGGAATTGCAGTAGACAAATATACGGCATCGTCCCCTGATGATGCGGCTATTATCCAAAAAGTCCGGGAAATAGGCAAAGAATTTGGCGTTATGGTTTAAGATTTCAATATACAAGGAAAGGCGGGATAAAAATTGGCAATCAAAACAATATCCATTAAGGGAACAGACAGCCAGGATATGGCACGGCAGGCTCACGACACGTTAGCGGGCTTCCAACCCAAGTTGCTGCTGTTTTTTGCCTCTAGCATCTACAACAATCCGGGCGCTGCCCTGAAAGCAGCTTTCCCCGACAGCGAAGTAATCGGCTCCTCCTCCCACAGCGAGTACTGCAATACCGGCTTTACCAGCGGCTCAGTCAGTATCATGGCAATGGATGCCGGCAGTGTGGAAGATATCTGTGTGCGCGTTATTGAAAATATCGGCAGCGACCCCGATCTGCGGCCAACACTTGAGGAAATGCATGACTATTATGGCGGCGTGGACGCAGTCCTCTCGGACTATGAACGCTGCGTCGGCATCGTCCTGTTTGAGTGCGGCCCAAAAGTAGAGGAAGTCTTTATGGATCGTCTGGGTACTGCAACCGATTTGCTCTTTGTGGGCGGCTCCTCCTCCACAGCAGACAGAGGCGAATCTCTGGTGTATGCGGGCGATCGGAGTTACAGCGGCGCAGCGGTGCTGGCGATTCTGAAAACCGTAAACGGATACGATGTGCTGAAGACGCAGAGCGCCCATGTCTTCTCTGAGCGCAAACTGCTGGTGACAAAGTCCAACATGCGCAGCCGTACTCTGTATGAATTTGACAACCGGCCTTGCGGCGAAGTGTACGCGGAGGTTCTTGGCATTCCGCAGGAGGAGATTCAGAACTATTTCGTATGCAATCCGCTGGGGGTTGTAGCAGGCGATGAGATTTTCGTACGTACTTTCAATGAGATTCAGGACGGCGGTATCACGTTGCACTGCGGATTGCCCGAGGGGACGGAGATCAATGTCCTAAAAATCGGCAATATTGTGGAGGATACACAGAAGGCGCTGGACGAAGTCATCACGTACCAGCCCGCTGGCGTGGTCAATTTCAACTGCCTGTACCGCACGCTGGAGATTCTCAATAAAAATCAGGTGGAATCTTATTGTGCGTTGTTTGGCCGTTATCCCAGTATCGGATTTTCCACCAATGGAGAAGCATTTTTTGGACACATCAACGAAACCTCTACGATCTTGGTCATAAAATAAATAAAATGTTTTTCTCGTACAAAAGGGGCATCCTGATCAGGATGCCCCTTTTTTTCTGCGTTTATAGCCATTAAAATTATTGAATTTCCCCTTCTTAAAATCTGATTTTCAATGAAAACCCGTCTAATCCGGGGAAAAAGGCTGACATTCGATCTTCTCCTTCCCTTCCGCACAGGCATGATTTTTACCCGCACAGATTCCTCAGGACATTTGATTCCGGACGGCTATTTCTTCTCCTTAACCTTATCCTCAATCACTTTCTTTGCATATTCCAACTGATTATCGTATCCGTTCTCATAATATTCCTCGGCATCAAATTCATATACATCATCCGGCTCTATCCCTATACCATGGATATTATTACCCTTCGGCGTAAAATAAGTGCTTACCGTAAGTTTAAGAGCCGTCCCGTCGGACAACGACATCACCTTCTGAACAATGCCTTTTCCAAACGTAGTAGTCCCTATCAGTTCACCGATCCCATAATCCTTTATCGCACCGGCCAATATTTCCGATGCGCTTGCCGAATATCCATTGATCAAAACGGCCAAAGGCTTATCAAAAACATTGCTGCCGTCGCAGGAATATTCCGTACGTTTTCCGTCCCTGTCCTCCGTATATACGATCAGCCCTTCCGGAAGCATCTGCCTGGCGATCTCCACTACCGCACTCAGATTCCCGCCCGGGTTGGCACGCAGATCCAATACCAGGCCTTCCATCCCTTGCTCATTAAGGGCCGCCATAGCTTCTGCAAACTGGTCTACCGTAATATCATCGAATTCCGTAATCTGGATATACCCCACTTTATTATCATACAATTCATATTTAACAGTAGGGCTTTCAATCTTTCTACGTTCCACAGGTATTTTCAAATAATCCGCTTCACCCTCCCTGTAAATTGTAAGCTGCACTTTCGTGCCTTCCTCGCCTTTTATCCTTCCCACGATATCGGACAACTCCATTCCCTGCATAGGCTCCTCATTTACCATATAAATGACGTCGCCGTCGCGCAACCCTGCTTCTTCCGCCGGAGTACCCTCAAATACACCGCTGATATAGGCCATACCCGTCTGGGCGTCCATCCCTACGTAGGCCCCGATCCCGTAATAAATCCCCTCCGTCTGTTCCATCAGATCCTCTAAATCGTCTTCCGTATAATAAGTGGAATAAGGATCCCCAAGGGAGGCCACTACCCCCTGATACATACCGTCTATCAAATCCGCCGTTCGTACATCTTCCTGATAATAAAAATCAGAAATCGCCTGTTCGATTACTTCAAGCTTCTTCATCGTTACATCGTTGACAAGCCGATCCGGCTCTTTCTCTATTTCCTGGCTGAGTATTTTTTCCATCCTCGACCTATGGATGCTGCAAAGCTGCCTTACTGTATATACACAGCACAAAAGCAAAAGGCATAAAAGCACGCCCGAAACCATTCCATTCCGGAAGCTCTTCCTGTTTCTCCCCTCGTCCTCTTTCCCGTTTTTTCCCCCATTGCCGCCAGCATCATTTAAATATCCATTCAAATTATATTCCACTTTCCTTCATCTCCACATTACTTGCTCAAATAGTTCCAAGGGCTTACATAACTTCCATTCAGCCTTACGCTGAAATGCAGGTGGTTGCCTGTAGACCGCCCTGTTGAGCCTACCGCTGCAATATTTTGCCCCTTTGTCACAAAACTGCCTTTTGAGACATACAATGCAGATGCATGCATGTATATGGTATACAGCCCATCCCCATGGTCGATCATCACGTAATTTCCCATAGAATTGCTATAATCCGCCGCAACTACATTACCGTCGTAAGCAGCCAAGATCGGCGATCCCCCCGGTGCGGCCATATCCAATCCGTTATGGAACTTTTCCACCCCCAAAGTAGGATGTACCCGGTTTCCATATTCGCTTGATATTGCCGTATAAGATGGCGCCGGCCACTTGAACATCCCCCCGTCATACTTTAACCTGCTTTCCTCTGCCAGCCTCTCTTTCTCCTCCGCCACCGCTTTTTCCAATATGGCGATCGTTTCATTCTGTTCTTGGATATATGCCTCATATTCCGCTATCGCTGCTTCCTTTGCATTGATATCATCGCTTACCTGTTCAATCCTGTTCTTTTTCTCATCAATCAAAGAATTCAGCGAAGCTTCCTCATTTTCCACCCCCGCTTTCGCATCTTCCAGATAACTTCTTTCCTCTTCCAACTGTTCTTTGTACAATTCTATCAGTTCCCTTGTGGCTACGTATTTATCCAGCATCATCCGGTCATATGCCGAAAGCATCTCAATATATTCCGCTTTATTTAACATATCGCCAAAGCTTTCAGAAGAAAAGATAAGCTCCATATACAGGTTATCCCCCTTTTCATACATAAACTTAATCCTTTTCTTCATCGCCTCATACTGATTTTCCTGGTCTTCCACCGCTGCCGCAAGCTCCTCCTGCGTCTGTATGATCTCGGCCTCTTTCTCCGTTATCTTACTTTTCAGGTCCGCTATTTTTTCCTGTACTGTTGCAAGCTGTCCATCCAGCTTCTCAACGTATTCCGTCAAATCCTGCTTTGAAGCTTCCAGCTCCTCTTTTATTTTCTTTACGTCGGTAAGACCCGACTGGAGCTGTTTCTTTAATTCCCTGGCGCTTTCTATTTCCTGCTCTTTTTCTTTGATCAGGTCGTTCGTCAGCCCGGACGCCTTTACATCCATTGTCGCGGATCCTCCTCCTGCCAGATATACAACAACAGGAATACAAAGAAAAGCGCACAAGGCTTTCTTCCATCGTTTCATGGGCATACCTTTCCGCCAGCCTTTTACAGCATTCTCCCCTGTAAACTTACACTCGCAAATGCTTTCTTACGGTTACTATACTTCCGATAAACCCAATGCCCACCCCCATCGCAACGGACACCGGGAACAAAATGTTAAAAATAGTTTCCACCGGAAGAAAATCTAGCAGTTGGGTCAACATTTCAAACCGCTCTGTCACATATAAGATCACCTGATTATATATCACGTAAATAATGCCTAACGGCACCAATGAACCAATCAGCCCTATCAGCATCCCTTCAATAACGAACGGGGATCTTACAAAAAAATCCGTAGCGCCGATGTATTTCATGATATTGATTTCCTCTTTTCTCACGGATATCCCGATAGTGACCGTATTGCTGATCAAAAAAATGGAAACGGCAAATAAAATAGCGATAATGCCAAGGGATACATATGCAATTAAAGCGTTTACGCCGCTTAAAGTCGTTGCCGTAACCTCTGATTTATTAATTCTCCTGATGTCTTCAATAGATTCGAGATAAGTAACCAATGCCGGCTGCAAAGACACATCGCTTAAGTAGATTTCATAATGAGCCGACTCCGACAAAGGGTTTTCCGTAAATCCATCCACGTACTCCCCAAGATAATCGTCCTTAAAGCTTTCCCATGCTTCCTGCGCCGATACAAAATTCACATTGGAAACTTCCACCCTTCTTGAGATCAGATCACCGATTTCGGCAATCCTCGTATCACTGACCCCTTCTTTGAAAAAAACAGTAACCGATATCCCTTCTTCCGCCGTTTTTACAATATGCTGGAAATTAGATAAAATTGCATAAAAGATACCAAATAAAAACAAACATGCGCCAATCGTCGCTATCGAAGCAAGAGAAAACCATTTATTCCTTACAATATTACGGAATCCCTGCCCTATCGTATAAAAAAATGTACTAATCCTCATCGATATAACCGCCCTTTTCCTCATCACTTACAATGATTCCCTTTTTCATTGTAATGACTCTTTTCTTCATGGAATTTACGATTTCCCTGTTGTGGGTTACCACTAAAACCGTCGTGCCGTTTTCATTAATCTGTTCTAACAGCTTCATAATTTCCCATGAGTTTTTAGGATCCAGATTGCCGGTAGGTTCATCGGCCAAAAGGATCGTGGGCCGGTTGACAAGCGCCCTGGCCAGCGCAACCCTTTGCTGCTCGCCTCCTGAAAGCTGTTTCGGCTTCGCCTTATACTTTCCTGCAAGCCCTACGGTAGCAAGGATGCTGGGTACATTCCTCTTAATCTCTTTATTCGATACTTGGATGATCCGCTGCGCAAACGCTACATTTTCATAGACGTTCCGGTCTTTCAACAGACGGAAATCCTGAAAAACAATCCCTAAGTTCCTTCTGAACTTTGGTATTTTCCTATGTTTGATTTTCACCAGATCATATCCCATTACATTGATATTCCCTGAAGTGGGGGTCAGTTCCCTGAGAAGAAGCTTTATCATCGTTGACTTCCCGGAACCGCTGTCGCCCACAATAAATACAAACTCCCCTCTATTAATATGTAAACTGACGCCATTTAATGCCGGAGCCCCTGTCGCATATGCCTTACTGACATTTTCAAGAGTAATAATCTCATTTTCTAAAACTGTATGCTTTTTCCCTCTTCTTCTCTTTTTTTCCACCAACGTATTTCACCCACCTGCCTGTTTTATCCGTACTTAATATTCAAAAGTTTCCATATATTTCATGTATTTCACAACCATCAACGCTATCTTAAAAGTAATCGCATCTTCAAAAACCCGCAAATCCAGGCCCGTGCTTTTCTGCAGTTTATCCAAACGATACACCAAAGTATTCCTGTGAATAAAAAGCTGTCTGGACGTTTCTGAAACATTGAGGCTGTTTTCAAAAAACTTATTGATCGTCGTCAATGTTTCCTCGTCAAAATCATCCGGGCTCTTTCCTCCGAATATCTCTTTTATGAACATCTTGCAAAGAGGGATCGGAAGCTGGTAAATCAGCCGTCCAATGCCAAGTTCGCTATATGCCACTATATCCCTTTCCCCAAAGAAGATCTTCCCTACGTCAAGAGCCATTTTAGCCTCTTTGTAAGAACGGCTTACGTCTTTGATCTCGCTTACGATCGTCCCATAAGATATCCGCACGCCCCGCACGCCTTCCTTAGCGAGCGCACTTTCCGTACCCTTCGCAGCCTTTTCAATTTCCCTCGCCGGATCCCCTTCCGAAAGATCCTTTACCACTATAACATTATTTTCATCCACAGCGGTAATGAAATCTTTACTATTGCTTCCAAAATTTGCCCTTACCATTTCAAGCACATTGCTGTCTTTGCTGTTCTCTGTCTCAATGATCATAACCACTCTTTTTACATCCGTCTGGATATGAAGCTTTTTCGCCCTGCTGTATATATCTACCAGAAGAAGATTATCCAACAAAAGGTTTTTGATGAAATTATCTTTATCAAAACGTTCTTTATATGCTACAAGAAGGCTCTGGATCTGGAAAGCCACCATCTTGCCGAGCATATATACATTCTCCCCGGGTCCTCCTGCGATCAGAATATATTCCAACTGCTGTTCATCAAAAATTTTAAAATATTGATAGCCTTGGATTTCCTGGGAATCCGCCGGCGATCCTGCAAACCCCGCCGCCGCGCCGGCGCAGCTTTCCATATCGGGCGTCGTAGATGCGACTTCTTTCCCATCCACATCCATAACGCATAATTCTACTCTTGCAATCGATTTCAGGCTGTCAATCGTGTTCTGTAAAATTTGGTTTGAAATCATTTCCCCACTCCTTCTCTCATCCTCATTATGCGTCTGCTTTTCCGATCAATTATGCAAAATCTACAAAGCATACATCAAATCATTACCCGCTTTTCTATACCTTCTTATAATTTTAATGGAAAGACACAAAAAAATCCATACTATATCAGCATAAATTTGTGTATTTTTTATGAATTTATAAAAAAGGCATACATCCACGGAGTTTTTTGCGGCAAAGTCCTATACCACCGCAATTCGGGAATCATCTTATGCGATGAGAAGCTGCAAAACGGTTTTTCAAGAAATAAAAAGCAGACTTGAAATAAACGCCATCTCAAATCTGCTCACTCTCCGTCTTCTCCCCCGCTTTTAAAACGGTTCATCCGTCTATGGAAAATCTTTTTATAAATCTTATCCGTAACCTTTTTACGAAAAGGCTCTTTCGTCCCATCAAGTATCATATCCTTTGAAATGCCCAGCCATACTTCCGCATTGACAAAAGGCTTTGCCTCTATCATCCACTTTTCCTGCCTGCCGGAAGAAATACGGGATATCACTGCAGTCGGCGCAATATCATTTATTTTATTTATAATTTCTTCAAATTCTTTTTCTCCGCCGGCAATCACCCCGCTGCCGCCAATCAGTATGCCTTTTTGAAACGTTTTCAGCGCTTCCCTTAACAATCCGGCCTCCTCTTCCGACTCCGCAAGAAGAAATATCTTCTTGCCGCCGCGCGCCAGCCTTCTTAGGAATTCCTTTAGGAAAACCAAATTCTCCACCTCATACAGCCTGCTGACAGATTGGATGTCCGCCACTTTAAGAATATCCGCATCCCCGCACAAGGTCATATCCATAGCCTCTATTTCATCCTTCTCTTCCTTATCCTCCCCCGCCATTATAAGCATAGGGGCCGTAACATACAAAATGGTGTTAAGCCCTCCGCCTCTGACAAAACCATCCAATAACCCTAACGATTCCTTCAGGGAATAATCGGTAAGAGCAACTCCCAATATATTTATTCTTTGCATATCCCACCTTTATATTTTGAAATATCCTTGTCCTTGACTTGCCAATTATACCAAAAATATGATATACTTGCAATACAAGGATTCATTCTTATCAAATTGGAGGTGACATTTATGGATATTCCCGCATTATCTATGGGTCTTGCCCAGACCAAGGCACTTAATGAGATCGGTACGGCAATGCTCGCAAAATCATTGGATAATTTAGAATCCACCGGCGCACAGATGGTAGATATGATGAAATCTTCCATGGAACTGTCAGTAAATCCGGCGGTCGGCGCAAATATCGACATTTCATTATAATGAGTGCATATGTATATGCACTGATGTTTTCTGTTTTCAGAGCAGGATCAATTCAAGGCTCATGTAGAAAAGCGTTATTATGACGGCGATCAAAAGAGGGATGGTAATTAATTTTCCTTCCTTCTTTTCTTTTCCGGCGATCCAGACTGCGCGGAGGTTTGCTTCGCGTTTTTCATTTTTGGCGATCCATGCCAGCACGCATCCTGCCAGGCTGGTAGCGGCCGCGGCAATAATCAGATATACGGCGATCACTAAAAACAACACATCCGTTGTCAATATGGCCTGCGCATCCTCCATTCCCTCTATGCCATTCCCCGTCCCGGAGTCCAGAAGATACATCATACATACCTGCTGCGAGTTGATAACTACATGCACAAGAATGGAACTCCACAGGCTTCCTGTCGCTTCAATTAACAATACCACGATTATACCTATTACGAAAGCATATGCCGCCTGATTAAAATTCATATGCATAAGCGCAAAAAGCAACGCCGACAAAAACATTGCCTGCATCGCTGTCCCTGATTTTTTGTATCCCTGATAAAAAATCCCTCTACATATCAATTCCTCGTTCATCGGCCCAAGAACCCCCATCAGAAGGAACATGACAATAAACGGGGCATTCAAGATCTCGCCGCTGATCGCTGCTACCGCATTATCCACAAAAAGCAAAGAAATTGCATTGATAAGGGTAATCAACGGCATCGATAGAAAAGTAAACAGGATAATCATGAATACTGTCGATATTTTAATTTTATGAAAACCGGCAAACTGAATAAGGTTTTCCTTTGAAAGAAAAACCCCTATGGCAGCCGGTATGAATAAAATTAACTGGCTCACAATCAAATTGGATATAATGCCCAGCTCGACTGCCGGATACAACAAAGCAAGCAAAAACACCGCCCCGATATTGAAAAGAACCAATACAAGAAAAATCCTGTTTACTTTTTTACCGTCCATTTTATCCTAGTTTTCCATCATAAAATTCACTAATTTCGTAATATCTTCCGGTTCGTAAGCAATCAATTCCAATTCAGCGATCGTGCCGTCGGAAAATATATTCGCCATGGAAACATACTGGGACAGCTTTGATTTTAAATTCAGCCTGTCGCCCTCCCCGGTAACAAGTTCTACTTTCCCTGCGCAACTGTCAATCACCTTAAAAAACTTATCAATATCTGTAATATTCTGTACTTTCATAATAATCCTCCATTCTTGCTTAGCCTGCAAATTGGGATGCAGGCATAATTTTGCCTGTGAAAAATCATTCCACAGTAATCTACTTTTCTGCAAAACGGGTATTTTCCACCGCTTTGACTCACATCATGATTATACTGATATCATAGTATGAATGCAATTGTAATTTTGACTAATTTAAACGGATATTTTTTCCCGTTATTGTAATTTTTCCCTCTTTTAGAAGGTGTCCCACAGCGCGTTTGAATTCATTTTTACTCATTTGCATTTCCCTGCGTATGGTTTCCGGCGACGCCTTATCGTTAAAAGGCAACACGCCGTCATATTCCTCCAGGACTTCCAATATCTTGACCGCATCCATCCCTATTTGCAGATAAGACTTTTCGCGAATACTCAAATCCAGTTTCCCATCTTCTTTCACCCCGGTCACTCTGGCAGATATCAAATCGCCCACCTGGATATCCCCGTACATCTCTTTCGTCGGGATCAGGCCGGAATATTTATCATCCACCGCTACAAAAGCGCCGAAGTTCTTGCTTATTTCATAAACATGCCCTTCCACTCTGTCGTCTCTTTTATATTCGCTGTCCGTCCTTAAATAAGTATATACTTTCATCGTTGCACAAAGCCGGTCGCTTTTATCAATATAAAGCCCTACCAGGCATTCATCCCCTGGGCGAAGTTGTTTCGTCTGCTCACGGAATGGCAAAAACAAATCTTTTTCCAGGCCCCAATCCAGGAATGCGCCGATTGCCCCCGTCTGGGAAACTTTAAGAAGCGCCACTTCCCCTAAAGAAATCTTCACCTCATTCGTTGTTGCGATCAGCCTGTCCCTTGAATCACGATAAATAAACACCTCCAGCTCATCACCAACTTCCGTTCCTTCCGGCACCTGTTTCTTAGGAAGCAGCACCTTTTCTTCCGCCTCCTCTTCGTCCGGGGCAACATACACTCCAAAATCCACCTTCTTTACTACTGTCATCTTTTGTTTTTCACCTAATCGAATCATAATTCCTCCCCCATATTCCTGCACTCAAACTCCACAATGCAATACGGCTGCCCGTCCCCATTATTCAAAGAAACCGCCGCCGTTCCCCCATTTTTATAAACAACCGGGTAAATCTTATCCTTCACATATGCCTGCTTCTTATATTCAGCCCTCATCTGCCTGACAGATGTGCCTTCCTTAAAATATTCTGCCGGCAGGCATTCCATTGCGATGCGGACATACTGCCCATTGTTTACATGATTGTTCGTATCCAAATGATGCTGTTTTACCTCCAGCATTTCCGTCCCAATGCCCCCGGATGCCGGAAGCGCTATTTTTCTCGGCGCATAATCCATAGGTATTTTCTCTCCCAATTCATATGCCTCCACCATTTCTTTCCCGGGCCGTGCAGGATGCATCTTTTCCATATCCATCAGCGTCCATAAAGTATTGGCATATGCCAGCCTTTCTCCCCGCTCGGATTCCATTACAAAATTACGATATCCCAAGAACCCTCTAAAAGAATATGGCACTGTGCCGATCGTTACTCGTTCGCCGAGCTGCGGATACCGTTCAACCACGATCTGCCACGCGGACAGCACCCATGCCAAATGCCTTTTTGCCAGATATTCCAGCCCTACCCCCGCATCCTCCGAATGGAAAGTGGAACAGTCCTGGAAATAATCCAACAGCGACCCCAAAGATAAACAGCCCTTATTATCGGTTTCGCTGTATCTTATACGGCTTTGAAACGTATACATTTGCCCTATCACTTCTCTCTCTTCTGTCATATTTACTATTCTGTCATGCCGGTTTCTCCTGCTTTGATCCCATCATACAAGGTACCAGCCTTAAGAAATAATTATATCACATTTGCAGACTAATCTGCAATTAAGATTGAATTTTTCTTGTATTTTTTTAAATTATCCTTATATTTTCCGTAATTACAGCAAATTATATATATTTTTTCAAATATGTAAAAAAGTGTGCGTCCTGACGCACACTCACGCCGAAGCGCGGCTGCGGCAGCAGCCATTTCCCTTTTGCGCGCAGTGCGCATCCTCCCGGAGGTTTTTCATATCATAGGAAATTGCTCTGCAATTTCCTATGATATGAAAAACCCAGCGGGTTCCTCCCGCCGGGTCATCTCAACTGGGCTACAAGGATTCGAACCTTGAAATGACGGAGTCAGAGTCCGTTGCCTTACCGTTTGGCGATAGCCCATTAATATTATATTTACTCACTACATTTTGGTATTATACATGATTCTTTTTTATTTTGCAAGTATTATTTTTACTTTTTTTATTTTTTCTGTAAGCCCGTCAAACATGCCTTACACAGGCCGGAAATCGCCCCTTTGCGCTTGTCCGGGCTTAAACCATTCGCCGAATCCCTGCTTTTCCAATATTCCGTTGCAACATATGCATTGTATCCTGCATAGCATTTACACTCCTGCAAATTGCCTTATTGACAAAAATCATTTATAATATTATAAACATTATACAATGAACACGTAAACTCAACCGATGCGATATCCCTTTTGTTTATCCCATCTCTTACCGGAGGCTTTATGAAAGAAATCATTTGCTATACCAGTTATTTGCCGGAAGGCGCAAAACAGAACCTCCCCTTTATGGAGCTCCTTCTTGACGAACGCTGGGCAGACGGGGAGATCGAATATCCCGGACAGATCCATTCCGAAATCGGCGATATCAACCATCGGCTTTCCGCCAAACAAAACTATGAATTTCTGCTGAGAGCGGCCCAAAAATATCCGGTCATGGCCATCGGCAAATCCGGCCATCGTCCCCTTCCTGCCGATGCCGGCACCGGCCAGCCCGATCCATCTTGGGAGTCCTACCGCACCGACTGCTATGTTGCCGGCAAATACCAGCAGGAGCTTCTTTCTTCCGGTTTTTTTAATCCCGTTATAGAAACCCTTCTTCAGGCGGCATCCCAGTTCCCGGCATCCATGAATGCCTCTTTATGGCTTGAAAAAATGATTTCCCATAGCCCGGAATACTATGCGATCGATGATGACACCCTTCCCATCCTGATCTACCGGGGTTGTGAAACATGCTTCAATATCCTGAACCTTTTTGCCGACGAGCTGGCAAAAGCGCTTCTCAACTGCCGCCAGAGGATTGAAATTTTTGACGTGGAAAAAGAGGGGAATCAAGCTTTAACGCGCCTTATTGACCGTCGTTTCAAATCAATCATAGGCATACAAACCCATGTTTTTTCCATTTTGATGCAGGATAAGAAAACCTGTCTCCACGACCTGATCATCGGCCCCAAATTCAATATGATCCTTGACCATCCGGCATGGATGAAAGAACACATCGATAACGGCCCGAAAGATTACTATTTGTTGATCCATGACCGGAACTACCTTTCTTTTGCTGCGCGCTACTACAAAAATGTAAAACAAAGTTTTTATTTTCCACCCGGAGGAATATCGCCGGCGGATGTAGCACAAACGGATCCGAATCCCGCAACAGAAGCGGCGCTTCCTGTTCCACGCAAAAAGCAATTCGGCCTTACCTTTATCGGTTCTTATTATAATTACAGGCAGCGCCTTGCCCTCATCCATTCCTATGACCGCTTCCACCGCTTCCTGGCCGCACGCTTCCTGCGCTTTATGTGCCAGAATCCCGATGAACCTGCGGAATGGGCGTTTCAACAAGCCCTGCAATACTATCATATCAGCTTAGAAGACAGCGGTTTTCTTACCCTGTTTTACGAAATGAGACAGGTATGTTTCTGCGCGATGACCTATTACCGGGAAAAAATCATCCGAACCCTTCTGGATGCCGGCATCCAAATACACGTATATGGCGATACATGGAAAAACGCCCCTTTTGCCTCCTGCCAAAACCTGATCTGCCATCCTTCCGTCACCCCGCAGGAAGGGCTGGAGATTATGGAGCGTTCCAAGCTTTCCCTCAATATCATGTCATGGCACAAAGACGGACTGACGGAACGCATCCTCAACGCCATGCTCTGCCGATCCGTTGTCATATCCGACAAAAGCGGCATCCTGGAAGAGTCCTTTATCAACGGCCGGGATCTGATCCTCTTTTCTTTAAAACAGCTCGATCTGCTTCCTACGTTGATCCAAAGTCTATTATCCGACGAAACGCGTCTTAAGGAAATCTCTATAAACGGCTACAAAAAAGCCCGGCAAAACCACCAGTGGAAAAACCGGGCTGAAGAATTCCTACGGGTTTTAGAGCAAAGCAAGTCGTAGAAGTTCTTGGCGAAACAGCCTTTGCTGTTGAGCTTTAGAACTTCTCTTCACACTAACCCCCATGATTCCGCTTCGCGGAATCTCAAATCAATGCGGAGAATGCCGTATTTTAGGCATTCTCCCGTGTGAGACTTAGTGCTTCTCCACGAAGCAGCCTCTGCTGCGAGTGGTTAGAAGCACTTCTCACACTAACCCCCATGCCGCTGCTTCGCAGCGGCGCAAATCCTGATGAAAAATGCCGCATTCCAGGCATTTTTTGGTGTGAGAAAGACTTGCAAAGCAAGTCGTAGAAGTTCTTGGCGAAACAGCCTTTGCTGTTGAGCTTTAGAACTTCTTCTCACACTACCCTCCATGTCAGAGCAGCCTGCTGCGATGACACGCGATGATCAGATTGATAAAATCAGCTATCAAGCTGATTTTTCAATCTAATCAAACAAGGGCGTGGAAAAATAACGTTCCGCCGTATCCGGAAGCACAGTGACCACCGTTTTACCCCGCCCCAGTTTTTTTGCCAGCTTCAGGGCCGCCGCCACATTCGTACCGCTGGAAATCCCGCACATAAGCCCTTCCAGCCTGGCCAGGTCCTTGGCAGTGCGTATGGCTTCCTCATCCGATACAATATAGACGTCATCATATATCTTTTGATTCAGGTTTGCCGGGATCAGTCCATCGCCAATCCCCATCTGCAAATGGGTCCCTATCGTCCCCCCTGCCAGTATTGCTGCATTTTCCGGTTCTACCGCCCATATCGTAATCCCCGGGTTCTGTGCTTTGAGCACCTCCCCAATCCCGCTTATCGTCCCTCCGGTCCCTATCCCGGAGCAGAACCCGTCAATAGGCCCGGCTACCTGCTCCATAATCTCCAATCCGGTCCGATGCTTATGCACCAAAGGGTTTGCCGGGTTTTCAAATTGCTGCGGCACATAAACCTTTGGATCCTCCTTTGCCATCCTTACTGCCATGGCAAGGCATTCTTCAATACAATCTCCGATATTCCCCGCATCATGGACAAGGATGACTTCCGCACCATAATGGCACACCAGTTTCCTGCGTTCCTCACTGACCGAATCCGGCATAATAATAACCGTCCGATAACCCTTGACCGCCCCAACCAATGCAAGCCCGATCCCCTGGTTTCCGCTTGTCGGTTCCACGATCACGGTATCTTCCCGTATCAGCCCTTCTTTCTCCGCCTGGCAGATCATATTGTACGCAGTCCTCGTCTTAATGGAACCTCCCACATTCAAACCTTCAAACTTTACCAATACCTCCGCATTCTCCGGATCGCAATTCATACGGCTCAAACGTATCATCGGCGTATGCCCGATCGCATCCAGCACATTGTTAAAAATCATAGCAAGCCTCCAATTTCCCCCTGTTTTTTCGATGCCTATTATTCTACCATAGACAAACCCGCAAAAGCAAGTAGCTTGGCCTGCTGCCTGCAAAAGCCGTTTTTCAGGCAATGCCGCATCCATTGTCTTGCCGTATGTCCAAAAGGCCTTACTCCAATTCAAACGCACCCGTATATAATTGATAATAAGTCCCTTTTTCACCGATCAATTTTTCATGATTCCCGCGTTCGATGATGCGTCCATGATCGAGTACCATAATCACATCCGAATTCTGCACCGTTGACAGCCTGTGCGCTATGACAAACACGGTACGTCCCTTCATCAGCTTATCCATGCCATCCTGCACAAGGGATTCCGTCCGCGTATCGATAGAAGAAGTCGCCTCATCAAGAATCATCACCGGAGGGTTCGACACAGCGGCGCGGGCAATGGAGATAAGCTGTCTTTGCCCTTGGGAAAGCCCATTTCCGCCTCCCTTTAACACCGTATGGTATCCCTCCGGCAGCATACGGATAAATCCGTCCGCATTAGCCAATTTTGCCGCGGCAATACATTCTTCATCGCTGGCCTCCGGATTGCCGTAGCGCAGATTCTCCATAACCGAACCTGTAAACAGATTTACATCCTGAAGCACGACACCGAGGCTGCGTCTCAGATCCGCTTTCTTGATTTTATTAATGTTGATGCCGTCATAACGTATCTTGCCGTCATCGATATCGTAAAAACGGTTGATCAGGTTCGTAATCGTAGTTTTGCCCGCTCCGGTCGCACCTACAAAAGCGATTTTCTGCCCGGGTTCCGCATAAAGGGTAATGTCGTGAAGCACTTCTTTCCCGGGTATATAACCAAAATCCACATGATCAAGTACGACGCGGCCTTTTAATTCCGTATAAGTCACCGTCCCATCACCATGCGGATGTTTCCATGCCCACATCCCCGTATGCCCGGAGGCTTCAACCAAGATCCCGTTTTCCATTTTTGCGTTGACCAATGTAACATAGCCGTCATCCGTTTCCGGCTTCTCATCCATAAACTGAAAAATACGGGAAGCGCCGGCCAGTGCCGTAACAATGGAATTAAACTGATTGGAAATCTGTGAGATCGGGTTGGAAAAACTCCGCGTCAATGTAAGGAAAGAAGCTATCATGCCTAAGGACAATGTATTAAATCCTAACAAACTGAGATTTGCCGCCTCAGCAATCGCCAGATAAGCCCCAATAACGGCTATCAAAATATACTGGACATAGCCGAGCGCCGCCATCATCGGCATTAACGCATTTGCATGGCCATTCGCCTTTGTAGCGGCAAATGCCCATTGACGGTTCTTTTCACGGAACTCATTTTTGCTTTGTTCTTCATGGCAGAAAACCTTAATAACCTTCTGCCCGTTTATCATTTCTTCCACATAACCATCCAGCCCGGCCAGCGTCCGCTGCTGCTCCATAAAGTAAAAACCCGTCTTGCCCGCCATTCCCTTTACAAGCCGCAGGATCGCAAGCATTGTAATCACAACCGCCAATGTCAGCCATACGCTGATGTACAACATACAGAAAAATACCGTAACAATAGTAAAGACAGAAGAAACGATCTGCGCCATAGACTGGGCGATCATTTGACGCAGGGTGTCCGTATCATTGGTGTATAGGCTCATGATCTCTCCATTCGTATGCGTATCAAAATAACGCACGGAAAGCCATTGCATTTTAGAAAACATATCATCGCGGATCTTTTTCAAAGTACCCTGCGCAATCGTAACCATCAGCCGGTTATACAACAGGGTGGAAACGATACCGATTATATAAACAATGGCAATAACAAAAATCGCTTTTGCCAGCCCCGCAAAAACAGGGGCATCCATTCCAAGCATTGGCATGATAAAATCATCAATCAGAGTTTGCAGAAAAAGCGATGAGGCGCCACTTGCCATAGCGCTCAATAGAATGCAGATCACTACGACCGCCAGTGTTGACCGATAATCTTTCATATAAGAAAGCAGCCGTCCCAATGTTTCCTTATCAAACTGCATCTTCTGCGCATGTCTATCCGGTGTTTTTACAGATGGCATTTTCTCATTCTTATTCATCCTCTTCTCCTTTCTGCTGGGACATATAAACCTCGCGATAAATATCGCAGGTATCCAGCAACTCATCGTGCCTGCCTACGGCGGCCACCTTCCCGTCATCCATGACCACGATCTGGTCTGCATACCGCACGGAACTGATTCTTTGGGCAATAATGATCTTCGTCGTCTCCGGAATGTATTCTGCAAAAGATTTCTGAATGACAGCATCCGTTTTTGTATCAACAGCACTGGTAGAATCATCCAAAATCAACACCTTTGGTTTTTTAAGCAACGCGCGCGCGATGCAAAGGCGCTGCTTCTGACCGCCGGAAACATTCCTTCCCCCTTGTTCAATATGGGTATCGTAGCCATCCGGAAGGGAAGATATGAATTCATCGGCGCAGGCAAGGCGACATGCGGTTCTTAATTCGTCATCGTCTGCCTCCGCATTGCCCCACCGGAGATTTTCCTTAATCGTACCGGAAAACAGCTCGTTTTTCTGCAATACCATTGCAACAGCGTCCCGCAAGGCATTAAGATCATATTTCCGCACATCTTCTCCGCCGATAAAAAGGCTTCCGCCCGTCACATCATAAAGCCGCGGAATCAACTGCACCAGACTGCTCTTGGAGGATCCTGTAGCGCCGATAATGCCGACCGTCTCACCGGAAGCAAAATGCAGATTGATTTTATCAAGCGCCTTTTTGCCCGCCTTGGAAGAATAAACAAAGTCCACATCGGAAAAAACGATCTCTCCGTCCTTAACTTCGCTGATCGGATCCGCAGGCTGCACGATATCTGTTTTTTCTTCCAGGATTTCTGCGATCCGGGCTGCTGATGAACTGGCAATCGTAATCATGGCAAATACCATGGAAAGCACCATCAAACTCATCAGGATCTGTGTCGCATAGGTGATCAAAGCCGTCAACTGCCCGGTGGTAAGCCCATAAAGTTCATTATTCCCGCTTGCAATGATCGCCTTTGCCCCAAGCCATGAAATCAATATCATACAGAGATACATGAAAAACTGCATCAACGGGGAATTCAACGCAATCAAACGTTCCCCTTTCGCAAAATCCTCAAAAATGCTTTGAGAAATGGCATTAAACTTTTTCGTCTCATATCCCTCTTGATTGAAAGATTTCACCACTCTGATGCCGTGAAGGTTCTCCTGGACAATATTATTCAATTCATCATATGTATGGAACACACGTTGGAAAACAGGATGAACTACTTTCACGATCAGAAGCAGTAAAAACCCGAGCACGGGAATGATTAAAACAAAAATAACCGATATTTCACGGTTGATGCTGAATGCAACAATCATGGAAAACAGCAGCATCATAGGCCCCCTAATTGCAATGCGGATTATCATCTGGTACGCATTCTGAATATTTGTCGCGTCTGTAGTCAGCCTTGTCACAATAGAAGCCGTTTGGAATTTATCAATATTGGAAAAGGCAAATGTCTGCACATTGTCATACATATCCTGCCGCAGATTAGCCGCAAATCCTACGGAAGCCCTCGCCCCGATATGCGCCGCGGACATGCCTGCAGCTAATTGGAACAGGGCAAGCACAAACAGCGCCGATCCAAATTTCCATACCTGGCCCATATCGTTCTGATTGATTCCAAAGTCAATCAGGTTTGACATACACAACGGAATGAGGATCTCGAAAACAACTTCGATCACCATTAGAAAAACAGTAACAATTGAGCCTCTTTTATATTCCCTTAGGCTCTTGAGCAATGTTTTTACCATCCTAATTCTCCCTTCTATTCTATTTCAATAGCGCGCTATTGTTCTGATTTAAGAAATTGCCCGCTTCTGCGGGCATTTCTATTTTTATTCCGGGCGCCAAGGTTAACCTGCCGTGCCCGGATCATTTTATGGAATGAAACACCTTTATTAACAATTGCCGGAACTGTATTTGTTCCTCTTCGGAAAGATTGGAAATCAATTTTGCTTCCATCTTCTCAATATGCTTCTTCGCATCATTGCCGCAATCAATTCCCGTACTTGTCAACGAAACGTTCTTTATCCGCTTATCAGCGGCATCGCCAAATGTGGCAATGTACCCTTTATCGGATAAACGGCGCACAATACCTACCATTGTCGGCTGCGAAACATTAAATTCCTTCTCCAACTCTTTTAGCGTCTTCGTATGATTGGCAGACATATGCAATGACATAATCACCCGATTTTGCATCGAAGTTAAATTATTATTACGAAGGTCATTGTTCGCATATTTTTCTATACAATCGTGGATCTGCTTTATCAAAAACCCGAAATCAGAAACGATCTGCATACTTTTCATCCCTCTCAGCGAAAACAATAATACCATATGTTTTTTTAAAAGTCAATAGTATGCTATTGGAATTATATTTTCTTATTTTTATACCTCAAACATCAAATCCGCATAGGTAGGATAAGGCCATACCTTTTTATCCACAAGCATCTCCAGTTCGTCTACAGGCCGACGCAGTTCATCCATAGCCGCCTTTACCTCATCCTTATAGAAAAATGCCTGCTCCTTCCCCCCCTGCATCGCTCCTGCCTTTTCTTCCACCTCTTTTAGCTTCATAAGAGCGGCTTTAGCCTGCATCAGTTTTTCAGATACCACATTCAGTATGCCCGACTGGACAGATGCATCCGCCCCGGCATCCCTTACGGCGATTACAGCATCCGCAAGAGTTTTGGTATATCCGACTACCGCAGGGATAATCTGCTTAGAGGCCATATCGATCATTGTAAGCGCTTCGATATTTATCGTTTTTGCATATGTTTCATACAGGACTTCCTCCCTGGATTCCAACTCCGCCTTTGTAAATATATGAAATTTTTCAAACAACCTTACCGCCTTATCCGTTGTGAGGGTTTCCACCGCTTCTACCATGGATTTAATATTCGGAAGCCCTCTTTTCGCCGCTTCCTCCACCCATTCATCGGAATAACCGTTCCCGTTAAAAATAATCCTTTGATGCTTCGTCATATATTCTTTGATCAAATCATGTACCGCAAGTTCAAAATCCTCTGCTTTTTCCAATACATCCGCCGCTTCGCAGAAGGCTTCCGCCACAATTGCGTTTAAAATGGTATTAGGGCTTGCAATGGAATCCGCCGACCCCACCATACGGAATTCAAATTTATTCCCGGTAAAGGCAAACGGGGACGTCCTGTTTCTGTCCGTAGCGTCTTTCATCAGGTTAGGAAGCGTGGAAACGCCCGTCTCCAATACCCCACCTTCCTTACATGTTTCCGCGATCCCGGTTTCCACCAACTGTTTTACAACATCTTCCAACTGTTCGCCAAGGAACATGGAAATGATCGCCGGAGGCGCTTCGTTCGCTCCAAGCCTATGGTCGTTCCCTACATCAGAAGCGCTCTGACGCAATAAATCCGCATGGGTATCCACCGCTTTCATAATGCAGGCGAGAACAAGAAGGAATTGTATATTTTCATTGGGCGTATCGCCCGGATCCAGCAGGTTCACTCCATTGTCCGTTCCCAAAGACCAGTTGTTGTGCTTACCAGAACCGTTTACCCCTGCAAAAGGTTTTTCATGAAGCAGACATCTCATACTATGATGCACCGCTACTCTTTTCATCGTCTCCATTACGATCTGGTTGTGGTCTACCGCAATATTGGCCGTCTCATAAATAGGCGCCAATTCATGCTGCGCCGGAGCCACTTCATTATGCTGGGTTTTTGCGGTTACTCCCAGCTTCCACAATTCTTCATTCAAATCCTTCATATATGCGCCGATACGTTCACGAATCACCCCAAAGTAATGATCCTCCATTTCCTGCCCTTTCGGCGCCGGCGCACCGAACAACGTCCGCCCCGCAAAAATCAAGTCCGGCCTCTTCAAATATTTTTCTTTATCCACCAGGAAATATTCCTGCTCCGGCCCTACGCTGGGCACCACTTTTGCTGCTTTTGCCGTCCCTTCGTTCTCAAAAAGCCGTACAATACGCAATGCCTGTTCGCTCAATGCCTCCATGGACCGAAGAAGAGGGGTTTTTTTATCCAACGCTTCCCCTGTATAAGAACAAAACGCCGTCGGGATGCACAGGATAACCCCCGTACCGGCTTCTTTTAAGAACGCCGGGGAAGTCATATCCCACGCCGTATATCCTCTCGCCTCAAACGTACTCCTCAATCCGCCGGAGGGGAAGGAAGATGCATCCGGTTCTCCTTTAATCAGTTCTTTACCGGAGAATTCCATTATAGTCCTGCCTTCTTCATCAGGATGGGCCACAAAAGAATCATGTTTTTCCGCCGTAATCCCTGTCAACGGCTGAAACCAATGCGTATAATGCGTTGCGCCGTTTTCCACCGCCCAGTCCTTCATAGCTTTCGCCACCACATCCGCTGTTTCCAAGGATAGTTCCTTTCCCTCATCCATCGCTTTCTTCACTTCTTTAAAAACGCTTTTTGGCAGACGCTGCCTCATTTTCCCTACGGTAAAAACATTTTTGGCAAAAATATCCTCTACGTTAAAAACCTCACCCATCTTCTCTATTCCCTTTCCTTTTCAATATTCTCTCCGGAATAAAAATGTGCGTACCGACGCTCGCTCGCGCCGGAACGCGGCTGCGGCCATTTTCCTCTTGCGCGCAGTGCGCATCCTCCCGGAAGGTTTTCGTATCATAGGATTCGGGTGTCAAAAGGCCCATCCGGCGGCCCCGTCTGGCAGATGG
>CAOKPU010000043.1 GCA_948470755.1 uncultured Lachnospiraceae bacterium | reverse complement strand
TGCCATGACGGGTTTACTTTATGGGATTTGTATTCTTATAATTGGAAGCATAATGAGGCAAACGGATGGAATAATACGGACGGCAGCGATGATAACCGAAGCTGGAACTGCGGGGAAGAAGGAGAGACGCAGAATGAGGAAGTATTAACATTGCGGCGTAAGCTGGTGAAAAATGCGGCCGCAGTGCTTTTAATGAGCCGGGGAACCCCTATGTTCCTTGCAGGGGATGAGTTCTGTAATACTCAATTTGGGAATAATAACGCTTATTGCCAGGATAACGAAATATCATGGCTGGACTGGAATCTTCTTGAAAAGAATAAAGATGTATATGAATTTTTCCGATATATGATTAAGCTTAGGAAAGAACATGATATCATTAGAAAAGATACCGGTTGCTGTTCTTTGGGATTTCCTGAAATACAAGTTATGGAAGGGGACAATAACTGTAAAGTCTTAAGGATTATCTATGCGGGAAGAAACAGGGATAACACAAGGGATGATGTGGTTTGTCTTGCAGTCAATGTTTTTTGGGAAGAGCAGGAGTTCTATTTACCATCGTTAATGTATGGGATGGGATGGTATGTGGCAGTGGATACAGGAAATAGATATTATACCAATGCGATTCCAAATAAATGGGAAAAAATGCCTTTATTGGAGGGCGGAAAAATCAGGATGGCCCCCCGTTCGGTATGCGTATTGGTTTTAAAATAATAATATTTATGAATGGAGGAGAATGTAATGTCAGAAGAAATGAAACAAGAGACGATGGAAGATTACAGTAAGGAACTGGAAGCATCCTTGAAAAAGATAAGTGAAGGGGATATTGTTTCAGGAACTGTAATCGCCGTGAATGAAGAAGAAGTGATTCTTGATTTTAATTATTATGCCCAGGGGATAATAAAAGCGGAAGATATGAGTAATGACCCTAAGTATAATTTATTGGATGAAGTGAAAATAGGGGATACGATTGAGGCAACTGTTGTAAAGACAGATGACGGCGCTGGAAATATAAAGCTGTCTTGTAAAGAAGCAAAAGATATTCTTTCATGGGATGTTCTGAAACAGTATATGGAAGAAGAAAAAGTAATTGAAGTAAAAGTGAACGAAACGGTGAACGGAGGGGTGATCGCTTATGCGGAAGGGATCAGAGGATTTATCCCTGCATCGCATTTATCCCTTAATTACGTGGAAAATCTGGAGGAATGGGTTAATAAACAACTTGCCGTTAAAGTGATAACCGTGGATGAAAGCAGGAAAAAATTGGTAATGTCTGCAAAATTGGTAGAAAAGATGCGGGCGGAAGAAGAAATTAATCATAAAATTTCTATGTTGGTACCCGGGATGATTGTGGAAGGGACCGTAGAATCTTTAATGCCTTACGGCGCATTTATCGCTCTTCCCGAAGGATTGAGCGGATTAGTCCATATATCCCAGATCAGCCAAAAAAGAATAAAGAAGCCGTCTGAGGTCCTTAATACAGGAGATAAAGTAAAGGTAAAGATTTTAAATACAAATGATGGGAAAATCAGCCTTAGCATGAAAGCAGTGGAAGGAAATTCCGAAGCGGAAGAGGTGGAAAAGGTGGAAACGGCAAAATATAGTTCCAGGGAACAGATCGGGACATCTTTAGGGGATTTATTTAAAAAATTGAATTTGTAAAATAATTATTATGAGGGGGTAAAGAAAATTTTTAGATAATCATAATTTTTTCGTTATTGAGGAGTCGTGTTATGGAATCATATGTTGTATTTAAAGATTTGGCTATTATCATAATAGCGGCCAAATTCTTTGGTATTTTGGCTAGAAAGTGTAAAGCGCCCCAGGTAGTAGGGGAGATTATTGCCGGGCTTATTATAGGCCCTAGTATCTTAGGGCTGGTAAATCAATCGGATTTTTTGATTGAAATGGCGGAGATTGGCGTTATTATCCTAATGTTTTCTGCAGGATTGGAGACAGATTTAAAAGATCTTATGAAAACAGGGCCAATAGCTGCTTTGATTGCTTGTGCAGGGGTATTTATACCTCTTGTATGCGGTGCTTTGCTTTATATGGCTTTTTACGGAGCTGCCCCTTGGGGTTCGGAAGGATTTTATAAAGCTGTGTTTGTAGGTACAATATTGACTGCCACTTCTGTCAGCATCACCGTAGAAGCTCTGAAAGAAATGGGGAAACTGAAAGGGAAAGTGGGAACTACCATTTTAAGTGCGGCAATTATAGATGATGTAATAGGTATCATCGTCCTTACTTTTGTAATGGGGTTCAAAAGCCCGGATTCTAATCCATTGTCCGTAGTAGTTAATACAGTTTTGTTCTTTATATTTGCTATTGTCGTGGGATTTATCTGTTATAAGATATTTAAGATGGTGGATAACCGATATCCCCATACAAGGCGTATTCCGATTGCAGGCCTTGCTTTATGTCTCGCTATGGCTTATATTGCGGAGCGGTATTTTGGGATAGCGGATATTACCGGGGCGTATGTAGCAGGCATCATACTTTGTTCCATAAGGGATTCAGAGTACATAGCGAGCAAGATGGATACTAATTCTTACATATTATTCGGCCCTGTATTTTTTGCAAGTATTGGTTTAAAAACAAATTTGGAAAGCCTGAATGCAAGTATCCTGATATTTTCCGTCGCTTTTGTGGCGGTAGGGCTGATCGCTAAGATTATAGGGTGTGGGTTGATGGCGAGGATTTGTAAATTTAGTATGTCCGATTCCTTGAAAATTGGCGTTGGGATGATGACGAGGGGAGAGGTTGCCCTTATTGTATCCCAGAAAGGGTTATCGGTGGGGCTGCTTACGCCGGTGTATTTTACATCAGTGATATTGCTGATTATTATATCATCTATCTCTACTCCCATTATTTTGAAACTTTTGTATGCAAAGGATGAAAAAAAGATAAAGACGGCATAAAATAAATGTTATATCCTAATTGTATCATATAATTTTGATAATAGAATTGAATTTTTGATTTTATTATATCAAAGTAGTAATTTTCTGAAAAAATATTGTGAAATGGGAAAATAGTGTATATAATAATTATATGAAATAAAAATTATCGGTATTAACCTATTATATGTCAAGATATAGGGGCAGAAGGGAGGAGTATGTATGTATAATATTGTAACAATTGAACGTCAATATGCCAGTGGAGGGAATGAAATAGGAAGAAAGCTGGCGGAAGAGCTTGGTTATAAGCTATATGACCGGAATATACTTATGGAAGCAGCTAAAAATTTAAAAATACCTTCCGTACAGATAGAAGGGCTGGAAGAGAGCAGCCCGGGAGGGTTCCTTTTCAATCTTTCCAAGACTCCTCTGGGTGGTATTTCTAACAGTAAAGAGCTATCTTTGGCGGATAAATTGTTCCTTGAAGAGAAACGTATCATTGAGGAAGCGGCGGAAGAAGGGAAATGCATTATTGTAGGAAGGGCATCGGGATATATCCTTAGGGAAAAATCGGACAGCTTGAGGGTTTTTATTCATTCAGATCAGGAAAAGAGAATAAAAAGAGCGATAGAACGGGAAGGGATAAAAGAATCGGAAGCGGAAAGCGCTCTTAAGAAAAATGATAAAAGAAGAAGCGGATTTTATAATTCAGTTACTAACTGGGAGTGGGGGAATCCTAAATTTTATGAATTATATATGGACAGCGGAAGGCTTGGCGTTGATTTATGTGTAAAACTGCTGGCGGAGGCTGTCAGGAATTAAGCCAACAACCCTGCTGCGGGCAATAAGGCATCAGCCTTGTAACATTGTACAGCAGCAGGGTCTTTGATTGTTTTATCAGTCCGTCCATTGTTTTATCATAGCTTTTGCGGAACGGTTCATTTCTTTTCTGAAATCTACATAAAATTTCCTATTTGCGAAAGCAGTAATATATTCTTCTAATTCTTTTCCTGTTTTTCCGGATTGTTTTTCAAATATTTTTTTTGTTTGTTCTAAGGATTTTTGATGATAAGTATTAATATGGACGATATCCTCTAATGCAAAACGTTTTGGTTTCACTCTGTCTTTTTGCTGTTTTGTGGGTCTTCCAAACACGACCATGGAATAAGGAAGGGCATATTTCGGAAGATGAAGAAGCTCCCGGTTGATTTCAAAGTTTTCCATAATATCCCCGATGTAACATGAACCAATCCCCATGGATTGGGCGGCGACGACAGCATTTTGGGCGGCGATAACGCAGTCCTGAGAGGCAAGGAATAAATCAGCCTCTTGTATTTTAGGGGCTTCATCGCAATAAGCATTAAAAATATCGTACCATTTCTGAAAATCCGCCAAAAAAATCAGCACAAAAGGGGCTTTGGCAATGAAAGGCTGATTATCGCATCTTTCGGCCAGTTTATCTTTTAAGCCCTGGTCCCGGATATCCAAAATGGAATAAAGAGCCATGTTTCCTGCAGTAGGAGCCTGCAGGGCAGAGGTAAGTATGATTTGTTTTTCCTCATCGGTAATTGGTTCATTGGTGAAAACACGTACGGATTTTCTATCATATAATTCCCGGATTGTCTGGTTCATGTTAAAGATCTCCTTAAAATAAAATGATTTGTAAATAGGATATCATGAATTTATATTATTTACTATTTATTATGATAGTATCCGGTATCATATTTTTGGTAAATTATATAATATACTATAATTAGATTGACATTCAATTAAAAAATACATAATATGATATACAAAAGATAAACAAAAGAGGGAGGGCATAATATGAATTTATTTGGTATTTTGGCCGTTTTGGCAGTGATTGTTTTAGTTATTGTTATCCTTGTGACAGGATATAAAAAAGCGCCGCCGGATACGGCATTTATTATTTCGGGTCTTAGAAAGAAGATTATCATAGGTAAGGCGAGCGTTAAAATCCCGTTTTTTGAACGTATGGATAAACTAAGCCTAAAGTTGATTGCAATCGATGTGAAAACATCCAATGCGGTTCCTACCGCAGATTATATTAATATCCAGGTGGATGCGGCAGTTAATGTGAAGATCAGCAGCGAACCGAAAAGGCTTGCTTTGGCCGCCGAAAATTTCCTGAACCAGAATACACAGTACATAGCGGGTATTGCAAGGGAAGTGCTGGAAGGCAATATGAGAGAGATTGTAGGGCGTATGAGGCTGGAGGAAATGGTCAGCGACAGGCAGAAGTTTGCTAATCTTGTAAAAGAGAATGCAGAACCGGATCTGGCGGCAATGGGCCTCGATATCGTAAGTTTTAATGTACAGAATTTTGCGGACGGCAATGGAGTGATTGATGACCTGGGTATTGATAATATTTCCCAGATTAAGAAAAAAGCGGCCATTGCAAAGGCAGAGGCGGAAAAAGAAATTGCAGTGGCAAAAGCGGATGCAGACCGTCAGGCAAACGATGCGCGTATAAATGCGGAAAGGGAAATCGCTAAGAAGAATAATGAACTTTCTTTGCAGAAATCTGAATTAAAGAAAATGGAAGATACGAAAAAGGCGGAAGCCGATGCAGCGTACCGTATTCAGGAACAGGAGCAGAGGAAGACGATTGAAATAGCGACTGCAGAAGCGAGCATTGCAAAGCAGGAAAAGGAAGTGACTTTAAAACAGAAAGAAGCGGAAGTAAGAGAAAAAGCTTTGGATGCGGAAGTCCGTAAGAGGGCGGAAGCGGATAAGTTTGCACGTCAGCAGCAATCGGATGCGGAACTGTATGAAAGGCAGAGAAAAGCGGAAGCCGAAAAATTTGAGCAGGAAAGAGAAGCGGACGCCATGAAAGCCAAGGCTGAAGCACAAAAGTTTGCCAAAGAGCAGGAGGCTGCCGGGATCCGTATGGTAGGTGAGGCAGAGGCGGAGGCTATCCGCGCAAAAGGTATTGCAGAAGCGGAAGCTATGGAAAAGAAAGCGGAAGCATATCAGAAGTATAATAATGCAGCTATGGCGGAAATGCTTATCAAAGTACTTCCTGATATTGCCGGTAAGATTGCGGAACCTCTTACTCAGATTGACAAGATTACAATTATCGGAGGGGATGGACAATCAAACGGAGTGGGTTCTGTGGCGGATAACGTGCCTGCAGTAATGACAAAGCTTTTTGAAACTATGAAAGAAACGGTAGGAATCGACCTTGCGGATATTGTAAAAGCAGGAAGTTATGATGCAAAGGTGAACAGGAATATCAATATTACAACGGACGGAAGTGAAGATAAAGAAATGATTGCATCCGGCGCTGTTGCGGCATCTGCGATAAAAGAAGCGGACGGCCGTATTATATAAACAATCGAATACCTTGCTGCCTGGCAGAGTTGAAATCTTGATACCCCGTTGCTTGCAGCGGGGTATTTGATTGTTTTTATGGAAAGTTTTTTTGTATTCTTCGGTTATCTGTGTTAGAATAAGGATTATTAAAATTTTATGTCAAGAATAACAGGAGGAATACGATTCATGGCGAAAGATAATAAACCGCAGGCGAATAACGGGGAAAAAACCCAGACAAAATATGAAAGAAAAATGGAAAAAAGGAAAAAGCAGGAAGAGAAAGACAAAAGAGACGCTAAAATACTGCGTATTGGGGCGATTGCCGTATGTGCAGTTATTATAATAGCAATTGTGGGTTCTATTGCTGCTTCTTTTATGAATAAAAAAGCAGTTACGAAAGACGCCTATATAACCGTAGGAAACCATTCGGTAACAAAACTGGAATATGATTATTATTATTCTTTATTAAAAAGCAATTATGTGGCAAGCTACGGCTCTATCCTTTCTTATATGGGAGTGGATGCAACAAAAGATCTGGATAGTCAACAGTATACGGAAGAAATGACATATAAAGATTATTTTGACCAGCTTACCGTAGAGCAGATCAGGCAGACAAAAATATTGACGGATGATGCGGCAGCAAATCAATTTTCTTATGATGACGGGGAAGACTATGCCGATATTTTGAGCGGGATTGCAGCCGGCGCCGAAGCAGCCGGAGTATCGGTAAGTAATTATTATACGTCCATGTATGGGAAATATGCTACAGAAAAGAATATAGAGCCTTTTATCAGGGAAGGGCTCCTTGCGGAAAAATATTATAGTTATTTAATTGATCAGAATGCGCCGGATAGTCAGGAAATTAAAGATTATTATGAAGAAAATGTGCAAAATTATGACAGGGTAGATTATCATAGTTTTGTATTTGCCGCGGAATCAGGGGAAGATGCATCGGAAGAAGATTTGGATAAAGCTATGATGGATGCAAAAAATAAAGCGGACGCTATGATGAAAGCGCGTAAAGAGGGTAAAGGGTTCAGAGAACTTTGCATTGAAAATTCTTCCGATGAGAATAAAGCTACTTATGAAAATGAAGAAACGGACGCTTCTTTGAGGGAAGGGGCGTATTATTCCAGTACTCCTCAGGTTATTTCCGGGTGGTTATATGAAGAAGGAAGAAAGAATGGGGATATTGTAGTACTGGAAGATGCGGCCAACAATCAATATTATGTAGTGGAATTTGTGAAACGCTATTATGATGAAGCGGATGATGAAAATATCTCTGGTATGATATCCAGTGAAAGGGTATCCGAATATATCCAGGGAAAGATGGATAGCTATGCCGTTGCCGATTTAAAAGGAGATTTAAAATATTTAACAATAGAAAATACTGCGGATGAAGAAAAGTAGTTATTATTCCTGATTATCTGCCGATATATATTATAATGAACAGGAAATGATTAGCGGCGCCGTAAAAGGATTTGCGGTTAGGAGACAAGGAGGTTATGCATATGATGCTACCGATTATTGGTACAATCCGTAATACAGTCAAAATAGCACAAATGGATCATAAGTGGCAGCAAAAGAAAAAAGACGGCAATGTATTGAAAAAGGAAATGGATCCTCAGGCAAAGCAAATTCAGAAGTATAAGGAAGACTTACAGAAAATGCGGGAGAGCAGGCAGATGTCTTCTATTGATGCAAAGTTAAAAGCCGGAGGATTGCTTACTCCGGAAGAAATTACTTATCTTCAACAGAAATGCCCTCAAAAGTATAAAGAATATGTAGAACTAAAAAATGAAAGAGAAGCTTATAAGAGACAGATGGAATCATGTAAAACTAAGGAAGATGTGGAAAAGCTTAAAATGGCTAAAATGAACGGCTTTCTGGCGGAAGCAAAATCTGTCAAAAATAATCCGAATATCCCGGAAGGGCAAAAAAGGGCTCTCATGGAAAAGATCCTCAGGAGGACAATGGGTATTCAAGATGAATATATGGAATTTGTCCGTTCCGGTAAATATAAGGCGTTGCCTACGGAAGAAGAACTGGCGGAAGAAACAAAAGAAAAAGCAGGACGGGGAGAAGGACTTGAGGAAGGTTTGAAAAACAGCGAAGCGGAAAGCTTAGATCAGGAAGAAAATGAAATTCCGGAAGAAGCCGCTGAATTGGAAAGTAGAGAGGATCTTAAGCAGGAAAAAGCGGAAAGCCAAAGGGGGAATGTAAAAAAATCCCGGAAGTCAAAGACAGATGTGCTGCCTGATTTAAAACAAGCCGCAGATGCAGTTTTTCAGGAAATAGAAATGGATCTGAAAGGATATTTAAAAGCTTATACCCCTTAATTGTTTTGAAATGGGAGAGTTAGTCTTAAAGATTGGTATGATAAAAGGCCCCGCTGTAAAGCAGCGGGGTTTTTGATTGACAAAGCAGGAATTCTAAATTAATGTAATAAATATAATGTATTCAATAATAAATCCAATAAATGTATGTTTTTCTTATCATTTATTGCATCTAAATAGGAAAGAAAGGAATTTTTTAAGAATGTTGGAAATCATAGATTTGACAAAAGCATACGGGAAATATAAAGCGGCGGATAATGTAAGTTTTTCTGTTTCAGACGGGGAAATAGGAATACTTCTTGGGCCAAATGGCGCGGGGAAATCTACAGTGATAAAGAGTATTGCCGGGTTGTTGCGTTATGATGGGAAAATATTGATTAAGGGTACGGATGCGAAAACCCTGGAAGCAAAGAAAGTTTTTGCCTATGTGCCGGAAATGCCTGCTATGTATGAAGCCCTTACCGTGAGGGAACATATGGAATTTATTATTCATGCTTATAACCTTTCGGTTACGGAAGAAGATATAAAAAGGCTTTTTGAAAGGTTTGAATTGTTGGATAAGCAGGATAAATTAGGGAACGAGCTTTCAAAAGGGATGATGCAGAAGGTAAGTATATGCTGTGCGTTAATCGTCCGCCCAAAGGTGATATTATTGGATGAGCCTATGGTTGGATTGGATCCTGCGGCAATTAAAGAATTAAAACAGATAGTTCTGGAATTAAAACAAGCAGGGGTAACGGTGTTGATCAGCACCCATATGCTGGAAATGGTAAAAGAGCTGTGGGATGTTATGTTTGTTATGGATAAAGGACATATTATCGCATCTTATAAAAAAGATGACGTAAAGGAAGAAGATTTGGAAGATTTGTTTTTCCATGTTACGGATAAAAAGGAATGAGATAATCATGATTTTTAACCGAATGTTATTAGCCGCAAATTCGTTATGGAATGGAGAAGAAAATGGAAATAATATTAAATAAAATATCAGTAATTTTCTATCTTTATAGAAAGATTTTTAAAAATCGTTTAAAAAAGGCATTGAAAAAACCGGTGACTTATATATATATAGCATTTATTGCATTTTATTTATATGCGGTTTTTAGTTCTTTTCCTGTTATTTTTAAAATGATTGATGTGGATAATGCATCGTTCCTGACAGCAATTCTGACAGCGCTTGTTTTTATTTTAATTCCTTCTAATCTGATTTCATACAGCAAAAGGAAGGGGCTTGTTTTCAGGGAACCGGATATCCATTTTCTTTTTCCCTCCCCTATCAGCCCTAAAATACTCTTATTATATTCCCATTTAAAAAATGTGGGCATCATGCTTATATTATATATAATATTGGCAATTGGAGGGGTATTATGGCTTAATATGCCCGTATGGAAGATGGGGGTGTATTTTTTGTTTTCTTCCGTTATAGAAAATATACTGGAAGCATCTATGATGATCCTTTGTTATGGAAATGAGAAATTGGATAAAAGGCAAATGCTCTTTGTACAGATTTTTATGTATCTTTTAATTGGGATTTTTATAATAATAGGCATTGGGGTATATATGAGGGAAGGCGCCAGCTTTCGCGGCGTGGCGGATTATCTTCATAGCCCGGTGATTCAAATGGTTCCTATTATCGGCTGGAATATTGCTTTTCTTCACCTGTTGTTTATGGGGCCTGAAACAGTAAATATAATTTGTTCAATATTATATTTTGGGTCAGTTGCTGTTTTGTTTGTTGCAGCTTTTCGTATGAAATGTACAGGGGATTATTTTGAAGATGCCATAAAGTTTGCCGAGGACTATGAAATAGCGAGAAAAAAAGGGAAGGCAGGAGAAGTAGCTTTTATAGGGTGGAAAAAGAAGTATGGGAAGGCAAGCGTCTCTTATAAAGGAAAATATGCGAAGGCTATTTTTTACAGGCAGCTTCTGGAATATAAAAAGAATAAGTTTTTTATTTTTGGTTTTTATACTTTGGTCTGTCTTTGCCTTGGCATAGGATTGGCAGTCCTGGCTTATAAAGGCAGTTTTAACGGATATATTCCTTTTGTCATTTTAGGGGTGATGGCTTATCTTACCTTTATTTTTTCCGGATATCCCGGAAAATGGGGGAAGGAACTGAAAAAGCCTTATACGTACCTGATACCGGATACGGCTTTGTGTAAATTATGGTATGCTACCTTAATGGAACATGTAAGATCATTGATCGATGGGTGTTTGATTACGCTTCCTTCCGGGATTGTCCTCGGCCTTCCTGTCCTGCAGATTTTTCTGATCATCGCGGTATATGTATGCCTGCAGGCTTGCAAGCTTTATGCGGAAGTGATGGTGGAAGCATTTCTGGGCAACCTTTTAGGAAATACGGGAAAGCAGTATGCAAGGGTATTGTTTGAAGGGATTATAATTGGTATGGGGATTGCAGGAGCGGCAATCGGATCATTGATCTCTATGGAAGCAGGTTTGGTTGTTTTAATTGGCGTGGTGGTTTTTTTGACGGCAGGTATGATGGCAATTGCCACGATCAATTTTGAAAAGATGGAAACTGTAGATTAAAAAATCAAAATAATGTATTTTTTAATCATAAAATTGTAAGAATTTCCTCATTTTTCTTAATATAATTAAGTTATGAAAAAGGATAGGTTTTTTGATAACCAAATATATTAGAAAATAAAATTAACCGGGAAAGGACGGAGGATTTTTATGATGGAAACATGGTGGAAAGAAGCGGTAATTTATCAGATTTATCCCCGCAGTTTTATGGACAGCAATGGAGACGGGATTGGGGATTTGAAAGGGATTACAGGCAGATTGGATTATTTAAAATATCTGGGCGTTGATGTAATCTGGCTTTCCCCGGTATATCAATCCCCCAACGATGACAACGGATATGATATCAGCGATTATCAATCCATTATGGATGAGTTCGGGACAATGGAAGATTTTGATGAAATGCTGGAAGAGGCTCATAAAAGGGGGATCCGTATTGTAATGGACTTGGTGGTAAACCATACATCCGATGAACATAAATGGTTTATGGAAAGCAGGAAATCCAAGGATAATCCTTATAGGGATTATTATATCTGGCGGGAAGGGAAAGAAGATGGTATGCCTCCTAATAACTGGGGCGCTTGTTTTGGAGGCTCCGCATGGGAATATGACGAAGAAACGGCGATGTATTATTTGCATATGTTTTCAAAAAAACAACCCGATTTGAATTGGGAGAATCCAAAAGTGCGTCAGGAAGTATTTGATATGATGACATGGTGGTGCGACAAGGGGATTGACGGATTCCGTATGGATGTTATCAGCATGATATCAAAAACGAAAGAGATGCCGGACGGGGAGGTAAACGGGATTTATGGAAACCCGAACCCTTATTGTGTAAACGGTCCGAAGGTTCATGATTATCTGCAGGAGATGAATGAAAAAGTATTGTCGAAATACGATATCATGACTGTAGGGGAAACGCCGGGAGTGACTACGGATCTGGCAAAGCGGTATGCGGGGGAGGATTCCCATGAATTAAATATGGTATTCCAATTTGAACATGTGGAAAGCGATGGGAAATACGGAAAATGGACGGATGAGAAAGTATCCCTTGTCAATTTGAAGAAGATTATGTCAAGATGGCAGGTGGAATTATATGGAAAGGCATGGAACAGCTTGTTTTGGGATAACCATGACCAACCCAGGGCGGTTTCCCGGTTTGGGGATGACAGGCCTCAGTACAGGGATCTATCGGCAAAAATGCTGGCTACTTGTCTGCATATGATGCAAGGTTCCCCTTATATTTATCAAGGGGAAGAACTTGGGATGACGAATTATCCGTTTGAAAAAATGGAGGATTTCCGTGATATTGAAAGTATCCATGCTTATGAAGAATGGTGTAAGGGGGGCCTTGTGTCCCACGAATTATTCTGGCCCTGTCTTGTAGGAAAAAGCAGGGATAACGCCAGGACTCCGGTACAATGGGACGATACGGAAAATGCGGGATTTACCACAGGAACCCCTTGGATTGGGGTGAACCCTAATTATAAAGAGATTAATGCCAAAGCGGAAACGGCGGATATGGATTCTGTTTTTCATTATTATAAAAAATTGATTGCCCTAAGAAAACAGAATCCGGTTATCGTCTATGGAAGATATGAGCTGCTTCTGGAGGATAGTGAGGACTTGTTTGTTTATACGAGGACATTGGATCAGGAAAAATTGTTGGTAGTATGCAGTTTTTCAGATAAAGAAATTGCATTCCGGATGCCGGAGGAGTTTGTCGGTTCCGTATGCATGATATCCAACAGGGAAAATTCTTATGAAGGTAAAACGGTAGAGCTTAAACCATATGAAGCTTTTGTCCTGCATAAAAAATAAAAGGATTTTTACTGCCGGTTCAGCGGCACCGGGCCGGCAAGTATTTCCCTGGATACGTAAAGGCTCATATCATTTCTGGCTGCAAGAGTCCATTTCACTAAGCGGATGCATTTTCGTTCGATTTCCAAACAGGTAATACAGCGGGGGTGAACGCAGCTTCCGCTGTTGTAGTAATAACGGTCTTCTTCCGAAAGGGCAGGACGATGGGTGTGTCCGGTAATGAGGATATGGTTCTCCTCTTTTGCCCAATGATGGAGCCGTTCTTCCGCTTTATGCTTTCTTGTATAATTTTTGGCGGCGCTGGTAGGATCAAGGACCCCGAAATGTTCCAAAGGCTTCCAGAGGTAGCGCACCAGAAAACGGGATAGGCGCCATAGGGATGAATTGAATACATCCGTCTGATGACCGTGGGTGAGATAGATATCCATAGGAAGATTGCTTTCTAAAATAATGCCGGAATAAAAGGGGATATTGGGGATGGATGCTTCTTTATCCGAGTGGAGCTTATCTTCCGGGATACAATGGCAATGGTGGTAATGTTTTTCTATATAACGCTTATTCTTTTTTATCATATCATGATTCCCGTAAAGCATATATAGACGGCCTTGTTCATAAAATCGGGAAAGGAGCAGGAAAATATTGCTGTGTACTTCGATGATTTGTTTCATGCTACGGTTTTCCCATAATTCATCCCCATCTCCTAACTCAATATAAGTGTATCCCATCTTATAGTAGTGCTGCAAAGCGGCAAAATAGAGGTTTTGATTTTTTAAAAAATTATCATTGGAATTCCCTATTCCCCGATGACAGTCGCTGATCAATACATATTTGGAGCGTTCTGTAAGAGGGAGCCTTAAAGCTCCCTCAAAAGATCTGGAAATGCGTGAATAATAGCCCATAAACCTACCTTCTTTTTCTTTTTTTATACTTTTTCACACGAAGCGTTTTCCGGAATGCAAAAGGAAGATAATAGTACAGATATAAGATTTTATCTAAAGAAAGGCAAAAAGGTCTGGTAACAAACAGATATACATTACACCAAAAATGGTTGATACACTGTACCAGACGGATCCTTAAACGTCTTAAGCATCCGTGTTTTATAAAAGATTTTGTAAAGGAGAAAGTAACAGTATTATGGCAGAGAGAAATATCTCTGCGGCAATAACCGGCATTTATCAGGCCTTCTACAAAAGCTTCGGCCATACTGCAATGAGGGAAAGAAATCCCGGCCCGCATATATAAATCTTCCGGGTTGGAGAAACGGCCTACCGAGAAAGCAGTCAGCCACCAATGTCTGGCTCCTACATCGGCAATTCCCATGCCTTTTCTAAAGAGGTTAAAAGAAAGCCCTGCCATATCTTTGTTTTCTACGCTGTGAAAGAGAGTTTCATCCCATTTCGATTCAGGTACGATATCATCGGCATAGTAAAGACCGATTTCCCCGCCGGTGTTGATTCCGTATTGCCCTTTCCAGAATTCTATCAGCCATGTCCTGCCGTCATAGTTAAAATAGACAGGCAGGCAGTCGAAAACCATGTGGAAAGCGAGGGCGGCTTTATCGTATAAAGAACAGTAGCCGAATTCCCTCTGCATTGCATTGATATGGGAAGTAAAAATATCCTGTGACGCTACATAGCAGAAACCAAAAGGTTCAATCAGCTCATCCAGGAGACAGCATTTTTCTTTCGTAGACATGCAGCATATTTTTTTGATAATTTTTTTTCTGCGCCAATGATTGAGGAAAAAGAAAAAAAGAAGTATCAGGAAAAAAATACCGAAAAACAAATACATAACAAAGTCCTTATTTAATGATTTGTTATATCTTATGATTAATTGTCGAAATCGGTACTTGAAATATATGCAAGGATTTTAAGGGGAAATGTGGATAATGGTCCCTTTTCCTTTAAAGCCGGCGTCTCCTGTGATTTGAGGGATTTCTTTTTCCCCTTGTATGCCGGATCTGTCGGAAAGATGGACATGTCCGGCAAGAACTGCGGCTACAGGGCTGTCTTTGGCCGTAGTTAAAGCGATAAACTCTGCAGAGACATCATTTGGATATATCCCTCCATGGACGCCGCCGCCTAATACTACCCCGTTAGACCAGACGGATGAGGTTTTGGAAAGGAGGGGATCCGTATAAAATGGTACATGGAGCAAAAGGATTACCGGTTTTCCTTTTTGAAGGATTGCTTTGTATTCTTCCAGGGCATCGGGATGAATCTGATTATTGCTGTTATTTACCGCAACAACGAGAAAGTCATCCATTTCCAGGAAATGGATGGAGGTATTGCCCGTAGATGAATATTCTCCGGATGTATAATTTTTCATGTAAGGAGTAAGCAAAGGAAGGTAATCATTTTCGCCTTTTTCTGTCATGTATTCCCATGGATAAGTCCAGTCATGATTTCCTAAAGCGTAAATATAAGGGATTTCCAGATTTCCCAGGGAATTTCCCAGATATTCTATGTTTGCAGGGGAAGGGGAATCGATAATGTCCCCTCCAAGAAGTAAAGCATCCAATTTATTTTCATTAGCGTAAGATATCCATGACAAAAATAAATCGGAAGAAATAATCCCGCTTTCTTCTGTAAACTGGGAAAGGCGTTTGCCCGAATATTCTTTGATTTCCTGGGAAGCTTCCGTTTCCGGCAGGACAATATGGGTATCCGTTAAGTATAGAAGAGTATATTCTTTTGAAATTCCCGGGATGGTAATTTGGCAGGAATCCATGTTTTCTTCTTTAATCGGTTCAGGGGAAGAAGAAGCGCATCCTGCCAAAGGAAAAAAAAGGAATATCGTTGATAAGAGTATGATAAATAAATTTTTTACATAAGTTATCGTTTTCATAGATTCATTTTCTCCTAAAAATAGTCCGGTTGTTGCTATTATTTTTATAATCTTGTACAATAAATGTTATCGTTATTAAATATGTCTATTATAGCTATATTATGGCATGGATTGAAGAAAAATGAAGAAAAAATTCTTAATATTTTATAAAGTATGAGGTAGATATGAACAATACAAAATTGATTAAATTACAAAAAATTTTTGCGCCTATTGATATGACGACAGGGAATCCCGGAAAGCGGATTGTAGCATTTGCAGTCCCAATGTTGATCGGGAACATTGCCCAACAATTATATAATACGGCGGACAGCGTAATTGTCGGCAGATATGTGGGGGACAATGCTTTGGCGGCAGTGGGAAGCGCGGCGCCGATTTTAAATTTGCTTCTTGTGTTGTTTATAGGTATTTCCGTAGGGGCAGGCATTATGGTTTCCCAATATTTCGGGGCGAAGCAAAGAGAAGACCTATCCGGTACGATAGGGAGCTGCGTGACATTGACGGCGATTTCCTCTCTGATCATTATGATAATAGGGCCTCTCGTATCAGGGCCTTTGCTGGAGCTTTTGGATACGCCGGAAACAATATTGGGATGGTGTAAATCTTATTTAAATATTATTTTTATCGGAATCCTGGGTATGGCGTATTATAATATCCTTGGCGGCGTCCTCAGAGGACTGGGGGATTCGGTATCTGCCCTTATCTATTTATTGGTTGCTACCGTAGTGAATATCGTACTGGATATTTTATTTGTCGCCAGTTTTGATATGGGTGTGGCAGGGGTGGCTTTAGCTACGGCTATTGCGCAGGCTCTGTCCGCGGTCCTTTGCTTTTTAAAGCTTCTTAAAATGTCGGATATTTTTGATTTTAAGAAAAAATATTTAAAGTTACATAAAAAGTACGCACGGATGACAATCCGGCTTGGATTTCCTTCCGGATTGACGCAGGCAATCTTTTCCATGGCAATGATCATCGTACAGTCCCTGACAAACAGTTTTGGGGAAATGTTTATTGCCGCTAATGTAATTGTGATGAGAGTGGACGGTTTTGCTATGATGCCGAATTTTTCCTTTGGTACGGCCATGACCACATATGCCGGTCAGAACGTAGGCGCGCGGGAATTCGGCCGGGTGGAGCAGGGGGCAAAACAAGGTACGTTTATTGCCATGGGGGTATCTGCCGTAATTACCGCGCTGATCCTTATTTTTGGGAAGCAGTTGATGGGTATTTTTACGGAAACGACGGAACTGGTGGATATGAGTATGCGTATGATGCGGATCCTTGCCGTGGGGTATATTGCGATGGCAGTTACCCAGTCTTTGTCAGGCATTATGAGGGGGGCCGGGGATACAATGACCCCTATGTGGATTTCTTTGGTTACGACGGTGGCTATCCGTGTACCGGTAGCTTATGGAATTGCATATATAACAAGAAGCGATCTATATCCGGGCGGACGCTGTGAGAGCGTATTTATTTCTTTACTCGTTTCATGGACATTGGGGGCAGTGATAACATTTGTATGTTATAAATGGGGGAAATGGAAACAGAAAGCAATTGAAGAATAATAGAAAGAAGTGGTTGGAATGCAGCAGGAAGAAAAATATATATACATGACGGAAACTCCGGTCCCCCGTTTGATTGGGGAATTGGCCGTACCGACGATTATCAGTATGCTGGTAACTTCGTTTTACAATATGGCGGATACTTTTTTTGTAGGCAAGATCAATACCCAGTCTACGGCGGCTGTAGGGATTGTATTTTCGGTAATGGCGTTGATCCAGGCATTGGGGTTTTTCTTTGGCCATGGTTCGGGGAATTATATTTCCAGGCGTTTGGGAGCAAAAGATTTTGAGGAAGCAGCGACAATGGCCGCAAACGGTTTTTTCCTTGCTTTTCTTTGCGGGATTGTGGTAATGGCCGGAGGGATGCTTTTTTTAAAGCCGTTAGCGGTGGCTCTTGGTTCTACCCCGACTATACTGCCTTATACGGAATCTTATTTAAGGATCATCCTGATAGGGGCTCCTGTTATGACTTCATCATTAGTATTAAATAATCAGCTTCGTTTTCAGGGCAGCGCGGCATATGCGATGGTCGGTATTGTTACGGGCGCGTTGATTAATATTATATTGGATCCCCTGCTGATCTTTGTTTGCGGCATGGGAGTGGCAGGAGCGGCTGCGGCAACGGTTATCAGCCAATTCTGTAGTTTTATGCTTTTACTGTATCAAAGCAGGAAGGGCGGCAATATAAAAATACGGTTTTGTAATTTTAAACCAAACAGCCATTATGTAAAAGAAATCTGCCGGGGAGGCGTTCCGTCTTTATGCCGCCAGGGGTTGGCGAGTATATCCGGGATCCTTCTGAATCATGGGGCAGGGATTTATGGGGATGCCGCGATCGCGGGAATGTCTATTGTATCCAGAGTTTCCATGTTTGCCAGTTCGGCATTGATCGGCTTTGGCCAGGGGTTCCAGCCTGTATGCGGCTTTAATTATGGGGCAAAATTGTATCAACGTGTAAGGGAAGGTTTTACATTTTGCGTAAAATACGCGACTATGTTTTTAATTGGCATTTCCATAGTGGGAGCTGTGTTTGCGCCTGAAATTATCGCTATGTTCCGGAAAGGCGATGAAGAAGTGATCGCAATAGGAGCTATGGCCCTGCGCCTGCAATGCATGGTGTTTCCTTTGACGGGATGGATCGTGATGTCCAATATGATGCTGCAGTCTATTGGAAAAGCTTTGAAAGCATCTATCCTGGCGGCAGCAAGGCAGGGAATATTCTTTATTCCTTTAATATTGATCTTGCCCGGAATATTTGGATTGACCGGCGTGGAAATGTGCCAGACGGTTTCAGATCTTTTATCTTTTGCTTTGGCAGTGCCATTGTGTGTCAGTGTGTTGAAGGAAATGAAATAATTTTGTATATATTTACCAAAATAGAACATGATATGTATATTTTTATATAAAATATTTACAAAAAATTCACAAATTATCATTCCCATGTAATATTCGTATGTTATCCTGATTTTATAGGAGAGCGGAAATTGCATAGGGGGTATGCGGATGGTACGGCGGGATTTCCGGATGAAAAAAATGCCCGGAATAAAGAAAAGGTATCTGGTGTTGTGCGGGATTTTTGTTTTAACGGTGGTAATGAATATCCTGGCATGGAAAAGTACGGATTTTTGTGATTTTTATGTAGATAATATCTATCCATTGTGGGTGGATACATACGGAAGATTGATGGGGATCTTTCCTTTTTCGGTAGGGGAAATTATGATAGCGGCAGGGGTTATCCTTACAGCAGCCGCTTTATTGTTGATATTATCGGTTGTTGTTATGTTCTTGTTAAAAAAAATGCTCCGAATTTTCTTTTTTATCGAAAAAAAAGATAGAAAAGAAAGCAGGATCAATAAATTTTACAGAAATTTTTTTATTTCCTATCTATGGATTCTTGCCGGAGTATGTATCGTGATGACGTTAAACTGCTTTATTCCTTATCATTGTTCTACATTGGAGGAAAAATATGGAATCTTATGCAGGGAAACAACGGAAGATCTTTTAATAGAAGAGCTCTTATCGAAAGAGTATACATTAGAGGAACTGACAAAGTTAAGGGATTATGTGGTGATAAAGGCTAACGAGCTTGCGGCCCGGGTAGACAGGGATGAAAACGGAAATATCATTTACCCGGAGAATATGGAAGCGGCCGCCATGGATTGTATGCGGAACCTCAGTGAAGAATGTTCGCGGCTTGCCGGATATTATCCACAGCCGAAACCATTTACTTTTTCCGGTTTTTTCAGCCAACAGATGATGAAAGGATATTTTTTCCCATTTTCAATGGAAGTGAATTATAATAAGCTGATGCATCAGATCAACCGGCCGGCTACAATCTGTCATGAATATGCCCATTTAAAAGGGTTTATGTATGAGGAAGAGGCGAATATGATAGGCTTTCTTGCATGCATCCATTCCCCGGATATATCTTTTCAGTACAGTGGATATTTAAGCGTTTTAAATTATATCGATAATGAATTTTATAGGGCAATCGGGAAAAACAAAGAAATCTATTTATCGCATGTGAATATTTCACCGCAAGTAAAGGCGGAAAATATATTTTTAGAAGAGGATACGTGGGAGAAGGTAGAGGAAAAAGCTGTGATAAAAACAGAAGTAGTGGATAAAGTTTCAGATAAGCTTTCAGAGACATCTATGGTGTTAAACGGCGTAGAAGATGGAATATTGAGCTATACGAGAGTGGTAGGGCTGCTGCTTCGATATTATGATGGGTCTTCTGAGATGGAAGAGACGTTGTTAGAAGCGCAGCGAATGCAGGAATTGCCGGCAGAAATGGCAAAAAATGAATAAATGTCCATTAATGATGCGAGCAACGGCACGGAAATGGGAAGTAAAGGTTCTTTGCTTAAACATTTAATGGCAGATTGCCAAAAGGAATTCGGGCAATCTGCCAAACTGCTTTTTTGAACAAGAGATTAGGTATTTATTCTATGATTAATCCTACAGGGCAATGGTCGGAACCGAAGACGTCCGTATAAATAAGGGCGTCTTTTAAACGTTCTTTTAAAATTTCCGATACGAGGAAATAATCAATGCGCCACCCGGCATTCTTTGCCCGGGCGCTGAAACGGTATGACCACCAGGAATAAATCCCTTCTTTGTCCGGATAAAAATAACGGAAAGTATCAATGAAGCCGGCGTTTGTCATTTCCGTAAATTTTTGTCTTTCTTCATCCGTAAAACCAGCGTTTTTGCGATTTGTTTTAGGATTTTTTAAATCGATTTCTTTGTGGGCCACATTCAGGTCGCCGCAAAAGATGACTGGTTTTTTTATTTCCAGCCCCTTGATATAAGAAAGGAAATCTTCCTCCCATTTCATGCGGTAGGGAAGCCTTGCCAGCCCGTCCTGGGAATTAGGGGTATAGACCGTTATCATATAAAAATCTTCATACTCCAGCGTAATTACCCTTCCTTCATGATCGTGTTCTTCTATGCCTATGCCGTAAATGATGGAGACAGGTTCTTTTTTTGTAAAAACAGCAGTTCCGGAATATCCTTTTTTTTCGGCATAATTCCAATATTGAAAATATCCGGGCAGATCCAGATCAATCTGCCCTTTTTGCAACTTTGTTTCTTGAATGCAGAAAATATCCGCATTTTCCTGCATAAAAAAATCAATAAAACCTTTGCCGGTACAGGCCCGAAGACCATTTACATTCCAGGAAATGAATTTCATATTATAAAGTCCTTTCTATTCATAAAATTAATTTGATATTACATACAAGGTTTCGTCGATGTCAAGATAATATTTTATCCTGGCATCAAGAGTTCATAAATTCTCAAGATTTTGTTCACAATTTAGACACATTTATGCCATAGTATGTTTACATGCCATAAGGGATGAGAAAATACATAAGAATCCCAATCTGGCAAAATAATTTTTTATTGATTCAGGAGGAGAAAAATTATGAAAAAGAAAGTGGTTATGTTATTGACAGCAGCGGCAACATGCGCAACATTGATGATGGCTTGCGGGAATACCGAAGCAGACGCTCCTGCAGCAGAACCTGTTGTAGAGACAGAGGCAGATGTGGAAGATGAAACGGCAGCAGAGGATGTGGAAGGTGCAGAAAGCACGGAAGGAACAGAAAATGAGGCAGAAGCGGAAGACAATGCTGCAGCAGAAGATGTAGCAGATACAGAAGAAACTGCAGAAGCTGAAACTACGGAAACGGAAACAGAAGCTGGCGCTGCAGCAGAAAATGAAACGGCAGAAGATGCAGAAGCCGCAGTTGAAGGCGAAGCTGATGCTAATGCAGAAACAGAAGAAAATTTAGAAACTGCTGAATAATAAAAGCAGATTGGTTTTTGAATCTGAAAGAAAAAGCCTTGCCATCCTCTTAGAGAGGCCGGCAGGGCTTTTTTTATCCTGTTTTTATCAGATTTTCATAAGGCAATATAAGTTCGTGGACAATTTCATAAGCGAATTCTTTCATGTCGGAAAGACGTTTTTTATAATTTTCTTCAGTTAGTTTATCATTTCCGGCAATGATCTGTTCTGCCATGTATTGATTGATTTCCGGTGAAAAATGCAGGGTATCCATATAATTTTCCAGATTTGTGACGATTTCCCTTTTATCTTGGAAATAATATATCTCCACATTATGGTACGGCAGAAAAGAAGCAATGGCCTGCTCCATATTATACAGATAGGCTTCCAAATCTCCGGTGCGGTATAGGTTGTCCCAGAAAAGCATGGAATAAGCGGGAAAAAATATTTTAAACTGAGTTTCGGGGTGGGTTTCTATTTGCTTTCTGATTAAGCCGATATTTGCATCCAATAGTTCCTGATAATATGTTTTTTCTTTCATCGGGGCGATGCCTGGGGTGCGGATATAAAGGCCAAGAGCCATATCCTGGTTAAATTCTTTCCATTGCGCCCAGTTATAGGAATCATTGGAGTCGTAATTTCCTATGACGGAATTCGCTATCATATATGGTATTTTTTCAAAAATTACTCCTTTGTTATATAAATATTTCACATCATCAAAATAATTTTTATTGTATAAGTACATGGGGCAGCCTGTTAATTCGTAAGTAGGGGATGGGTCGGCCGCCAAAGAAGAAGTGTCCATGCTGTAAAATATATATTTTAAATGATGATTTTCGTATGCGGCATCCAGCAGATAGCATAAGTCGGCAGTAGCCCCATAAGAACGGACGGCTTTTATGGCAGTGCAGCCAAAGCCCTCGTTAAACCAACCGTTATAGTAATTTTCGGCTACGGAAGAGCCGACAATCAGGCTGTCATAATCAAAATTCCTTAATGAACCGATGCATTGATATTCTTTATCGGTAAGGACTGCCTTTAAGCCGAACCAGGGTTTATGATAATGAAAAAAAGGGTCGATCAGGACAACGGCGGCTCCTATGATAATCATAAGAAATAATGTCCTTCCAAAAAAATATCTTACAAAATATCCGGATGGATTATTTGATTTTGCATATGGTTTAAACATAGAATCTGAAATCCTTTCCTTAATAAAATCTGGGCATTAAAAGTTAAAATAAATAAAAGTGCTGACTTGTGAAAAAGAAATGAGGCACCAAACGAACAGGATAACGATGCAGCGGCAAAATCCCGGGCCGTAATCTGTGGTTTCCACTATCTGCAGGGCATTTTTCCTTGTCAATATAAAAGCGCTGACCGCCAATATCAGCAGGAAAAGTATCAGGTATGACAGATTCAGCATATCGGGGGCGAACATGGTAATTGCCTGTTTGAATATATAAAACTCGGGGATATCCATATTGGCAGCCAGTTTGTAGATATATCCTGTATTTTTGAAAGAAAACAGATTTTTAAACATTTGAAAAGCATAAGCCATATTCTGGCTCCGAAAGAAAAATAAGGATAAATTAAAAAAAGAAAAAGTAAAAACCCATCCAAGCCATCTTGGGATAAAAAGAAGGGGCTGTTTTTTTTCTTTTGTTCCCCTAATTCCTATAATGCCGAGATTATCCCATACGACCAGAAGCCCCTGCATGACGCCCCAGGCAACATAAGTCCAATTGGCACCGTGCCATAAGCCGCTTAAAGCAAAAATAACCATAGTATTGAAGATTGTCCTGGCTTTCCCTTTTTTGCTGCCGCCTAAAGGAATATAGACATAAGTGATAAAAAAGCGGGATAGGGTAATATGCCAACGCTGCCAAAGTTCTTTCACGCAACAGGCTTTATAAGGCGAATGAAAGTTCACAGGGAGTTTGATGTTGAACATGTATCCAAGCCCCATTGCCATATCGCTGTAGCCGCTGAAGTCAAAATAAATCTGAAAGGTATAGGATAGGATGACAAGTAAAGTGGAAGGCGCATCTAAAAAATAGGTTTGCTCGAAACCAAAATTAGTCGCCAGGGCGAGAGTGTCTGCCAATAGCACTTTCTTTCCCAATCCTAATACAAATAAGGAAATCCCTTTGGCAAAGTTATCTATGTTGAAATCCCGCTTTTGCAGATCATCGAATTGAGGAATAATTTCTTTATATAACACGATAGGCCCTGCAATGAGTTGAGGGAAAAAAGTAACGAAAGCAGCATAGTTGGTAAAAGAGTAATGTCCCGATTTTCCGGTGCAGCGGTCAATAATAAAAGAAAGTTGTTGGAAAGTAAAGAAACTGATACCAAGGGGAAGGAGGATATGTTTTAAATTAAAGTCCGCCCGGAAAAGGTAATTGATATTTTCAATAAAAAAATCAAAATATTTAAAGTAAAAAAGGATTGCCAGGTTTATGCCGATCCCGGCAAATAATCCTATCTGTCCCGTTGTTTTTGTCCTGGAAAAAGTCAATAAATAGCTGATAAAGTAATTAACCAGAATGCTGGAAATAATGATAACAAGATAATAGGTATTAAAATAGCCGTAAAACCATAAGGACATCCCGGTTAAAAATACCTTTGCCGTTTCATATTTTTTTATCCGGTTAAGCCCATACCATCCAAAGAGGGCAAGGGGTAAAAAGATGAAAATGAAAATATAGGAATTAAAAAGCATCGATAATAAAGCACCTTTCCTGCATATTGTTAAACTCGCGTCCTTTGCTGCCAACGCTCATTATATCATGAACCAGGGATTCATGATCGCCATTCGTCGGACATGCGAGCATCCCTCATCACTAACGCTCATTATATCATAGTCTAAATGGGTTTCATAACAATTATTGGCAGGAATCGGGAATATTTATACTTTCTTAATTTGTTTAACTGGGATAAGTTTTATAAATTGGGAAATAATGAAAGAGTAAAGAAAAATTCTAAGGTTCACGGCAGGGATCCCGGAAGTATTCCGGTAGCAGATATGGACGTAAGGGTTTGGGATGAATGGAGGAGATTATGAGAGAACGTATATGTATTAAGGCGCTATTAGCAGTTATGGTCATATGTGTTTTGAATGTTTGTATGATAACGGGATGTGGGGAGGAAGAAGTGTCGGATTCCAATACCAGCCGTGTGGAAAACGTAAGACGGGATGGGACGGAAGGGAAAGGCCAGGGGAGAGAAGGGGTCAGCGCATATATCCCCATGAAAGAAATTAAAAAGGAAGTCGTGAAAATATTGGGAGAGAATTATTGGCCGGACAAGCAGCTTACTATAGAAGAACTGGAAGTGGAGACAGGGATCAAAGAGGAGATGATCGATGATTATCTGGCGGAAAAATTGAACGTGGAAACCGATATTGATGCAATGATAATCCTGAAGGTAAAGCAGGAATATATGGAAGAAATAGAAATGCTTTTAAATGAATACAGGGAAGGGCTGATGGTAAAATTTAAAGACCGTCCGCAGGAATTAGGAAAAGTACAGGCTTCCAGGATCGAAGTGATAGACAATTATATCTGTTTTGTGCAGTTGGGGGCCGATACCAGCATGGCGGCAAAGGAAGGGGATGAGGAAGTACTCGCTTTGTGCCAGCAGGAAAATGAGAGGGCATTGGACAGAATAGAAAAGACAATATTGAATCAGTAGAATAGGGATAAACTATTGCTTGTGGAAGTGTCATGGGGTATAATAATCCCATCTTTGACAGTTCATGAATAATAAAATCGCTGCAACACCAGTGAAT